>NZ_JADEXY010000002.1 GCF_015206885.1 Microcystis aeruginosa LEGE 91341 | reverse complement strand
CTTGCAGTACCATTCGACTGCATAAGTCCCTCATACTGACGATGCTTTTATCTAAAGCAAAACCAATCCAACAGGACAAAAATGTAAAAGTGTCTAAAGCGGGGTAGTCATTTTTAGGCAGTGGTTTGAGAAGCTCTTTTATGAGTTTTGAGAAATTCGTCATCAGGGCAAACTACCTATTGTGAGGTGAATAAGTTGTCTAGATTCTATCTATAATAGCATTTTTTGTCTGACTTTTCTCAACGTTCAACACTTCTGATCCGATACCTAATAGCTATCTCCCGTCTCCCGTCTCGGAGTCTCGGAGTCTCGGAGTCTCGACTAGGAAATTAATTTTGCACGACTACTTATCAACTTTTAATTAAACAGCTAATCTGCTAAAGTGATAAGTAAATATTATTTTAAGTTTATTTAAGGCTGTGATTACTAATGCTAAGTTAAGCTGGGTAAATTTTCGCGTAGTATCAGAAAGGAAACTCATTCGACCCGTTCAGTTTAAACGGCGAGAAAAGGCATTTTGAGGCTGAGGAACAACCTATGGCAAAGAAAACAAAGACAACCACTTATAAAGTCACCCTGAAAACACCCGATGGCGACCATACAATTGATGTTCCCGATAATGAATATATTCTCGAGGCAGCAGAAGAACAAGGATTAGATTTACCCTTTTCTTGCCGTGCTGGTGCTTGCTCTAGTTGTGCTGGTCAAATCGAATCTGGTAGCGTTGATCAATCCGATCAATCCTTCTTAGATGACGATCAAATTAAAGCGGGTTATGTCCTCACCTGTGTCGCCTATCCTACTTCTGACTGTGTGATCGTCACCCACAAAGAAGAAGAGTTGTACTAATTTAACTCAATATTTGGGGGTTAGATACTCCAACAATACAACAATAATAGAGCGGGAACTGTAAGAGCGACAGTTCTCGCTTTATTTGTATTTTTGCCTCTTGACTCGACAGTGAGATACAGCCAAAAAATTAATCCTGCTAGAGGTTTCCTCCAAGTTCATAATTATACGGTAGTATAGTTATAAAGTTATACAAAGGGAGTCAGAGATCATGCTATTCCGTCAGATGTTCGATCCCGAAACCAGCACTTATACTTATTTGATTGCCGATCCCGTCAGCAAGGAAGCGGTATTGGTGGATCCAGTGCGGGAACAGGTGGAAAGGGATGATCGGCAATTACGGGAGCTAGGATTAACGCTAAAATACTGTTTAGAAACCCATATTCACGCCGATCACGTCACAGGAACTGGAAAATTAAGGCAAATCACAGGCTGTCTGGGTATAGTTCCCGAAAATGCCCAAGTAGCCTGTGCTGATCGCCATCTGACGGATGGAGAGGAATTGTTACTAGGAAATATCACCATCAAAGCGATCGCTACTCCCGGCCACACCGATAGTCATCTAGCCTATTTAGTCAATAACAGTCATATTTTGACAGGAGATGCCCTATTTATCCGGGGTTGCGGTCGTACCGACTTCCAAAGCGGCGATGCTGGTACTCTCTTTGATTCGGTCACGCAAAAACTTTTCACTCTCCCCGATAGTACCCTAGTTTATCCTGGCCACGACTATCGCGGTTTAACTGTCTCCACCATTGCCGAAGAAAAACAATACAATCCCCGTTTTGTCGGACGTAACCGCAGACAATTTATCGAGTTTATGAACAGTCTTAATTTACCCGATCCCAAAAAGATCATGGAGGCAGTTCCCGCTAACCAAGGCTGCGGTAATTTAGGAGTTGTTTTAGCTTAAAGATCTATTCAGGAGATTAACGATGACCCATACCACAAATCAAGCAAAATTACTAGAATTTGATGCCCATACTTTAAAAAACTTAATTGAGCGCCGAGAAGTTTGCTTAATTGACGTGCGAGAACCGGGGGAGTACGCCAGCGATCGCATTCCAGGGGCGAAATTAGTACCACTTTCCAGTTTTAACCCTAATTCGATCGCTTTTGACCCCAATCAAACCCTAGTTCTCTATTGTAATTCTGGCAGCAGGTCCACTTTAGCAGCACAAAAACTAATTGCGGCAGGATTTAGCCAAGTTGCCCAGCTAAAAAACGGCTTAAATACTTGGAAAAGTGCGGGTTATGCCACCGAAAAAGACCAAAATGCCCCAATTAGCCTATTTCGTCAGGTGCAGATCGTTGCTGGTTCCCTAGTAGTCCTCGGAACAGTATTAGGAGCCTTTATCTCGCCTTGGTTCCTGATTTTAAGCGGTTTTGTCGGTTCTGGTCTAGTTTTTGCGGGGATTAGTAATACCTGTGCTTTAGCTATGCTTCTGGCTAAACTTCCCTATAATCAACCCCATCGGGGGAAATAGGGGGTTGGGTGTGGGGTGTGGGAATTATAAATTATGAATTGGGAAGTGGGGAAGTGGGGGAATTTCAACTAAAACCCCAACACCCTAACACCCTATCACCGTATCTCCTGCCTCCTGAGGACCGATAGCTAAAATCACTGATAACTGAAATGACTTGGTTAATTGGACATTTATTAGCCGTTTGTACGGGGATTAGTCTGGGATTGCTGGGAGGAGGAGGTTCTGTACTAGCATTACCGATTCTAGTCTATGTGATGGGGGTACCGACCAAATCGGCGATCGCTATGACGCTTCTAGTCATCGGTAGTGTCAGTTTACTCGGCACGATTCCCCACTGGAAAAAAGGCAACATTAACTTAAAAACCGCTTTTATCTTCGGTTCTGCCACGATGGTAGGGGCTTTTTTGGGAGCAAGATTAGCCACATTACCCTTTGTCACTGCCACCTTCCAGATGCTCCTGTTTGCGACACTAATGCTCCTAGCGGCAGCCTTTATGATCCGCAGATCAGCACAGATAGATAATCCTGATTATAAAGCCCGCGATCGGCAAAAAAATCTGACTCTCTACCCCCAACCAGTGTGCCGATATTGCTGGCTCTGGTTAATGAGCGAAGGAATCGCTGTGGGTGTCCTGACGGGATTAGTTGGGGTTGGGGGAGGCTTCGCTATTGTTCCCGCGCTGGTATTATTGGGCAAAATCCCCATGGTTCAAGCGATCGCCACTTCCCTGCTGATTATTTTCCTCAATTCTGTAGCTGGATTACTGGGCTATTTAGGACATATTAGCGTCGATTGGCAGTTAACCCTATCCTTTGCTTTTGCGGCTGCCCTCGGTACTCTTATCGGTTCCTATCTGGGACAGTTTGTGTCCGCAAAACAGTTACAAAAAGGTTTTGGTTATTTTCTCTTAGCGATCGCAACTTTAGTTTTAATTCAAAATCGTCATATCCTGTACAATTTCCTGACTCCGAAAGGCAATTCTATCATCCCGGCGGAAAAGGTTAGATTTATTCAGCCAACCCTACTTAAGACTGATAACTGATCACTGATAACTGATTATCGGCCCACTTCAGCGAAAATCTCGGCTAAAATCTCCCCAGCACCAGCCTCGCGCACTTTATGGGCTAAATCTCGTCCTAAGACCTCCCCATGGCTAGGATCACCGCTAACCGAGTCCTTAATCAGGCGCTTACCGTCGAGACTAGCCACCATACCCGTTAAAGTTAGGATACCATCCTCGATCGCCGTATTGACTCCGATGGGAACTTGACAACCCCCCTCCAACTCGCGTAAAAAAGCGCGTTCAGCATAGCATCTATCGCGACTAGGGGCGTGTTCCAACACTTTTAGGACTTGCAAAACCTCCGGATCAGCATCGCGGCATTCTATCCCTAAAGCACCCTGTCCCACCGCATGGAGAGAAATTGCTGCCGGGATAACCTGATGAACTCGATCGCCTAATCCTAACCTTTCCAATCCCGCTACTGCCAGAATAATCGCGTCGTATTCTCCCGCGTCCAGTTTTGCCAGACGGGTGTTAACATTGCCGCGCACATCCTTAAAAGTCAGATGGGGATAATGGTAACGCAACTGGGCCAATCGCCGCAGGGAAGAAGTCCCCACCACCGCACCTTCTGGTAAAGTGTCTAATTGATAGTCTTGATTTTGGCTATTTACCACCAAAGCATCGGCCGGATTAACTCTTTCGGTGACGCAACCCAAGATTAAGCCTTCGGGCAAATTAGTGGGCAGATCCTTGAGAGAATGGACGGCAAGATCGATCGATCTATCCAACATTCCCACTTCTAATTCTTTGGTAAATAAACCCTTATCACCGATTTTCGCCAGGGCCACATCGAGAATTTTATCGCCTTGGGTACTCATCGTCTCCACCTCAAACTGTCGATGGGGGTGGTGTTTACTCAATTCTGCCTGTACCCAATAGGTTTGTACTAGGGCTAACTGACTTTTACGCGAACCGATACGCAGGGAACGAGGAGGACTAGAAACGGACATATCTGAAGTAGGAATTTAACTAAACATCTATCTGACTGCTCGATCTAGACTATCCTGATCTCACCCCTGTTGAGTAATCACTTTCTAGGCTAGGGGTAAATAGTTACATCTCTTAATATTTTTAGGGAAATGGAGTGATGGGTGATGAACAGAAGTTATTAAAAGAGGGCGAATGCAATTCGCCTCGCGTGGGATCGATTGTTCTGGCAATCACTGATTTTCGCGAGGGAGTTACTCTAGAGCATCGCTCTCCAGTTGTCTGTAGGAGTGGATAAAATCCAGAAATACCGGTAATACTTTCGAGGAATCATTGTCAGGCCAGACCGCCATTAAATTACAGGTCTGGTTCTGTTCGAGAAGCGAGCGATAGATCACCCCATGGCGTTGGAGATTTCGGACACTTGCGGGAAGAATACTAATCCCAGTTCCTCCTGCGACTAATCCCAAGATCGTGACCATAAAAAGGGCGGTTTGAGACACTTTCGGCTCGAATTTCGCTTGAGAGCAGAGAAAATAGATCTGTTCGGATAAGCCACCAGAAACATTATGCAGGGGTAGGATAAATTCTTCCTCTTTTAAATCGTTTAGGGAAAGGGCAGATCGTTCCGCTAATGGATGGTTTTTCGGTAAAACCAAGACGAGCGGTTCCCGATCGAGGATCGTCATCTGGAAGGAAGTATCTTCCCAAGCTTCCCGATAGCTATAGAGAAAAATTATATCCATTTGCCTTTCGCGCAATTTTTGCAAGATTAGGGCGGTTTTTTCCTCGTGCATAATTAATTTAATGTCGGGATTCTCTTGGCGGAAAGCGAGCAATATCTCGGTAAAAATACTATTGGCGATCGAGCCAGTAAAGCCGATCGTTAAAGTTCCCGATTGTCCTTTATCGATCGATCGGGTCTTATAGACCGCTCGCTCTAACTGTAGTAAGGTGGTGCGCGCCTCTTCTAAAAATGCTTGTCCCGCGGTGGTCAGTCGAAGCGGACGACTTTGGCGATCGAATAGTTTGACCTCTAATTCCTTTTCTAGCGCTTGAATCTGCTGACTAAGGGGAGGTTGGGCGATCTGTAACCGTTGCGCCGCTCGGCTAAAGCTCAATTCGTCCGCTACGGCGACGAAATAACGGAGGTGACGGAGTTCCATAGAATTCTACTATACATATAAAATATACTAGCTTAATTAAATTAATATTTGACATATACTAAAGGTTTCTTTAATCTAGAAAGTAGCGGGGAAAAGAAATAGCGATCGGCGAAAAAATGCAGAGACCGTCGCTCGAAAAATTGAAAGTTAGCCAATGAAAGCAAGGAGATTATCTATGACTTTGGAATCGATTCGGAAGGTCGCCATCGTCGGGGGAACCCATGGCAACGAGTTAACGGGAGTCGCGTTAGTGAAAAAATTCGAGCGCTTTCCTGAACTGATCCGACGGGAGAGTTTAGAGGTGCTTGCGCTCCTTGCGAACCCGCGAGCGATCGCTGAAAACCGTCGCTACATCGATCGAGATTTAAATCGTTGTTTCGCCGTTCACGAATTGAGCGATCCGGGTTTGACGGGTTACGAAGAGAAACGGGCCAAGGAAATCAAGGCTATCTTACATCCTACCCATGGCTCGGGCGTGGATTTTATTATCGATCTACACAGCACGACTGCGAGTATGGGAATGACGATTATCCCGTCGAACGAAGATGCTTTTAACTTACAGCTAGCGGCTTATTTGCAACAACAAGATCCCTCGGCGCAGATCTGTTTAGGAGATCGGCAAGATTCGTCGAGATTGCGATCGCTCTCTCGATTAGGTTGTACCGTGGAAGTTGGTCCGGTAGCGCAAGGTGTCTTGGATGCGCGGATTGTAGAGCGAACCGAAGTGATTGTCCATAAAATCCTCGATTATCTCGACGCGAGAAATCGGGGACGCTCGCTCGCAGGTTCTTCTAGCGTCACGGTCTATCAAACTCTTAAAGCGATCGATTTTCCAAGAGATCCATCGGGAGAGATCGACGCGATGGTTCACGAGAGATTGAAAGATTACGAGCCGTTAAATTTCGGTGACCCACTCTTTATTTCGTTTTCAGGTGAAACATTTTTCTATCGAGAACAAGCCACTGTTCATCCCGTATTCGTGAACGAAGCGGCGTATCGAGAAAAAAGAATCGCGATGATTTTTAGCGAGAGAAAAAAAATCGTCCTATAGCGATACTTTTCTCTAAGAGTTCATTAAAACGCTCGCTCTACAGCATTTTTCAGTTTGAGCAAGTACACCTCCAAGCTTAATCAAGTATCTGGCAGCTCCTGCCTGTCTTGATGAAGCCAGAAGTGCTGTAAATTATTTTTTCCCAGTATCGAAAGTAAGCCTAAATTCTTCTGTTTCTTCAAGTTTTAGCTATCGATCGAGAAAGCTCTGCGTCTGCAATCATTAGTGAGCGTATCTTTAGTATGATCTCGCCAATTGCGGTCTTAAGCAAAGATTAAATATTTAAGAGATTAGAAGACAAATTAGATACGATTATGATATGATCAGATTTGGCAAGAAAAACCTCTTATAGACGATTAACAAACCTTAAAACTAAACCTAGGTGAATCATCGATATGTCTAATCAAAAATTCAGTTGTTTGGGATGTTTAGGAAGTTTAGTTATCTTTATTGTCATCGGCTCGATCTTTTTCGGGGGTGGAATTCTTATGAGATTAGGAAATTTTTACTTAATGTTCGGTCATCCGATCGAGAGAGAACGGGTTATGTCCGACTATATTGATGAAATAGAAAATCATAAAGATATAGTCGAGAAAGCGGTTCAGGAATTCCACGCTCAACTAGATAGAGGTAAGTGCGAAGAAATCTATAATCGAGCGAGTGAGTTATTAAGAAAAAGCAATTCTCTTAACGATGTGTTAAAGCTATGCGAAACAACATCTCGTATTTTTGGTTCTCGAAAATCAACTCAAGTGATCGACACATGGATACAACCGCCTCATCCAGAAAATTATATTTTGACTCGATACATAACTCAATTTTCTAAGGGTGTGGTGCAAGAAATTTTTATTTGGTCAGTCAAGAATAACAAAGCTGAATTAGTTAATTACACATTTTCTCAGATATAGCAATCCTAAACATTTTCGGCTCTACCGAACCTGTCATGCAAAACTATTAACAACTCATGCTTGTAAAGTTTGTACAATAGGGCTTTGAGTTTTTGTTAGATTGATATTTATCAACTTTAGAGCATTGTTCGACAGAGAGGGAGCTTGGGGAATTTTCTACAGTGTAAGTTCGGAAGAACCACATTTTCTAAAAACAACTGTATTGATTAATTTTAGGAAAATCAAATTTATGATCATCAATACAAAATTCAAATAAAAATTTGACAATCTTAAAAGACTTGCATAAATACCAGTATTTTCTTAAAAAGTTTTTCCCTTGCAACCAAACATCTTCCACTAGATTTTGTTGTGGAGCATTCGGTGCCAATAAAATACAAGTAATTGGCCATTCATTAGCTTTCTTTCCCTTATTTATTTCTTCTAAGAACTCTTTGAACTATGCAAATTTATGATAACCTGCTCCATCCCCAATAAAAATCATTCTTTTATCTTTATACTCGTTTCGCAAATATTTTGCAAATTTAACTGTTGATTCGACCTCTCCCGAACGGTAACATTCAACATGAAACTTCTTGGTAAGTACCTAAGCAAAATTAATTACACATATCTAACCCCCTCTTGCCTTTTGCCTCTTGCCTTTTGCCTATCTTCACTAAGAAATTAATTTTGCACGACTACTTACCACTATGAGAGATGATCCCGAACGCTTGCGAGATATTTTAGAAGCAATTGAGCGTGTAGAAAAGTATGCTCGACCGGGAAAAACCGTGTTTGAACAACGGGGAGATGCCAGCGATCTAAGAAACTTAACTATTCATGAATACTTTTGTATTAATCTAGAGATTATTTGGGATATTGTTGAAAATGATATTCCTGCTCTAAAAGGACAAATCGAAGCTATTTTACAGGAATTTATTTGACGAAACCCAACCCAATTACTTAAATGTCGGGTTTCACTATCGTTTAACCCCACCTACTTTATTCTTCGATTTACTTGATAGCTACCGGCAAAATCTGAAACCCTTGATAGGGACAATTCATGAATTGTCCCTACATTTTCGGAGTATAAATCATGAACTATCCCTACATTTTCGGAGTATAAATCATGAATTGTCCCTACATTTTCGGAGTAAATTTTATTAATTATTCCTAGTTTTTTGGAGTAAAATCCATGAATTGTCCCTACATTTTCGGAGTAAAATTCATTAATTATCCCTACGTCTGGCTCTTCTCGACTTTGTGTGATAAATTTAAATTATATAAGAGCGATCGATCTTTGTGTCCTCTGTGTCTCTGTGGTTCCTTCCACTCACTGCCCTAAGACTGTATCTTAGAATACATTTTACCCACCAAACCCAAGAGATGCCACTGACCATCTTGCACCCCTACAAGGTTTCATCGGGATTAATGCCTAATTCTCTTAATCTTGCCGTTAATTGCTCAATTTTTTGTAAAGCCAGTTCTTTTTGTTGACGTTCGTATTCTTGTTGCTGTAAAGCCAGTTCTTTTTGTTGACGTTCAGATTCTTTGGCCTGTTTCTCCAGAAGAGCGGCTTCCTCAGGTGTTGGGATTAACTGACCCCTAGGACTAAAATAACGCAATTTATCGGCGTAGATCCCTAAATATAAGCCCAATTCTTCACTCCATAACCAACCTTGCTGATTGGGTTCAATCGGTTGATATTTTCCCCTAATTAACGTATATCCTTCAAACTCTAAACTATAGGGGTCAAACCAGAAATAATCAGGAGTCCTAAATGTATTTTGATAAATTTCTTTCTTTTCTTCCCTATCAGTCTTAGCGGTACTTTCTGAGAGGATTTCTATAATCACATTAGGATATTTTCCCTCTTCTTGCCATACTACCCAACTTTTCCGGTTTTGGTTTCTAGTTGTTCCCAATACTACAAAAAAGTCGGGTCCTCTAAAGTATTCTGATTTTTTCTGATTGGGACTGTAGTAGATGGTTAAATTCCCGGTTGCAAAGTAATCTTCTCTATCTTGCCATAACCATTCTAGGCATTTTATCAACAAAATAATCTGAGTTAGATGTAAATTACTTTCCAATGGCGGTTCATCACTCCAAAATTCGCCCTTGGGGAAGATTATCTCATCTTTTTGGGCGGTTTGGCTAGGGGATAGGGGTTGAGTCGTAGTCATGGTTATCTGCTATGAATAATAAGCTGTCCGTGTATTTAAACTGCTTGTTGAGATGAGACAAGGGGCAACAGTAAAGGTATTGGCTAAGATTCAGCTAATCTAAGGATAGGCGGTTAAAATGCGTCTTAGCCTATTATTATGTGTTAATCTCATCTTTACAGATCAAAACCCTAAATGGTCTAAGAAGACAATGGCCGCTAATTCTCGGAATAAATCGCCCGTTTTTCTCGGCTGTTCTGGCAGAATCGCTATTTTTTGCCTCTTGATGTTATTATCGGCGGCAATAGGCTGGTTAATCGGGAAACAGTGGGTTAAACACAGCAATCAACCCCAAACCGTTAAACCCGTTTTTGCCACAGAAGAAAATAATTTTAATTCTGCCACAGATACGGCATGGCAACGGAAAGCCGAGATGAGAAAGCGCCGTCTAGAGTTGGGAGTTGATGGTCAGTTTTTTAAAAATCTCGTCAATGAATTGTTTAACCTCCGCTATGGGGATATCAAAGAGGAAAAACAGAAACAGGAACAAAGAGATATTTTAGCAGCAGAAATACTCGATCGCTTAGAACTTCTCGATTCTGGCACTAGAGAAGCATTAGGTAGCTACGACGAGCAACAACGAGAAAAATGGCGAGAACAAGTGAATCAGTTACGTTTAAGCGGTAGAGTCCTTAATTTACTGACTGATACTGCCTTTTTTCAGCTATTCCCTGAATTGACAGAAAGACCAAGTTTTGATACAAGCCTAGGTCAACTATGGAGTGGTTTGGCCTGGAATCAGTTACAATCTTTACAGTCTGGCCTATCCTACCAAGCGATCGAAAGTTTAGACGCAGGGGGAGAGGAAGTTATCGAGGCAATTCTCAGCCAGGGACAAGGAAAAGCCTATGCAATAAAATTGCGTTCCAGTGATCGGTTAAACTTAAATTTAGAGGCGGAAGGCGAAGTTTTACTATCTTTCTACTCTCCCACGGGTAATATTACCCTTTTAGACAAGTCTAGCGATCGGCAATGGTCCAGTCAATTATCCGAGGAGGGATTTTATGAATTAGTTATTCTCCCCCAGTCTTCTAACCCCGTCCACTTTCGCTTACAGTTAAAATTAAGTCAATGAATTTAACCTTCAGGAGTCAGGAGACAGTTATCAGTTATCAGTTATCAGTGATCAGTAAACTGATAACTGAAAAGCTCCCCACTTCCCCACTTCATAATTTATAATTTATAATTCCCACTTCCCAATTCATAATTTATAATTTATAATTTATAATTTATAATTCCCCTAATCCGCTTTTTTACTTTTTCCCATGTCTTTAACTTTCCAGGCTGTTATCGCTAAATTAAATGAATTTTGGGCCGATCGCGGTTGTTTAGTTGCTCAACCCTATGATACCGAAAAAGGTGCAGGAACCATGAGTCCCCATACCTTTTTAAGGGCAATTGGTCCGGAACCTTGGGCCGTTGCCTATGTGGAACCCTGTCGTCGTCCTACGGATGGCCGTTATGGCGAAAATCCCAATCGTTTTCAGCATTACTATCAATATCAAGTTCTAATTAAACCCTCTCCCGATAATATTCAGGAAATCTATTTAGACTCCCTGCGGGTGTTAGGAATTAACCCAGAAGATCACGATATTCGCTTCGTGGAAGATAACTGGGAATCTCCCACCCTCGGCGCTTGGGGTGTGGGTTGGGAAGTGTGGTTAGATGGTATGGAAATCACTCAGTTTACTTACTTTCAACAGTGTGGGGGTATTGATTGTCGTCCCGTGGCGATCGAAATTACCTACGGTTTAGAAAGATTAGCCATGTATCTGCAAGATGTGGAGGCAATTAATAAAATTAAATGGAATGAAAATATCCTCTACGGTGACATTTTTCTACAAAATGAAATCGAACAATGTACCTACAATTTTGAGGCTTCCAATCCTGAGTTATTATTTAGTTTATTCAGTTTATATGAACAGGAAGCTAAACAATTAATTGAGCGTTCTCTGGTGATTCCCAGTCTAGATTATGTTCTTAAATGTTCCCATACTTTTAATTTACTCGATGCTAGAGGTGTGATTGCTGTAGCTGAAAGAACCCGTTATATCGGCATAATTCGCAATTTAGCTCGACAGGTTGCTCAATTGTATTTACAGCAACGAGAAGCTTTAGGTTTTCCCCTACAAACGGTTTAGCAATCAGTTAAGTAGTCGTGCAAAATTAATTTCCTGGTGAAGATAGGCAAGAGGCAAGAGGCAAGAGGTGGTTAGATATGTGTAATTAATTTTGCTTAGGTACTTATCAGATGCGAGTTTTCAGTTCACTGTTTACTGTTTACTGATAAAGTCTCCCCAACCTCAAACCAGTAACTTTGCACCTCATCAGTGCGAGAATTAATCTATTAAGTTTTGCAAACAGAGGCAATATTTCGGGAATCTAACCCAGTTATAACTGTATATAATAGATGGCACTATATCTAGCCAGTAATTTACCTCAAAAGACCCTTTTCTCAGAGGTAATTCCTTACTTGACTAGCCTATTCGTGCCATGAAAAAGACTAAACTTTTTAAGTTCTAATTTTTTAGACAAGGAGTTATTTTGCTGACACCATCGCTACCCAAAAATGATCCTGATCCAGTCAAAAGACAAGATCTATTAAGACGACAAAAACAAGTGTACATCTATGATTCCGTTAATGGTATCACCCTCGTCAAAGATTTACCTACCCACGAAAACTTTTCTATTTCCTATCAAGTAATGCGGGGTAAAGGTTTCAGTGCTTTAATTGCCAATGGCGTAGCCACGAGAATAGAAAATGTCTTTGATCCCTTTGATAAATTAGAAGATTACGAAGAACTTTTTCCTATCCTTCCCAAACCCACAAGCATTAAAACTTGGCAATCTAACACAGGTTTTGCCTACCAAAGATTAGCGGGAGCAAATCCCATGGTAATTCGCGGGATTAGCAGCTTACCGGATAATTTCCCCGTCAGCGATGCTATCTTCCAAAAAGCCATGGGACCTGATAAAACCATTGCCTCGGAGGCCGCTAAGGGTAACTTATTTCTAGCAGATTATGCCCCCCTAAACAACCTAACTTTAGGCAGTTATCAAAGAGGGATGAAAACTGTGACAGCACCTCTTGTCCTTTTCTGTTGGCGTGCTAGAGGTTTACGCGGTCAAGGGGGATTAGTACCTGTTGCCATTCAATTATATCAGGATCCTACCCAACCTAATCAGCGCATCTATACCCCCGATGACGGACTTAATTGGTTAATGGCGAAGATTTTCGTGCAAATTGCCGACGGAAATCACCATGAATTAGTTAGTCACCTCAGCCATACCCATTTAGTAGCGGAAGCTTTTGTTTTAGCCACAGCTACCGAGTTAGCACTCAATCATCCTCTGGCGATTCTATTAAGACCTCATTTTCAATTTACCCTCGCCATTAATAGTTTAGCCGAGAGCGAGTTAATTAACCCCGGCGGATTCGTTGATCGTCTATTAGCGGGGACGCTAGAAGCATCGATCGAGCTAATTAAGAGTTCCTATCGTCAAAGATTAGATAATTTCGCCGATTATGCCCTACCAAAGCAATTAGAATTGCGCCAAGTCCAGGATACCTCGCTACTACCAGATTACCCCTACCGAGACGATGCTCTCTTACTTTGGCAAGCAACGGAAACCTATGTCAAAGATTACCTAAGTCTTTACTATACTTCCGACGCGGACGTAAACGAGGATACAGAATTACAAGCTTGGGTGCGAAAATTGATGTCACCTGAAGGTGGAGGCATCAAAAAATTAGTTTCTGACGGACAATTAGACACTTTAGCCAAATTAGTCGAAGTTGTCACCCAGATAATTTTTGTGGCCGGACCACAACACGCGGCGGTTAATTATCCTCAATACGATTATCTCGCCTTTTGCCCGAATATTCCCCTAGCGGGTTATCAATCTCCTCCCAAAGCAGCTGAGGAGGTGGATATAGATTATATTCTCCGTCTTTTGCCGCCCCAGGCCCAGGCCGCTTATCAATTGGAAATTATGCAGACTTTAACAGCTTTTCAATTTAACCGTTTTGGTTATCCATCCCGCAGTGCTTTCCCAGATCAACGCACTTACCCGATTTTGGCGGTTTTCCAAGCTAAATTAAAGGCGATCGAAAATGAGATTGATCGGCGCAATTTAACCCGATTTACGCCTTATATTTTCCTGAAACCCTCTCGCATCCCCAATAGTATCAATATTTAAAGAGCAACCGCCACCTTGATGGGCTGCTGGGGTATTTAATAGCGATTCTCGTCCACAAAAACTAGACGAGAAACACCATAACAAAGAGTCTCTAAGAAAAAAAGATGTTAGCGATAACATCTTTTTGGCATTTTTTACAATTTAACTTCAATATCAACCCCTGCGGGTAAATCTAATTTCATTAAAGCATCGATTGTCTTAGAAGAGGGTTGGTAAATATCAATAATGCGGCGATGGGTGCGGGTTTCAAAATGTTCACGGGAGTCCTTATCAACGTGAGGGGAACGCAGGACACAATAAATCTTTCTTTTTGTCGGTAGGGGAATCGGTCCGATCGCCGTGGCGTTAGTTCTATTGGCAGTATCGACAATCTTCTCACAGGAAGTATCGAGTAGGCGCCGGTCAAAAGCTTTCAAACGAATGCGAATTTTTTGTTGTTGTAACGTAGCCATAATTTCACCTATTGCAATTGTCAAGGTACAAGATCAAGACAGTAACGGAGCAGTTTTTTGTCATTAACTGCCCCGTTAATTAGTAGATTAGCCTACTTAATAATTTTGGAAATAACGCCAGAACCGATGGTACGACCACCTTCGCGAATAGCGAAGCGCATACCCTCTTCAATCGCGATCGGGTTGATCAGTTCCACGGTCATTTTGATCCGGTCTCCCGGCATGACCATTTCTACGCTGCTGCCATCGTCGGCGGTGTAGTCTTGGATAGTGCCAGTTACGTCGGTTGTCCGCACATAAAACTGAGGACGATAGTTTTTAAAGAAAGGAGTGTGACGACCACCTTCTCCTGCAGTTAACACATACACCTCACCTTCAAACTGGGTGTGGGGTTTGATTGTACCCGGTTTAGCGATCACCATGCCGCGCTCGATGTCGGTTTTTTGGATACCACGCAGGAGGATACCAGCGTTGTCACCGGCCATCCCTTGGTCGAGACTTTTCTTGAACATTTCGATCCCAGTAACGGTGGTGGGGCGAGTTGCTCTGATCCCGACCAATTCCACGTTATCACCCACTTTCACAATACCGCGTTCGATCCGACCGGTAGCCACTGTCCCCCGACCAGTAATCGAGAATACGTCTTCTACCGCCATCAGGAAGGGTTTATCGATCGCCCGTTCGGGGGTGGGGATATAGCCATCCACCGCGTCCATTAATTCATAGATCGCATCTACCCACTCGTTTTCGCCTTTTTGGGCCTTGGGATTTTTGGTCATGTAGTCGAGGGCTTCTTTCGCAGAACCGGCAATAATGGGTATATCGTCCCCGGGGAAGTCGTAACTGCTGAGAAGTTCGCGCACTTCCAGTTCTACCAGTTCTAGTAATTCCTCATCGTCCACCATATCTTTTTTGTTGAGGAAGACCACCAGGTTAGGTACACCCACCTGACGAGCCAGCAAGATATGTTCCCGGGTTTGGGGCATCGGGCCATCAGCGGCCGAGACCACGAGAATACCACCGTCCATCTGTGCCGCACCAGTGATCATGTTTTTTACATAGTCGGCGTGGCCAGGGCAGTCCACGTGTGCATAGTGGCGAATGGCGGTTTCGTACTCAACGTGAGCGGTGTTGATTGTGATCCCGCGAGCCTTTTCTTCGGGAGCGGCATCGATTTCATCGTATTTTTTAGCTTTGGCATTACCCAGGGCTGCTAGGGTCATAGTAATAGCGGCGGTGAGGGTAGTTTTGCCGTGGTCAACGTGACCGATAGTACCGATGTTAACGTGGGGTTTCGTCCGTTCAAATTTGTCGCGTGCCATTTACTTTCTGTTCCTTTGTTTTTTTTCTTCTTCAGGTGGGTGAACAGTAATCAGTTACCGGAGATCAGTTTTAAGTTAGCAGTTATTAGGGTTGACCGATCGAATTTAAATGATCGGTTTATTCCCACTGCTCACTGGTCACTGGTCACTGATTAACCGTTCCCTTTACTTTTGGTGATAATCGCCTCAGCCACATTGCGGGGGACTTCTTCGTAATGGCTAAATTCCATGGTGAAGATGCCCCGTCCTTGGGTTTTGGAGCGAATATCAGTGGCGTAACCAAACATTTCCGCTAGGGGAACTTTAGCGGAGACTTTGGCGATACCAGTCTCGGTTTCTTGACCTTCGATTTGTCCCCGACGGGAGTTAAGATCACCGATGACGTTACCGATGAAGTCTTCGGGTACTTCCACTTCGACTTTCATCATCGGTTCTAGGAGAACGGGACCAGCTTTCATCACCGCTTCTTTGATTGCCATGGAACCGGCAATCTTAAAGGCCATCTCGGAGGAATCCACATCGTGGAAAGAACCATCTACCAGGGTTGCTTTCAGGTCGATAACAGGATAACCCGCTACGATCCCCGATTCGCAAGCTTCTTTCATCCCCTGTTCTGACGGGTTGATGTATTCTTTGGGGATAGCACCACCGACAATTTTGGAGACGAAGACAAAGCCCGAACCCGGTTCACCCGGTTCCAGTTCGATGACGACGTGGCCGTACTGTCCTTTACCGCCACTTTGACGGATAAATTTACCCTCGGCCCGCACGGGTTTGCGGACGGTTTCCCGATAGGCAACTTGGGGAGCGCCCACGGTTGCTTCGACTTTGTATTCCCGCAGCATTCGATCAACCAGGATCTCTAGGTGCAGTTCTCCCATCCCGGCGATTACCGTTTGATTGGTTTCGGGATCAACTTTGACCCGGAAGGTGGGATCCTCATCGGAGAGGGCTTGCAGGGCTTTGCTGAGTTTCTCGATGTCCTGTTTGGTTTTCGGTTCCACCGCCACGGAGATAACCGGTTCGGGGATAAAGAGGGATTCTAGGATAATCGGGTTTTTCTCATCACAGAGGGTATCCCCGGTAATGGTGTTTTTCAGTCCGATCGCCGCTCCTAGATCTCCGGCGCGCAGTTCATCCACTTCGATCCGTTCGTTGGATTTGAGGACGATCAGGCGAGCGATCCGTTCTTTGGTTCCTTTGGTGGAATTGTAGGCGTAGCTGCCTTTGGCTAGTACACCGGAATAGACCCGCAGGAAGGTTAAACGACCGAAAGGATCTGCCATGATTTTGAAGGCCAGGGCCGAGAAGGGCGCATCGTCCTTAGCTTCCCGGATTGCCTCGCTACCATCGGGGAGAATCCCTTTAACGGCGGCTACTTCCGAGGGTGAGGGTAGGTAATCTACCACGGCATCGAGGAGCAGTTGTACCCCTTTGTTTTTGAAAGCCGAGCCGCAGAGGACGGGAACAATTGTACCAGCGATTGTCCCTTCCCTGAGACCGCGTTTGATTTCGGCTTCGGTGAGTTCTTCACCTTCTAGATATTTTTCTAGGAGTTCTTCATCCGCTTCCGCTACAGCTTCCACCAGCTGCACGCGGAATTCTTCGGCCTTTTTCAATAAGTCTTCGGGAATGTCGGTTTCTTCTATGTCTTTGCCCAGATCGTCCTTATATATATAGGCGCGCATCTTGACGAGATCGATGATCCCGCTCAGTTCGCTTTCTGCGCCGATCGGCATTTGGATGGGAACGGCGTTAGCTCTAAGGCGATCTCTTAATTGTTCGTAAACTTTGAAGAAGTTCGCTCCCGTTCTGTCCATTTTGTTGATAAAGGCAATCCGGGGTACTTTGTACCGATCGGCTTGTCTCCAGACGGTTTCCGATTGGGGTTGTACACCACCAACAGAGCAGAAAACCGCCACTACTCCATCAAGTACCCGCATGGAACGTTCCACTTCAATGGTGAAATCGACGTGGCCGGGGGTGTCAATGATGTTGATGCGATGATCTTGCCAACTGGTACTGATGGCGGCGGCGGTGATGGTGATTCCTCGCTCCCGTTCCTGTTCCATCCAGTCGGTAATTGCCGTTCCGTCGTGGACTTCGCCCAGTTTATGGGCGACTCCCGTGTAGAACAGGATTCTTTCTGTTGTCGTTGTTTTGCCCGCGTCTATGTGAGCGGCGATTCCGATGTTTCGCACTCTCTCTAGCGGGATAGTCCGTGCCACAGCAACCTCCTTGCTTTGCTTGCCAGTGATGGGGTTTTGTTCTAGGATTTTTTACACTATTTACAATTCTATACTTTTCTTGACAGTTTTTTGGCGGCAGCAGTGTAGTCCACCGCCCTTAAAGTATCTTTAAAGTATCTTTTTAGTAACGATAGTGGGCAAAGGCTTTGTTTGCCTCTGCCATCCGGTGGGTTTCTTCCCGTTTTTTGATCGTGCCGCCGGTTTCGTTGGCCGCATCCATGATCTCGTTAGCTAGTTTACCTGCCATGGTTTTGCCGCCTCTGGTTCTGGCATAATGGACTAACCAACGTAGTGCCAATGTGCTACCACGGTTGCTGCGCACTTCCATCGGGACTTGATAGGTGGCTCCACCGACCCGGCGGGCTTTCACTTCCACCAGGGGAGTGGCGTTTTTAACGGCTTTTTCAAATACTTCTAGGGGTTCTTGACCGGTACGTTCGCCGACGGTTTTCAGGGCATCGTAAACGATGTTAGCGGCTAGGGATTTTTTGCCTGATCGCATGATCCGGCGGATAGTCATGCTGACTAAACAGCTATTGTAAACGGGATCGGGGGGAATAGGACGTTTTTTGACGTTTTTACGGCGAGACATCGGAATATTCCTGAATTTTCTAGGTTAACTTTAACTTTTGCTTGACAGTCGGATGATTACAGCCCATCTCAAACCCTCTCCTGCGAGTTTTCAGTCTCTTGGGTTAACTTTGACCGACTCGGTGGGAGTATTTTTTTGGTTAATCAATTCCCTGTTTATTTAGCGGCGGGTTTGGGGCGTTTGGTTCCGTACTTGGAGCGCGCCTGTTGACGGTTTTTCACCCCAGTGGCATCGAGGGTGCCGCGAATGATGTGATATCTGACTCCGGGTAGATCTTTGACCCGACCGCCCCGAATGAGGACGACCGAGTGTTCTTGCAGGTTATGACCGATGCCCGGGATGTAGGCTGTCACCTCAAATCCAGAGGTCAAACGTACCCTAGCCACTTTCCGTAGGGCTGAGTTGGGTTTTTTCGGTGTGGTGGTATATACTCTTGTGCAAACTCCCCGACGTTGGGGGCATTGTTTGAGGGCGGGAGATTTGGTTTTTCTTTTCGCTTTGAATCTTTCGTCGCGTATTAATTGCTGAATGGTGGGCATGATAGGGCTGTATCTAAGGTTACTCTGAACTCCTATTACCGAAGGTCAAATCGTTGACAAAAGGTCATTATACCAAATTGTTGCTCTTGTTGTCAAGTCGGGGATTGTGCTTTTCTCCGGTTTAGAGGTTAGAGATTGTCTTTTTGGCTAGATAGCCAAATCTTGATGGCTGTGATAGGAAAGGACGCAACCGCAGATATTATGGATAAATTTGGCAATAACTGACAAAATTGCGATAAAATCAAAAAAAGTCAGGTAAAAGATAGCTATGCTCGATCTTGCGAAATTAGCGGCAAAAATGCCAGGGATCAGTCAACATTTTCAACAGGAAGTGACAGCTAGTCGCGAGCGAGTGCAACGGGCTAAAATTCTTTTAGAACAGGCTCAACAGCAACAGGAAAAACTGCTAGAACTCTATCATAACTGGCACGATCGCCTAATTTTCTCCGTAGCGCTACCGATCGAACCTCTCGACACCCGCGTTACTATCCTTCCCGCTCCCGAAAGTCATAGCGTTTTTGCCACGGATGGTTCCCAAATTGCCCCTTCTCACCACGAAATCGCCTACTGTTATCTAATTAATATCGGTAGGATCATGTTGCACTATGGCCAAAATTTGCACCCGCTCCTCGATAGCATTCCCGAAGTCTATTACAAATCAGAAGACCTGTACATTTCTAAACAGTGGGGTATTCGCGTCGATGAGTGGATGAGTTATCGTCGGACGGTATTAGAAAGCCAAATGTTAGCAGAAATGGCTACTCGTTGGGTAAAACCCCCCGGCGCCCATTATGAACCAAATTTAGCCCTCGTGGATGGTTCTTTGATCTATTGGTTTATCGATAGTCTCCCCCCGGAAGCAAAAGATTTAATTTTGCCGCCGATTTTTCAGTCTTGGGACGATTTAAAATCAGCTAGAATCCCGCTTATGGGTTATATTAGTGCTTCTCGTAGCACGGAAAGCTTAAATTTCCTGCGTTTACAATCTTGTCCCCATGATACTCCCAATTGCTTGATCAATTGCGGTGATTTAGACCCAGAAAAAACCCCTTGTCGCGTTGTCGATCCTCTCCGGGATGCTTCTCTTTGGGGTTATTTATTGGAACCGGGGCAAAGAAGTCCTTTTTGGCGCAGTTCTTTGAAGATACTCGATCTTTATGGGGATGAACATCGCATTTACTTCTGTTATCTCCATGTGGGGACGGAAATCGCTAGGGTAGAGGTTCCTGCTTGGGTGGTGGAGGAGGGAGAATTACTCGATCGCTCTTTGAGTATTTTACTGGCCCAGGTGTTAAAAGGTTATGGTTATCCGATCGCCTTAGCGGAAGCGCACAATTTAGCGGTGATTAAAGGTGGCGATCGCTTGCGTTTTTTTGCCCTTTTGGAACAACAGATGATTAAAGTCGGTTTACAGGATGTGGGAACATCTTATAAGGAAGCGAGAAAACGCAGTAGTATCGCTTAATTGAGGAGGCAGCGGATGGGGAGTGGTCACTGATAACTGGTCACTGATAACTGAAAAAGGTGGGAATTACCCACCTTAAACTTGATTTTTGCTGAATTTGTCTAGCGACTGCTACGATCTTGGTCTAAGACGCTGACGGGGAAATTATTATAACTAACGTGATGTTTGCTAGTTTTTTGAATTTCTTCTTTAATTTGATCTAGATCAACATAGCGATCGGCTACATTAATTAAACTATCACTGGTCATCGATCGCAAACTAACCACTTCCACTCGCGCACCACGGTAACTGACGGAATCGGCAGCATAGGCTAAATCCCCATCACCACTGACAATAACTGCGGTATCATAGGAACCCACTAGGGCCATTAAATCCACGGCGATTTCCACGTCGAGATTGGCTTTTTTGGAACCATCGGGCAATTGTACTAGATCTTTAGCGATGACTCGATAACCGTTGCGACGCATCCAGAGGAGAAATCCCTGCTGTTTTTCGTTAGTGCGATCAACTCCAGTATAAAAGAAGGCCCGCAAGAGACGAGAACCAGCAGTTAAACGACAAAGTAGTTTGGTGTAGTCAATTTCGATACCTAATTGCAGAGCCGCATAAAATAAATTAGAACCATCGATGAAAATCGCCACACGACCGCGATTTTCTAGCACTTGTTCGGGGGTGAAGACTGGGGCTGTGTCATAATCATCAAACATTTTATTTTTCCTCGTTTGTTAAAAGTTTAGTGTTGGGTGTTTGCCAGTTGTATCCCAAAGGACAACAGACCTTAAAAAATAGAGTTATTAAAAAATTCCTTTAGGAATCGTTTAACGGCAGTTCTAGTTTAGAAAAGATCGGTTCAGGTGTTCCTAGTTGTGGATTTGTGGGTAATCCCCATTGACAGTGTTGGGAAAAAGAGACACTATCAGGGGAGTTTTCTCCATCCTCCGACCTGAAAGTATTAAAATCAATAACAAAACCTAGTTGTTGATAAATTTTACTGCTCAAGGTCGGTATTATCGGTGAGAGTAGGTAGGCAGAGAGTCTTACTGATTCCAAAACCGCGTAGAGGACTTGTTCTAACGCTGCTTGTTGTTTCTGTTTAAATAAACTCCAGGGCGCACTCTCATCGATAAACTTGTTACTAGCGCGAATTAACGCCAATATTTCTTCACAGGCTTGATTAAATTGTAGCGCATCATACTTCTGTTCAACAATAACCCCTAGATTAGTCCCCATATTCTTAAGATGATTGTCGTTGGGGATATCTACGCCAGTCAACTGGGGGGGGATATTTTGGCAGTATTTTTTGACCATGCCTAGGGTGCGATTGAGGAGGTTGCCTAAATCGTTGGCTAAATCCGCGTTAAGAATATTAACAAATCTGGTTTCCTGAAAATCGCCATCCTGTCCTAATTCAATCTCTTTAACGAAATAGTAACGGACGGCATCGGCCCCATAGCGAGCAACCAAATCGAAGGGATCGAGGGTATTACCGAGACTTTTGCCCATTTTCCGCCCGTCTTTGGTCAAAAAGCCGTGGCCGAACACTCTTTTAGGCAAGGGTAAACCGGCCGACATGAGCATAGCCGGCCAATAAATGGCATGGAATCTTAATATATCTTTACCGATCAGATGCAGATCGATCGGCCACCATTTGGCCAAGGCATTTTCTAGGGTGGGTTCGTCTTCGGGGTCGAGAAGGGCGGTAACATAGCCAAGAAGGGCATCAAACCAGACGTAGATGGTATGCTGACCATTGTGGGGAATGGGAAACCCCCAAGCCACATTAACCCTAGAAATAGAGAAATCCTGTAGTCCTTGGTTGACGAAGTTGAGAACCTCATTACGTCGGCTTTCTGGTTGAATAAAATCGAGCTGCTCTTGGTAAAATTGTTCTAGTTGTGCTTGGTATTTAGAGAGACGGAAAAAATAGTTTTCCTCGTCGCGCCATTCGGCGGCCAGGTTAGTATGAATGGGACAACAGCCATTATCTAACAGTTCTCTTTTTTCCTTAAATTCTTCACAGGCGACGCAATACCAACCCTGTTGGCGATCAAGATAGATATCGCCTTTTTCCCAGACTCTTTCAAAAAATTCGTTAACAATTGCCTGATGACGGGGGGCAGTGGTACGACTAAAGCGATCATACTGGATATGTAGCTTTGCCCAGAGATTGGCAAAACTGGTGGCAATGCGATCGCAGTGTTCCTGGGGATTGAGTCCTTTGGCTGCTGCGGTTCGTTCGATTTTCTGTCCGTGTTCGTCGGTTCCTGTAATTAGGAGAACAGAATTGCCCTGTAACCGCTTCCATCGTGCCATAACATCCGCTACGATCGTCGTGTAAGCACTACCGATGTGAGGGATATCGTTGACATAATAAAGAGGTGTTGTCAAAGCAAATGTTTTTCGCTCATTCAAATCATTCATGAAATTTATTTTCTTAAATAGACGAGGCCGCCGCAAGGCTGATCCGTAGATGATTGGGACATAATGTCCATATTTTATGATCCTCTAATTCCCTTTTATCCTTTAATTGTGGTCTAAGTCAATAAAAACAATCTTAAGGCCGATTTTTTTTCTCCATGACGCTGCTTACCCCCCTATCTACCTCTCGTTTAATTCTTGATACCACACGCACGAGTCTGTTTACCGTCGGTCAAGAAAATCTACCCAGCCAAGGAGTGGCGATCGTGGTAAGTAACCATCGTAGCTTTTTAGATGCGCCGATTTTAATTCAAGCTTTGGGCAAAACTCTCCCGATCGCCTGTCATCACTACATGGGAAAAACGCCGCTTTTGCGGGAATTAATCGGAGAATTGGGCTGTTTTCCCTTTGATACCCCGGAAAAACGCCACCGGACTTTTTTTCGGCAAGCAACGGATTTTTTACAGTCTGGACGATGGATCGGTTTATTTCCGGAAGGTGGATCGCCGATGTTAAATTTGACTCCTCCTCGTCAAATTAGCCGTTTTCAAAGCGGATTTGCCCATTTAGCTCTGCGTTGTCCCGTGGAGAATCTATCGGTCTTACCTGTGGCTATTCTCTCCGAGTCGGAAACTGCTATTAGTCCTTTTCCCGTGCGTTTGCTGCGCTTATTAGATAGCACAGAACCTTTATTCGATCAAGATGGTTGGCATCCTGTTGTATTTTATCATCGTGTCAAGGTGGCGATCGGTCGTCCCTACGGAATTACTGAAAGCGATCGCTCAGATTATCAAGGTAAACAAGGAAAAACAGCGATTAATCGTTTAATTGGTCATTGTCAGTCGGAAATTGGCGATTTATTGCTGAAGGGCTAAGTCAGGAAACAGGAGACAGCCTTGAATCAGTTATCAGATGTGAGTTATCAGTTGACTGATTACTGTTTACTGTTCATACTAAATCTGGTTAATAAATATAAAATACCAGTGGTTGCTTCAATACCACCTAAATAGTCGGTTTTTTGTGTCTTTCACCAGACTATCGGCTGCTACCACTGGTTTGCTTTTGTTTGTTGTTGTAATCTGAGGAAATATAGTTCTTGCGTTCCCAAGCGCCTGAACTGCATTTGTCTCTCTAGTAACAATTGTAACAGACAATACCCATTTTGTGTAAAAAAAAGTAAACAATTTGGTAAAAAATTATTTTTTGCGGTAATCCTCAACCCTCTGAGGACAGCCCCAGATTACCGTTTCCTGTTTGTAAACCACCATACCGGGCTTGGCGCCTTTGGGTTTATAGACGTATTTGGGACGGGTATAGACGACGGGAACCTGTTCACTATGGCGAGCGCGGCTATAATAAGCGGCGTAATCGGCGGCAAATTGCAGATCTGCGGCTTCTGGAACTGTACCGGGGCTTAAACGGAGCAAAACGTGACTACCGGCGATTTCTTGACTATGAAACCAGATATCGTAATCGCTGGCACTACGAAAAGTTAGCCGATCATTTTGACGGTTATTTCTGCCAATCCATAATTCTATTCCAGAGGGAGTAATAAAGCGCATGGGTTCGGATTCTTTATTATTCGCCCGATTACGCTGGTAATTGCTTTCTAGATACTTCTGTTGGATTAATTCTTCTTGTATCTCGTCTAAGGTCTGTAAATCTTCGCTGCTGCTATAATTTTCTAGTTGACTTAAACTCGATCGCACTTGTTCGAGATAATTAATTTCACTGACCACTTCTTCTAATAAAGGTTCCACCGCTAACCGCGCTCTTTTTAATTTCTGATGTTGTTTATAAAAATATTGGGCATTCTGCACGGGATTTCTTTCGGGATCGAGAGGAATAATTACAGGTTTTCCTGTCTCGAAATCCGCCAAACTAATGCTAGTCATTCCCTGCTGTATTTGTTGCAGATGGGCCATTAATAAATCCCCCTGATCTTTATAGCGATCAGCATGAGCAGATTCTGCTAGTCTTGTTTGAAATCCCGCCGCTTTGGTTTGCAGTTTAGTCAGTAAAGAGGTGATTTTTTGGCTTAATTTTTGCTGTAGTTGTCGAAAGCTTTCTTGATTAATTTGGTCGCTATAATAAAGGTTTAATAATTCTTGGACATTTTTAGCCGCTGCCAGCATTTCCCCACCGATCACTGTATAACCTTCGCTTGTCCATCCCGGTTGAAAGGTTTTATTTTCAAGGATTGTTAACCATTCTTGCCAAGCTGAAAAGAGCTTTTCCCAATCATTATTATCTAACTGATCCGTGTTTAATTTCGGGTTAATCTTGGCTTTTTGCAAGAGTGATCGAGCGATGACTGGACTAACCCCACGATAGGTACTAACTAACTGTTTTTCGATAGTTTTAGGGATTAAACTAACTCTCGCTTGCCAACTGCTCAAGGATTCTTCTAAACTGGGGTCTGTTGCCAATAAAACGGGGGGTAGTTGATAGATTTGTCCCGTTTGTACGGTGCGAACACTAGACTGGGTGGCATTGACTTGATGGGCAACGGTGACAATTTGATTGTCAGCCGCAGTTAAAATGACATTGCTATATTTGCCCATAATTTCTATATACAAATGCCACAGGGCCGGATCATCGGGACGTTGGGCAAATTGCAGATCGATGACTCTTTCCCACGGGGCAACAAATGCTAATTTTGTCAGCGCAAAACCATTGAGTTGATGACGCAATTGATCGCTAAAAGTGAAGGTATCAGGGACTTTCGGCGGTGGAGCGCCAATATGCAGCCGCGCTCCTTGGGGATGCCAAGAAATAATTAACCATCCCTTGCGATCGAAGGTTCGTAAATAGAGGGCGATCGTTTGGCGATCAATTTGATACACTTGTTCTAGTCTGGCTGGTAGCCAAGTGGCGGCAATTTCGGCACAAGTGGCGCTGAGGGTGGTAAAGTCTAGGGATTGCATTTTCAGGATTCAGCTGTAGGGTGGGTTAGGCGACGGTAACTGCTACAGTTTAGTATTGATTTTGTGTTCGCCGTAACCCACCAAATTATTGATCCTTTTTTCTCGGTGCGTTAAGTTGGTGCGTTACGCTGCGCTAACGCACCCTACTTTTTACTTTTGTAAAAGGGTTTTTTGACTACGGTAGCGGGGTAGGTGCTGCCGCGGATTTCCACTTCGATCGCCTGTCCGATCGAGGCGAAAGGTGTGGGAAGATAGGCTAAAGCGATCGCTGTGTTTAAAGTTGGTGATAAAGTGCCACTGGTGACTTTACCCACCACTTCCCCGGCGAATACTACCGGATAATCGTGACGGGCGATATGTTTGCCGGACATCTGCAATCCCACCAAGAGCCGATTGACACCATTAAGTTTTTGGTCTTCCAGGACATCACGACCGATAAAATCGCCTTTTTCTGGCAGATGAACCAACCAATTTAAGCCAGCCTCTAGGGGACTCGTGCTATCGTCGATATCCTGTCCATAAAGGGCTAAAGCTGCCTCTAAACGCAGGGTATCCCGGGACCCTAAACCGCAGGGAGTCACCCCTAAATTTAAGAATTCTGTCCAAAGTTGCTGCCCGATTTCAGGGGTGGCCATAATTTCAAAACCATCTTCTCCCGTGTAACCGGTCCTAGCGATAAAAACTTTTTCCCCGAAAAGCTGGCTTTCCCAGTGATTAAATAGGCCAAAATCGCTTAATTTTTCCCCGATCAAGGGCTGTAAAATTGTGGCTGCCTTGGGTCCTTGCAGGGCAATTAAGACCCTTTCTCGCGATAAATCCTTTAATTTGACCCCCGAACCCTCTAAATTGCCTAAAATCCATTCTCGATCTTTATCGGTGGTTGAGGCATTAACAATTAATACGCCCTGGCTTTCGCTTTGGTAGTAAAAGATAATATCATCGATTATGCCACCTTCTGGGTTAAGTAAAACGCTATATTGCGCTTTTCCTGCCCTTAAACGGGCTAAATTAGAGGGAACTAGGGTTTGGAGAGATTGAACCAGATTATCTCCAGTTAAGATAAATTTGCCCATGTGGGAGATGTCAAACATCCCGACACCGTTGCGGACAGCATTATGTTCGATTTTTAGGCCGCTAAACTGTATCGGCATCTCCCAACCCGCAAAAGGGGTAAATTTGCTGGTTTGTTGGGCAATTAGCTCGTATAAGGGGGTACGAATAGCGGGGGAAGTTGCTTCTTGGTTAGCCACGGTGTTCTCGATCGAATGGTTTTCTGCCTAGAGTAGCATAGCAGTTATCAGTTATCAGTGACCAGTTATCAGTGACCAGTTATCAGTTATCAGTTATCAGTTATCAGTTATTAGTTATCAGTGACCAGTTATCAGTTATCAGTTATCAGTTATCAGTTATTAGTTATCAGTTATTAGTTATTAGTGACCAGTGACCAGTAAACAGTGATCGATCACTATCCACTATCCACTAACTACTATCCACTATCCACTATCCACTAACTACTATCCACTATCCACTATCCACTAACTACTAACTACTAACTACTATCCACTGATTACTGATAACTGATTACTGATAACTGAAAAAGTTCCCCACTCTCTTAACCTTTCTCGCACTCTATCAATGGGAATCGCTAAACCGCAGCCCAATCTAACGGCATTTTCTAGGGGTTTAGGAGTTGAAGGATTATCACAAAATAAACTCGCTTGGGAAATCACTCCCACCACTTGATTTTTATCGTTTAAAACTGGACTTCCCGACTGTCCAGAAACGACAAACATGGATAAACTTAAGGATTTTTCATCATTATCATTAACCGTACCTTTGCTGACAGTCCAATCTTTTTGATTAAAAGGATTACCGATCGAGATTACTGGTTGATTAGGGCCAATTGGTAGGGGTGCTAAAGCTAAAGGTTTTAAATCTGGGGGGGGATTTTTTACCTCTAAGACTGCTAAATCGAGCCAGTCGTCAGAGGGGGTAGTGTGGATAATTTTAGCTTTTGAACGCTTGCGAATTTTTCCCTGGGGTGGTTGGCTATAATATTCCACAAAAATGCGGGATCCTGCATCGATTTCTTGACGAGAATTCGTCACAACATGGCGGTTAGTCACGATCCAAGCTCTATCTTTATCTCGTTTTAATAACCAACCAGTGCCGATACTATTGTTATTTTTGCCGCGCACGATAATTTTAACAATTGAGCGTTTTAAATTCACCAGAGGATCACTCTTAACACTGGGAATTATCTCTGGCATTTTTAATAATTCGGGATTATCGTGAATTAATCGCCCCCGTTGGATTTCCTGTAAAATAAATCTAACTTCTGATAAATTGGGATCAATTTCTACGGCCTGCCGACACCAATTTAGACCCTGATCGATCTGACCACTATCGATATAGGTATAACAAAGATTTTCGTAAATATTGGCATTTTTGGGGCTAATTTGCCGCGCCTGTTGAAAAAGTGCCATCGCTTCCCCTATTTTTCCCTGTTCCGCTAAAGCTTTGCCGAGATAATTATAAATATCCCCATCTTTAGGAGCGTAAATTAAAGCCTGTCGATATATTTGCTCTGCTTCCTGCCATTTTCCCTGTTTTGCTAGGGTTTCTCCTAATTTTTTGTAGGTTTCACCCTGATTAGGTATCAATTCTAGAGCTTGCTGATAGGCATAACTGGCCTCTGGCCAGAGTTGCTGTTCACTGTAGGCCTTTCCCAGATAAAAATAGGCCTTTCCCTGAGTAGGATCGAGAAAAACCGCTGCTTGCAGAGCTTTCGCCGCCTCATCCCAACGTTGTAAACTATAGAGGGCTTTTCCTAGCTGAAATTGCGCTTTAAAAGTTGGTTTAATGATAATTGCTTTTCGGTAAGCATCGATCGCCTCTGACCATTTTTCCTCCTGCGCGAAGATATCCCCCAAAGCCACTAAATAATTACTTTGGGAGGGTTCCATCGGTGGTTTATCATTAACGATAAAGCCACGATCATAGGCTTCTAAGGCTTCAGAATAGCGTTTTTGACTTTGCAAGACCTGAGCGATTTTTATATGGGCTTGGACTGAATTTTCGTCAAAAGATAAAACTGTTCGGTAAGCAGACAGAGCCGATTCCTTCTCCCCCGCGGCCAAAAGTTGATCGCCTTGCCAGAGATAGGCCAAGGCAATAAGATAAAAAATAGCAAAGGGAGCGGCGACGATGAAGGCAATAATTAAAAATATTTGCAGGGGTTTGCCAGAATAGCGGCGACCAATTTTAATATCTTTTCTTTTCATTTCTTGGTTAGGATAGACAACAGGCTACAGGTGGTTCGATAATCGACCTAGACCAATTTAGATGCGCGGGCCGCTTACACATATTTTTACCTTCTTCCTGTTGCCCTTTCCGCAGTTCTAGCCCTCCTTCTTTCTGGGGTGTGGATGTAATTTTGCCGCAAACCCTACTTACTGATTACTGCTGCAAGCGCTGGGTAGGATTAACATAGCGTCACCGAAGGAATAGAAACGGAAACGCTCTTGGATAGCTGCTTGATACAATGCCAGTAGTCTTTCCCGTCCGACTAAGGCACTGACTAACATCATCAAACTGGACTTGGGTAGGTGAAAATTAGTGATCATGCCGTCGATAACTCGCCATTGATAACCCGGATAGACAAATAAATTGGTTTTTCCCTGAAAAGCGGTTAATTTATCGCTCTTAGTTTCTTTAATTGCCCCTTCCAAGGCGCGAGCTACCGTGGTTCCTACGGCGATAACCCGGCCACCTCTAGCCTTTGTTTGGGCAATTTTTTCGGCAGTTTCGGCGGAAATCTCTAAAAATTCCCGGTGCATTAGGTGTTCTGTAATATTTTCCACCTCCACGGGACGAAAGGTTCCCACTCCCACATGAAGGGTGATATAGGTGGTATCTATACCCTTCTGGGCGAGCTTATGGAATAATTCGGGAGTAAAATGTAATCCGGCCGTGGGAGCGGCCACAGAACCCTGTTTATCAGCGTAAACTGTTTGATAACGGTCTTCTTCCGCCTCCGATTCGGTGACGTAGGGGGGGAAAGGAATATGACCGTACTCCTCCAACATATCCCAAAAACTGCGTCCGGGATGACGTTGAAATTCCAGCAGACGACCACTGGTGTTCAGATCTCGATCGATTACTTTCGCTAACCATAATTTTTCTTTGTCTTCCGTTCGCCCTGTTTTCGGATAAAAAAGGACTTCTGAACCGACTTTAAAGCGTTTTCCTGGTTTCACTAGGGATAACCAACGATGGTCATCTTGTTCTTCCAATAGTAATATTTCTATGGGTGCGCCGGTGGTTTTACGACCAAATAAACGGGCCGGAATCACGCGGGTATCGTTGAGAACCAACAAATCCCCCGGCTCTAACCAAGTGGGTAAATCCCGAAAAATAGCCAAATTATGACTATTGGGAGAATCTACCACCAAAAGACGGGAACTGTCTCGGGGTTCTGCGGGATTTTGGGCAATTAACTCCGGAGGAAGGTGATAATCGTAGCTGGAGAGTGATTGGTCAGGGATCATCGTCGTTATCATCATAAAGATCTTCGCAAAAGTTGGGTAATTCTACCCAGGCGAACTTCACTAAATCGGGGATTTCTCCCCTTGGTATCTGGAACAGTTTATCGTCAGACTAGAGATATAACACTAATCGTGACTGTTAGCCAACATCCCAGCGGCCACATATGGACTATCTCTATTTTCTTGCTAACGCTAGTTTAACGCTACGAGTCACCGAATATCTGCGATCGATGACTCATCTACCCTCCTCCGTCATGACGGTCATTCATCAGATTAACGGTTGGGTGGTCAAGGTAAAGTTTAATCAAATGCTTACTCCTTGCCAACACGGGGATTTTCGCGCCTACATGAATGAGTTAGGGATTCCCTATCAACCGGAAATGCGTCTCCAGATGGTTTTTTGGAGTTTGGAAACGGGACAATCTCCCATTGATGTCATGCGTCGTTACCAAGTGGCGATCGTGTCCCATGGTACCCCGGATCAGCAAGATATAGAGGCTTTTCGGCAACAATTTACTAAGGGTTTAGGATACTGTCCGGAAACTCTAGCCTAGGGTTTATTTTTTCTCGGGATGCTCTTCAAGGGCAACTACAGGACTTAAATCGTTGATGTGATCTATTAATTGATACAAGCGTCCGTAACTCTTGCCGTTGAAGTAAAAAACTAGACGGGGTAAATGGTGGCTGGAATCCCGATTCTCTCGTTCTAGAATTTGACTAGGTGCGATTTTGCCCTTAACTACGATATCGCCGAAGTTTTGGTTAATTTGTTCGATCTGTTCCCCGCTTAGTTCGTGATTAAGGCGAATAACAAAGGATTCTCCCACAAAACGGCTGGAGTGATACACCCGATAGAAGTGGCGAATTGTTTGACAAGCGTGGTCGAGATCGTTGGTAATAGTATAAAAATTCCGATCTTCGGCGGATATCAGTCCTCTTTTTTGCAGATTTTCACTAATTTGTGCTTGCCAAGTTTGCCAGTAGTCCCCATCAGGCTCATCAATTAATACTAGGGGTGCAGGTCCGTATTTACCGGTTTGACAGAGGGTAAGCGTCTCGAAGGCTTCATCTTGGGTGCCGAAACCACCGGGGAATAAAGCTACTGCGTCACTTTCCCGCAGAAAAAATAGTTTTCTGGTAAAGAAATATTTAAAGTCGATTAATTTGGCATCATTTATGATATAGGGATTAGCCCCCTGTTCAAAGGGTAGCTGAATATTTAATCCGAAGGAATTTTCCCGTCCGGCGCCTTCGTTCCCCGCTTGCATGATACCGCCACCAGCGCCGGTTAACACCATAAAACCGTATTGACTGATACGACGTGCAAACTCTACTGCGAGACGATATTCACTGCTCTCGGGTTTGATGCGTGCCGAGCCAAAAATGGTCAGTTTACGAATGTGACGGTAGGGGTAAAATACCTGAAATCCCTTTTCTAGATCTTCGATCGCATAGGTTAAAATTTTCCAATCGAGGCGATCGATTTCCTCCCCGGCAATTCTGACTATTGCTTCCAGAGATCTTTGAATCCATTTACTATCTTTCGACTGCGGCAAGCGTTGCAGCAATTTCAGCAAGTCTTCGGTTAATTCAGAATAGGAATTTTCCATTTATCAGTTATCAGTTATCAGTTATCAGGTTTTTGTTTTGTCATTAATCAGCGATTTTTCTGGTGAATATTACTTCTATCTAGCTGATGGCTGACGGTTTCAAGTTACTTACTGTTCAGGATTATTTATCGCTTGATTAATTTGGGTAATTTGGGTTTGAAAATATTGTTCACGATAACGGATAGCTTGGGCTAATTCCGCACCTTTTTGGAAAGCTAGTAAAGCTTGGGGATAATTTTTTCTCTCTAGATAAATTTGACCGATTTGATCGTAGGTGTTCATTAAACCGTAGTAATTATAACCCAATTCATGGACTTTAATTAATTCTTGATAGATTTGTAAAGCATAATCCACCTGTTGATAACTTTTATAGAGTTCGGCTAACTTATTTAAAGCTTCTCCTGCGGTGCCGTACTGTTGTAAAGCAAAAGCGAGAGAATAGGCTTCTTGAAAGTTTTGGCTGGCTTTATTGGCATCTTTTAAAGCTTGATAATCTAAACCAATTTGAATTTTTAGATCGGGAATTAACTGTATTTGCTGATTTCTGATCTCGGTTTCAGCTATTTCTTCTTTAATTTTTACTGCGTTAGCTGGTTGCAAAGATTCTCGATAAATTTCTGCTAGTCTTTGCAGATAAATTCCTTGAGTTAAAGAATTATTCTGCGCCTTAGAAATAGTTAATAATTCTTCGTAAACTGGGGCAGCTTTTTGATAATCAAAACGAGATAAATGAATTTGACCAAGTTGATTTAAAGTGGCTTCTACTGCCACATTATCTCCAGATTGTCTGGCATTAGCTAGGATTTTATCATAGATGATTATCGCCTCATTAAATGCTCGTACCTGTTGATAGGATGTACCTAGTAATGCTAATAATTCCCCGTCCATTGTCTGGTTAGTTTCTGCGGTTTGTTGCACAGTTTTTAAACGAGCAGTAATTAATTTAACATCCTCGGTTCGATCTCGATTCCAAGCTGCTAACCCCACTTTTCCCAAAGATTTTACTTCTTCTTTGGCTCCTAAATAACGATTTAATTTAATCACTTCATACCAGATAGGAAAAGCTTCTTCATTTAATCCCGCATCGTATTTAGCTTGAGCTTCGGCATCGCGTTGATCGATGTATAATAACAGTTGACGACGCTCCAAGGGAGTTAAAGGGCGATCGATTGCGGGTAATAAAGGACTTTTTAGGGGAGTTTCGAGGGGATTGGGTACAGGAGTTTCTGTTTGTGCTAGGAGAGGAAGGGAAGTACCGATCAAACAGAGCCATAAACTGAGAGAAAAACGTAGCATAATAGATTGATAAGAGCGTAGTAGAGGATGATATTTTGTGATCGATCGATTCTATAAGAGACTGACTGCCGAAAATTACCGTTTCCCAATTTTGGGTTTAATTGCTAGTTTAATTGTAACCTTTAGTCTGGCTGCCTGTGGTGTCTCCCCGCAAGTTTTGGCAGAACAACGAATGTTTCTACCCCTCTCGATCGAGTTTTTGGGAGAATATCAATTACCACAAGCGGATTATCAAGACACAAGGGTGGGGGGATTATCGGCAATTACCTATGATCGCACCAATAACCGCTTTTATCTCCTCAGTGATGATCGTTCTCAGAAAGCTCCAGCCCGCTTTTATACGGCTAGTTTGCAGATAAATGATGAAAAAATCGAAAAAGTGAATTTAGAGGCGGTCACGTTCCTAAAAGATGGCAATGGAGAAACGTTTAAAAAGGGATCTATCGACCCGGAAGGTATCGCTTTTTCGCCCCGACAAACTTTGTTTATTTCCAGTGAAGGTGCGGTTAAAGAGGGAATTGCTCCTTTTATTGCTGAATTTGATTTACAGGGACAATTAAAGGAGTCTTTGTTAATTCCTAATCGCTTTTTACCGGATAATAGCAATCAAAAAGGAATACAGGATAATTTAGGGTTTGAATCCTTAACTTTAGGGATTACCAGCACCCTCAAAGACGATCCTTTTCGTTTGTTTACTGCCACAGAAAACGCTTTAATTCAAGATAGTCCCACGGGAAAAAGGGAAGAAAATCTCAGAGTGCGACTTCTTCATTATGTGATTGATCCGATTGGTGCGCCTGTGTTAGTATCGGAACAGTTGTATGTGTTAGATGAGCCACCCAGCGGTGCGAGATACTACGGTTTAACGGAATTATTAGCTTTAGAAAAAGAGGGTTATTTTCTCAGTTTAGAGCGAACTTTTGGTTTAGAAGGTTTTGGAGCGAAACTATTTCAGGTAGTTAATGGGAGTGCCACTGATACCTCGAAAATCGCCAGAATACCGGGGGAATTAGAAGCTTTACAGGTGCAACCCTTGCGGAAAAAATTATTACTAGATTTAGGGACTTTGGGGATTGATTTAGATAATTTGGAAGGAATGACCCTCGGTCCAAGATTAGCTGATGGTAGTCGCTCTTTGATTTTGGTCAGTGATGATAATTTTAATCCGAATCAGGTCAATCAGTTTTTACTATTTCGACTCAAGGAAAAATAAACAAGAGATGGTTAATTGCCTCACCCCAAACCTTCTGGGAGAAGGTTTGGGGTGAGGACTACCAATAAAGAAAAATGGGATCAATAGTCGGTTTAAAGACAAAACGGCCGATTAATAATCACTTTTTTCGATATCTTTGCGAATATCATTCAGGTCAATATAGCGATCGGTAGCGTTGCGTAATTCCCTAGCGATCATCCCTTCCGTAGAAACTACGGTAATATGAGTATTTTTAGAGCGCAATAGTTCGATCGCTCGTTCAAAATCGCCATCACCGCTAAATAAAATCACTCGATCGTATTGATCGACGGTATTAAACATATCGACGACAATTTCGATGTCTAAATTAGCTTTCTGGGAAAAACGACCAGAACTATCATCATAATATTCTTTCAAAATTTTTGTTCTCACCGTATAACCCAAACTAATTAAAGCATCGCGAAAACCTCTTTGATCTTGGGAATCTTTTAAACCCGTGTACCAAAAGGCATTAATTAACATAATATTCGGGTCGTTGGTGAAGTAATTTAACACCTTGCGCGGGTCAAAAAACCAACCATTTTTTTGTTGAGCATAAAACATATTATTGCCATCCACAAAAATCGAAAGGCGATCTTTCGGACGGGTGCCACCATTACAATGACAAAGACCGGCTTCTGTCATACAAAATACATACCTAATTTTTTATAGAGTTTAACTATAAAATTACTTTTTAGTAATTTTACGGGGGAAAACGACTATTCTTTGAGGAATAGCGGTGATTTGAGAGCAAAAGGATAGCAACTAAAATAAAAATTAGCTTTTTTGTCTAGGAGACAAATTAGATAATAGTTTCGGAATAATTAAAAGTGATAATAGGGGGATTGTACAGTAATTAGGTCATTTTGATAATCTTTCTCGATAGATGAGCATCAACAAGGCCGGTTAGATCAGGTAGGAACACCAATCACTCCAACCTCCAGAATATAGCTTAACATTCTCGTATCCGGCTAGGGTCAGGGAAAAGATATTAACACAGGCTGTCACTCCTGAACCACAGTAGAGGATAATTTCTCGATCGCCTTGCCGCTCTTGCCAACGTTGTGTTTGCTGGGCCAGGGGTTGACAAAAACCCTGACTATCGGTGACTTCCAACCAGGGATAATTAAGCGCCCCCTCGATGTGACCGGCGATCGGATCGATCGGTTCCCTTTCACCCCGATAGCGATCGCTTTCCCTGGCATCAATTAACACCACTCCCCCTTGCTCTTTTTCCCTTTTTACCTCCTCGATCGTCACTACCCAATCCTGTTGAACTTGGGGGAGAAAAGCGCCGGTTTTCGGCACAGGTATCTGATTAGAGACGGGATAACCGGCATTTAACCAATTTTGCCAACCACCATCGAGAATACTAACTCGTTCATGACCGAGATAACGTAATAACCACCAGAGACGACTGGCAAAGGCAAAACGGGAGGAATCGTAGGCGATAACATGGGTTTGACCAGAAATCACCCCTAAAGAGCTTAATTTAGCGGCTATCGTCTGCGGATTCGGTAAAGGATGACGGCCGCCATGACGGGCAATGGGAGCCGATAAATCGCGATCGAGGTCCAAATAGAAGGCATTTTGAATATGATTGGCTAAATAATCTTGATAACCGAGATCGGGATTGTTTAATTGAAAACGACAGTCAATAACCATCAGATCGGGGCGATCGAGATTAGTTACTAACCAACTAGGAGAAACTAGGGGTGCGATCGGATTCATGGCGGGAAAATTGTTTAATAATTAATAGACAGTTGCGCTGATCTTCGCTGCGAGTATAACTGAGTTGATCGGCGATTTTTTGGAGGATCGGCAGTCCTTGCCCATGACCGGAGAAACCATGGTCACGATGGGCATTTTTCTCGATAAAGCTCTCTAAATCGAAGACGGAACCCCGATCCCAGATGCGAATTTCCATCTGGTGGGGAACAATCTCGATCTCGATCTCGATCGGAATTTCGGGGGGTAGGTGTCGGTGAGCGTGACGGACAGCATTGGTAAAACCTTCGGCAAGAGCAAGCTGACACTGGAGCCAGTCTTTTTGGGGAATGCCCACTGGTTCAAGTTGCTCAAAATACTTTAAAACGGTATCTAAGGACTTGAGATCGCTATCTACCTGAAAAGAAATCTTCACCCCCGGTTTACCTCTGCAATGCCTTACGCTAGAAGTTATAGTTAGTAAAAGTATAGTCAAATATAGACAGACTGAATTCCATTTCAGAAATTCCCTTCACTTTTACTTCGAGAGATTGATTCTCCTTGGGTGAACTACGCACCTCTCTATCCCATAGCGGTTAAACGCATTTGGGAATGCTTTTCGCAAAATGTTGTAGGAACCCATGACATCAGATTGAATCAGAATCCCCTTATCTGTACGATATAACCCTCGCGAAATTCAGTTTCCTGAAAACACCGGCCTTTCAGTTGTTTGTCCATACACTGGTAGCAGCTCTAAATTCAAAAAATTAGCAACGGAGGTATAGGATTCTTCTTGAATAATCACAGAGATTCCTATTAATCGACATGTATAAATAATCATGTCAATTAATCGAGCATGAGGGATGGTCACAAATTTTTGATTGTTGACTTTTCCTAAGTTCACTCCTTGTTTCCAACCGTCATTTTTCCCAATTACTAAAGTTGTTATCTCTTGGTCAACTAAGAGATTGACTAAATAACGACTAGCTCGGTGAAGATAATTATCTATCTTCTGATTACGGCAACGGGTTAAACGGCGCATCCTCTGGGAACTTTGACGATTGCCTTTTAACAGAGATTGCAACTTAGCCCGACGTTGGTTATAAAATTGATTCAGGCTTTTTAACGGTCTGCCATTAATCAACAAAGGGATAAAGTCTGGTTGATTTGAAGTTACAGCCATCAAATTATCTATGCCTAAATCTATCGCAGCTATCTTTTCATTAGGAGCTAAGAACTGTTCGGTTTTCTCATAAATTACCTCGATTACATAACAATCACATTTAGGAACTATTCTAGCTTCTGCTATGCGCTCCGCTACTCTCGTCGGCAAGGTAATTGAAGTCCCTGCTTGCCCTGAGCTACGTCGAAGGGATAGTTTTACTAACCCTTGCCGAAGACCTACTTTGCTTAGGGCTTGAATCGTGTAAACTAAGAGATTTCTTCCTTTTTTTGGCTCCTTATAGCCAGGAATTTTGGGTTTTACTAGAAATTTATCGGGGTGACTTTTAAACTCCGATGAAGCGGCAAAAAATGATTGCCAGTTTTTGTCTAATCCTCTTAAAACTTGTTGGGAAACTTTAGCGGGTAAAGCTTGATACTGTTCTGTCTTTTTCATCAGAGAGGCCATCTGATTATAGGTCAAATAGCCATAACCATAAATGAAGTTTTGTCGGATTAAATAATTGGCTGAGTTGTAGAGATTTTTAGACTGCCAAGATAAATTATCTATCTCAGCCAAAAATCTATGTCCTTTCTTGATAATGTGTCTTTCTGCTACTAACATTATTGTCCGTTGTCTTTTAACTCAGCTATAATCTTTTCTGTCTTTGTTTTCGACCTTCTTAATCCGTAAATTCGAGAACAAAAAGAGGTAATAATGGCTATTAAATCTGACATCAACTCATCTTGCTCATCCTCACTTTCATTGACAATCTCCAGTTTTTTATCTAGTTCTTTTAACAAGATTTCTAGATAATTAGTCCCAAATCTGGCTAGACGCTCTTTGTGTTCAACAATTAAAACATTATAATTGGGGTCAACTAGAATTTTGGCTAATTGTTGGCGATTATCGTTTAATCCACTGCCTACTTCTTTGACAACTTTGTAGATTTTGTAGCCTCTGGCAACAGCATAATCTTTTAATCGGTCAGCTTGTCTATCTAGATTGTCTTTATTTTCGGCACTGGAAACTCTTGCATAAATGCAAGCTATCAAGTCGGGTTTTGAATGGTTGTCATCCGTTATGATAATTGTACCAGAAGGCAATTGATAACCTGTTAAATTCCCTTGTTTCCACCATCTCCAAGCCGTTCGATAACTTATTCCTGTTTTTTTTGCATAGTCTGATAGTTTCATATCTATATATTACCATGTCTGACTATGTCTGACTATATTTGTATTGAAACTTTACAATACCATTTTTCCAAAACTATGACTGATGTGTTAGCTCGATTCTGGATTTAATCTTATCTTGAGGTATAAGCAAAGTCATCTGTTAGAGGGTCGGGGGTAAGCAGTAAGATTAAGATAGTCGAGTTACAAAAAAGATGGTACGAATTCTAGTAATTGATGATGATGGAGTAATTCAAACGTTCCTGAGACGAGCATTGCAGAAGGAATACGAGGTTTTTGTTGCCAGTGATGGGGAAGAAGGATTAAAGCAAGCGGGGCAACTAAAACCGGCGATGATTATTTGTGATTGGATGATGCCGGGGATCGATGGGTTGGAAGTTTGCCGGCAAATTAAGCTCAATCCCCAACTGTCAACGACTTTTTTTATCCTCTTAACTTCTTTGGGATCGGTGGAGGATCGGGTGAAGGGATTGGATGCGGGGGCTGATGATTTTTTATGCAAACCGATCGAAATTAATGAGTTAAAAGCGCGTGTGCGAGCGGGAATGCGTTTGCATCAATTAAGTCATGATCTGCAAGCACAAAAACAATTACTAGAAATGGAGTTAGCGGAGGCGGCGGACTATGTGCGATCGCTGTTACCCGAACCTTTTATTTCTCCAAAACTTGCTATCGATTTTCGCTTCCTTCCTTCTCGTCGATTGGGGGGCGATGGTTTTGATTATTATTGGTTAGATAATGACCATTTGATGTTATATCTTTTAGATGTGGCGGGCCATGGTTTACGAGCGGCTTTACCTTCCCTTTCGGTGATTAATTTACTCCGTTCCCGTGGTTTAAGTCAGGTGAATTACTATGAACCTAATCAGGTTTTACAAGGGTTAAATCAAGTTTATCAAATCAGTCCTAAGAATGATAAATATTTTACTATTTGGTACGGGATTTATGATCGGAAACAACAACAGTTAACCTATGCCAGCGCTGGTCATCCCCCAGCAGTTCTCCTGACTCAAAAACCTTTTGGCCAGATGATTGAAACCAGACTGAAAGCTCCCGGTTTTCCCATCGGGATGTTTCCAGAAGCGGAATATATTAATCAGGTTAAATGCCTGAATTTACCCAGTAGCCTTTATCTTTTTAGTGATGGAATTTACGAGATCGATTGTGCTGATGGGAGAATGTGGGGACTAGAAAACTTTATTCAATCTTTACGAAATTATCACTGTAATTACGCCAAAAATCTCGATAATTTTATTGAAGAAATTCAAGCTTTACAATTTGATGGCAATTTTAAGGATGATCTTTCGATTATGCAGGTGGATTTTCGCTGACTTAACTTCCTAAAATTTTTTGTTCTAATTCTTCTCGGTTATTAAAAATTTCAAAAACTCGATCCATATCAGTCAATTCAAATAACATTTTTATCTGCTCATTAATCGAGCAGATCAATAGTTTACCCCCCGCAGAACGCACGGTTTTTAAGGATAAAACTAACGCCCCTAAACCAGAACTATCCATAAAGGTGACATCCTTGAAATCAACGATAATAACCTCTGAACCTCCCTGCACGGCTTCGGCAATTTCTTGGCGAAATTCGCTGGCTTGGTTGCCATCTAAAATACCGGATGGTTGAATAACTTTAATCGCAGAACTCATAAAAAAAAGGAAAAATTAAATGTTTTCTACCTGCTCACTGATAACTGCTCGCTGAAATCTGCTGACAGCAGCCAATCTTTAACTATTTTTAACATATTAGGGTCAAGAAAAGCGCAAAATTAAAAATAGGAATTTTTGAAACTGCATGGAAAGTTACGATGTCATCCTCATCGGTGCCGGGCATAATGGTTTAGTTTGTGCCGCCTATCTCCTCAAAGCCGGTTATCGCGTCCTCCTTCTCGAACAGCGTAGCGTACCGGGAGGAGCGGCTACCACAGAAGCGGTTATCCCAGATCTAGCCCCCGATTTTAAGTTTAATCTCTGTGCGATCGATCACGAATTTATCTTTTTAGGACCAGTAATTGAGGAATTAGAGCTAAAACGCCACGGATTAGAGTATTTATTCTTCGATCCTACCGTTTTCTGTCCCCATCCCTCTGGCCAATATTTTCTTTCCTATCGCTCTCTGGAAAAAACTCACGCCGCAATTGCCCAGTTTTGTCCGCGAGATGCCGATCGCTACCTTCAGTTTATCGACTATTGGGGACAGTTGATGAATGCGATCGGTCCTTGGTTTAACGCTCCCCCCCAAGATTTGCTCAGAATCGCCCGCAATTATAACTCTAGTGCCTTAGCTAGTGTCTGGAAAGCGATCGGCTCGAAAAAGAAACTGCTCGACTTCATCCGCACGATGATTACTTCCCCCGAAGATGTCCTCAATGAGTGGTTTGAGAGCGAATTTGTCAAAGCACCCCTGGCTCGTCTAGCGGCAGAAATTGGCGCTCCTCCCTCCCAAAAAGGCATTACCTCCGGGATGATGATGATGGCGATGCGTCACTCCCCCGGGGTGGCTCGCCCTCGTGGTGGTACAGGCGCACTAACCGAGGCTCTGGTGAAATGTGTTGTCAGTCTCGGTGGGGTGATTTTAACCGAGCAGAAAGTTAAACAGATTCTAATTGAGGAAGGACAAGCGATCGGGGTTAGGGTGGACTCTGGACAGGAATATCTAGCAAAAGCGGGTGTTATCTCTAATATTGACGCTAGACGAGTTTTTTTACAGTTAGTCGCTCCCGCCGATGTGGATGCCGCCGATCCAGAATTGCGAGAAAGGGTAGAACGGCGAATTGTCAATAACAATGAAACAATTCTTAAAATTGATTGCGCCCTCGCGGAAGCACCAAGGTTCGAGGCTTACGATCACAAAGAGGAGTATTTACAGGGAACGATTCTCATCGCCGATTCCGTGCGTCACGTTGAACAAGCCCACGCTTTAACGATTTTGGGGCAGATTCCCGACGAAAATCCCTCGATGTACCTAGATGTCCCCACCATTCTCGATCCGTCTATGGCTCCCCAGGGCAAGCATACCCTCTGGATCGAATTTTTTGCCCCCTATCAGATTGCCGGCGCCGAAGGAACGGGATTAAACGGCACGGGATGGACGGAAGAATTAAAAAATCGCGTGGCCGATCGAGTTCTTGATAAACTGGCCGATTATGCTCCCAATCTCAAATCTTCGATCATTGCCCGTCGGGTGGAAAGTCCAGCCGAATTAGCTAATCGTTTGGGTTCCTATAAAGGTAATTACTATCATCTTGATATGACCTTAGATCAGATGATTTTCCTGCGTCCTTTACCAGAAATAGCTAACTACAAAACCCCCATTAAAAACCTTTATTTAACTGGGGCAGGAACTCACCCCGGCGGCTCAATTTCGGGAATGCCGGGGCGTAATTGCGCTCAGGTTTTCCTGCGGGATCAAAGCACTTTTCTGCAAAGATTATTTAACTAGGGTTGGCTGAATAAATGTGAAATAAGTAGGTAGTCGTGCAAAATAAATTTCCTAGTGAAGAAAGGCACTCATGCAAGAGGCAAAGGGGGGGTTAGATATGTGTAATTAATTTTGCTTAGGTACTTATAGCGGTAAGCGCTTGAGTGAGATACAAACCAAGCTTTGCCTAGCATGGTTTATAGCTCGTGACACTGTACCTCATACGACTGCACACCGCTATATATTCTAAACGGGGATGACTTCAGGCGTTATGACCGCTCTTACCTAATCTCCCTATAGCGTTTCCTAAGCTAGTGAGGTACACCTATTTTTCTTCCCTTTTGGCTTTTGCCTCTTGCCCTTTGCCTAAAACCCATAACTTTTGTACCTCAGCAGACTGAAAACCGCTATAGTGTGTTTTGGTACGAATAATCAGAATAGTTTGATCGTCTTCATAAATTTCATAAAGCAGACGATCTTTTCTATTTAGGCGATAGGAATACAAGCCTTCTAAATCGCCTTTTAAGGATTTGCCAATATAGGGATTAATTGCAATTATGTTAGTTAAAATTTATTGAAGTTTGACTTTTTGTTTTTGGGTGAGTTCGTCGGTATCTTTTCGCGCTTGTTTAGAAAAGACAATTGTGTAGGTTGTCATCCAAATACTTGTTCCATTATCAGGGTTTCTCCTGCGGCATATTCTCGTCGTGCTGATGCAATATGTTGTAATAGTTTGGAATCTTGCATGAGTTCGGAGGTTTCAGCTAAGGATTCCCATTCTTCTTGAGTAATGAGAATATAACTGCGATTTTCACGAACGATCACTACTCCATCGGGTTCTTTTTCAGTGCGATCGCAGAGTTCTTCTAGGTTGGCTTTGGCGTAATCAACGGTGACTTGATACATAAATCGCTTACGGTTTGTGGGGATTACTCTTATAACAAAGCAAAAGATGTTTTCATGATTTATTTTGGGCTTTTCGGTTCTGATCGAGAAGAAGGCGATATGACAACTTTAGTAATGATCTAAGCCGTAACTTGCATAATGTTTATTTTGGCTTTTCCGAGATCATGGTATAAAATGTTCTATGAACGGTTAAATACTAGGAGATATTACTGAACTGAGAATATTTGGGCTATGCGGAAATAGCCCGGAGAGGTGGGAGAGATTTGCCTCGTGCAGTGTAGTCTTCTATAAGGAGGTCTAGGACTTCAAGAGCATTTTGCAGGGCTGCATGGTAGGTTTCACCATGGGTATGAGCATAGGGGCCAAATTCAGGGAGGTGGGCGATAAATTTGTTGTCTTCTTCTGACCATTGAATAAAAATACTATAGTGATAATTCATGGGTTGTCTCCTTGATTTAAGTTTGCTAGTTCCTGAAGTGCATTTCTTACGTCTTTTTCCTGGTAGCGATTAGCATCACTACTATCTTTGCCTGACAGGGTCAAGCTATATTCTAAACGGGGATGGCTCCAAATGGTATGACTACCTTTACCGGGGCGATAGGTAAACCCTGCTTTCAGAAGTATAGACTTGAGTTCTCGTATTTTTTTAGGCATTTGCTATCTGCTGGAGTAATTTTATTGCAGTTTGAGCATTATTAAGGTATTACAAAGAATCTAGGAATGACGGAGTGATTGGATATATTCCACCATTTCGGGGGGAAAGCGTTGGCTTAATTCCTCATCAGGAAGTTGAGAAAGCATCTGCAAATAATTCATCATTACTGTTTGAGTGTTGGGGTGATTTTCTCCTAATTTTTCCGAACAAATAGCAATCGCTCTTTGATAGAGAGATTCTGCTTCTGTGTATTTCCCTTGAGACTGATAAAGATCCGCCAGATTGTTGAGACTGTTGGCCACATGAGGATGCTCTGCTCCTAATTGCTTTTCCCCAATCGCCAGCGCTTGCAAATAGAGAGGTTCGGCTTCTGCGTATTTCCCTTGATTGTGATAAAGATTCGCCAGATTGTTGAGACTGGTGGCCACATCAGGATGCTCTTTTCCTAATTGCTTTTCCCTAATCGCCAGCGCTCGCAATAAGAGAGGTTCGGCTTCTGCGTATTTCCCTTGAGATTGATAAAGACCCGCCAGATTGTTGAGAATGGTCGCCACATCAGAATGCTCTTTTCCTAATTGCTTTTCCTGAATCGAGAGTGATCGCAAATAGAGAGGTTCTGCTTCTGCGTATTTCCCTTGAGATTGATAAAGATTCGCCAGATTGTTGAGACTGGTCGCCACAGCAGGATGCTCTTTTCCTAATTGCTTTTCCCTAATCGCCAGCGCTCGCAATAAGAGAGGTTCTGCTTCTGCGTATTTCCCTTGAGATTGATAAAGACCCGCCAGACCACCAAGACTGTACGCCACATCAGGATGCTCTTTTCCTAATTGCTTTTCTGTAATCGCCAGCGAGCGCAAATGGAGAGGTTTGGATTCTGCGTATTTCCCTTGAGATTGATAAAGACCCGCCAGATTGTTGAGACTGGTGGCCACATCAGGATGCTCTGCTCCTAATTGCTTTTCTGTAATCGCCAGCGCTCGCAAATAGAGAGGTTCTGCTTCTGCGTATTTCCCTTGAGAATAATAAAGATTCGCCAGACCGTTGAGACTGGTCGCCACATCAGGATGCTCTTTTCCTAATTGCTTTTCTGTAATCGCCAGCGAGCGCAAATGGAGAGGTTCTGCTTCTGCGTATTTCCCTTGAGAATAATAAAGACTGGCCAGATTGTCGATGTCATTTGCAATGTATGGATGGTTTTCCCCATAAACTTTTTCATCAATAGCCAGTGATCGCAAAAAGAGAGGTTCTGCTTCTGCGTATTTCCCTTGAGATTTATAAAGTAACGCCAGATTGTTGAGACTGGTCGCCACATCAGGATGCTCTTTTCCTAATTGCTTTTCCCTAATCGCCAGCGCTCGCAATAAGAGAGGTTCGGCTTCTGCGTATTTCCCTTGATCGCGATAAAGTTCTGCCAAATTGTTGAGACTGGTCGCCACATGAGGATGGTTTTCTACATAAAATTTTTCGTCAATAGTCAGCGCTAGCACCATAAAAGATTCGGCTTCTGTATATTTCCCTTGAGACTTATAAAGTAACGCCAGATTGTTGAGAATGGTCGCCACAAGAGAATGCTCTGCGACTAATTGCTTTTCAACAATTGCCAGTGATCGCTTGTAGTGAGGTTCCGCTTCTGCGTATTTCCCTTGATCGCGATAAAGTTCCGCCAGATTGTTGAGACTGCTGGCCACAGCAGGATGCTCTGCTCCTAATTGCTTTTCCCGAATCACCAGCGCTCGCAAATAGAGAGGTTCCGCTTTTGCGTATTTCCCTTGAGACTTATAAAGATTTGCCAGATTGTTGAGACTTTTAGCAACTTCACGATGATTTTTGCCTAAGCGTTGCTCACTCAGGGTTAAACAGCGTTCACAATAAAGAACCGCTTGCTGATAAAGTCCCTGCTCTTCATAAAAACGACCTAAGCCAGTAAAAGGCCTAGTTAAATCTTCATTATCTAACCATTGATCTAATTCCTCTGCAACAACTTTTAGATGCTCAATATCTGGCTCCAAGTTATCAATGTCTTTTAAGGTCAAAGTCCTCTTAATAGTTTTCGCAATCCCAACCATCACCTGACAATAGGCTCGCTTTGCTTCTTCCTTAAACGCCGATGCTTCTAACTTATCGCGCAAATACATCCGAATTAAAGTATGCAACTCATAGTTCTGACTATCAACATCATTTAGCAAATTTAAATTTACCAAATGTCGTAAATCAGTCCTAGTCGGTATCGGTAAATCAGGGGGATCAATAGACTCGGAAACTGATTTAGATAGACCAAACCAGCGTGAAAATGTCGGGAAAAGTTTCTCGATTTTTGCACTGATACCATCTGTCGGTTTTGCAGAAAGAGGTTTTGTTTTTGCTACCTCAAACAAAGACAAAATTAACTTTTCATTAATCCGACTTTCCGCAAATAAACTGAGCCATTCTCCTGCTAATCGAGAACTCTCACTCAACTCCCCCCAACTCAACTCAAACGCCGCTGCTACCCCCCTTTGAGCCGTCATAAAAGCATTTTGGGGAAATTGTAAACTCTCATCCTTTAATTTTTGCGCCTGTAACTGTGATAAAAGTTTTGTTAACTCACAACTCATATACTGTCCATAGCGTCCCACCAACTCAATTCCTAACGGTAAATACCCCAACCATCTGACTAATTCTCTGGCTTTTTCTGGATTATTTACTACCGCATTAGGTAAAAAGACAGCTAACAATTCTACCGCCGCATCAGGACTTAAGACTTCTAAATCAATCGGATTAAAATTACGAGCAATCTGTTCATTACGAGTCGTAATAATCACCTTAAACCGCTTTTCACCTTGAGGCGGTAAATAGTCTTTTATTTGTTCATAGCGACGCACATCATCAAAAATAATTAAGGCTTGATCCTGCTCATTCTTGAACCAATTATGCCAACAAAAACGAATCCGCTCTACCAATTCCCCTTCCGTCGGTAAAATTAATCCTAAATGAATCTGAGCAAAAGTTAAAATACTCAAACCCGGATCGCTTTCTGCTACATTTAACCAAAGAATCCCCCCTAAATAGGTTTTGTTTTCCCATTCCCGCCAACTATACTGTAACGCTAATTCCGATTTACCAATGCCACTCATCCCCGTCAACGTCGAAATCGCCACGCGGTTAGCTTCCTGTAATTGGGTTGCTAATTGGCTTAAAACTTCATCACGTCCAACAAATTTCTCGACCCCACTATTGGGTAAATTGTGAAGGTTTTGTTTGACCTGCTCCCCTACAGGCGGCTGTAGTCAAAAATTATTAATTTGTTTATCAATATTAATATCCCGATTAGCAAAGTTAAGAATTTTTTCTAAGTCAGTAAACTGATTAATAACGTAAGGATTAGATTCATTTTCCTTGACCGCTTGTTCTGCAACTCTTCGCATTTCTGGATCTTCCAGTAAAGTCGCCATTACCTCAATCGTTTCAGGTAACAAATCAGGATTTTGATTAGCCGATTGCAACTTTTTTAAAGTATCAGGAGACTTAGCTTCGATTAAATTTATCAGTTTTTCAAGGGAACCATCTAAGACAAGCTCCCCCACACGAGCCAACGCTCCCCCTAAAATAATCGTGACTCCTGTAGCCAATAGCGTTAAAGGTTCCATGATACAACTCCTTGCTAATAAATGGCACTTAATTAATTGTTAGATAGTGTAACAGGCTTCTGGTTCTTGTGTTTTATCTTTAATAAGATTATAGCCTGTGAAATAACAAAATGCCTACCCCGTGGAACAGGCTTCTAGTTCTTGTACCTGATCTTTGATAAGATTAACGTATAACCTTTAATTCTAGTTTGCTTGAGTTTGTCGTTCATGGCTTAGGGAAAATAACGGTACATTTCTTTACGATGTAAAACTCGTACAAAAGCAATCATATTCTCCTCAACATAAATACCTATGCGGTAATCTCCTATTCTTATCCGATAGTAACTGGGGTGGCCTTCAATAGCTTTGATATTTCTTAACTCAGCTAGATTATTGGACGCTTCTACCTCCACAATGACAGATTCAATTCGTTGTCGTAGCTTACGATCCTTGATAGCACCTAAATCTCGAAAAAAAAGGCGACGAAATTCAACTTGCATGATTTACTCTGCTAATAAAGAAAAAATTTCTTCTCGACTGACATTTTCATCATGAAGACCTTCTTCTATTGCTTTGGCTAGAGCCATATCCTCTATCACTTCATAAATTACGTCTGTTAAAGTTTCCCGTTCCTGCAATAATAACTCATGCAGAACCTCTTTAACAATAGGCTTGAGTGCTTGGGCTTGATCTTCTAACATTTTTGTCTCCTAATCTGTGTTTTATCTTTAATAAGATTATAGCCTATAAACTGGCAAAATGCCTACCCCGTGGAACAGGCTTCTGGTTTCTGTACTTGATCTTTGATCAGATTAAAGTAAAAGCTTTAATTCCAGTTTGCTAAAGTTTGTTGTTCATTTTCCTTGATAAAACTAAGGTTTGACTAACACTTGATCTATGGGAATATGAGTTAAAAAAAATGCTTCTCCTTCGGAATCTCGCAAAGCTTCTAAATAGGAATCAATCCCTCGTGGTTGGGGCAAGTTTTCAACATCTGCCAAATGCAAAGCCAAAGCCGATCGCATTTGCTCCGTTGTTTCTTCTAGAGTCGCACCTGTTGCTACACACCCCAATACATCGGGTGAATAAGCTGAAAATCCCGTCTCACTTTTTTCGAGAACAATTAGATATTTGTCGATCATTTTAACCCTGCTTGTTTAAGAACACTAGCTAAAGTTCCTTTACGAACATCATCACTTAATTTGCCAGCAACAGTCACCTTTCCCCTTTTTGTTGGATGCTCATATTGGCGATGACTACCGACTGTATTAACGAGAAACCAGCCATCTTTTTCTAATAACTTAATGACATCCCAAATCTTCGTAGTCATAAACTTACTCGATGTAACCAAAAAAATTCTTCTCGACTGACATTTTCATCATCAAGACCTTCTTCTATTGCTTTGGCTAGAACCATATCCTCTATCACTTCATAAATTACATCTGTTAGAGTTTCCCGTTCCTGCAATAATAACCCATGCAGAACCTCTTTAACAATAAACTTGAGTGCTTGGGCTTGATTTTCTAACATTTTTGTCTCCTAATCAATCTTTTAGTTAATTTTAATAGTTGCTTTTCCTATAACTCTTACCTCTGTTGTACCAATTTGTTCTGTTTTAGTCGTTGTTTTTCCTTTTACCGGTTGCTCAATTTCAGCATCTATTTCTCCCGCTTCCAAGTTATCTAAACCAATTTGGCTGATTCTCCCTGCTTAAATTTCCTGTCCCCAAATTCGTAACTCTTCAGCAAAAAGAGAATCTTCGTCTAAAATCACATCCAAATTTTTAGTGATAGTTTCAATGGCCGTACTGTCCCCACTTTCTAATTTAGCTAATGCTTCATTGACCTTGAGCGATTTTCCCGTTAACCGATCCCTAATCTTTCCCCATAATACAGGAATTTTCGCCACAGCCTCCGCAGTAAAACGCTTGGCCAAATCTCCTGTACCTGATTTAACAAACTCCTAAATTGCCAACGTTACCAACACAATCGCGCTTAAAGGTTCAGTCATATTTAACTCCTTTGGTGTTTGGGTTGAAATACAATATTTGGGGTGCCAGTTTCTTATACCATGATTATACAGTAAAGATTGCTTCGGTGGGTTCTTGGTTGGTACAGTAAAGTTAAGGCGGGTATCACTCCCTCGCCATGAAATAACTATTAATAACAGAAATCTCACTCATACTAAGCACAGTTTTCCTAAGCTATTGCCCATTTAAACTGGGTTTTATAGTGTTATAAAACCAACTATAAAACTCGCTCTTTCCCTTTGTTTTAAGCAGTAATTTAGATACGTCAGCAGTTTAACTCGCACAAATTTTTAACTGGGATTGTTGCTATACTGGTGGCTATGGAGACAAGATCATGTTAATTATTTTTCTGATGAGGATTATTAGTCACCTTTTCATGTACTATGGATCTATGGCAATATTTTTGAAGGATCACGAGCGATGCAATCCCTAAGGCTCAGAGTTAAAACTGCTTGGAGAAGCAAAAAAGCAAGGACGATTATATCGTTCCTATTGCTTTTTATCTTGATGCCAATTTTTCTTTATGCTTGTTTTAGTGATCTTCCTAACCAATCATCGGAGCAACGGCAAGGAACCCTTTTTGTTTGGTATCCAGAAGAGGGCAATTTAACTGAAGTACTAGGTCTCGGTTTCCAAGAGTTTGAAAAATTAAATCCGCAGGTGACAATTCTTGAACAAGCTATTCCTATCGATGAGATACCCGAACGTTTTTTTAAACAATCTCAAAGCGGATTGGGTGCGAGTGTTATTCTAATTTTTTCGGGAAATATACCCAGATTAGTATCTGAAGGAGTACTGGGGGAAATTGACCGGAAAAATCTAGATTTATCTATCTATAATCCTCCAACCCTGAAACAAGTTAGCTATCAAGGAAAAATCTATGGCATTCCCTTAGGTTCTCGTACTCGTGTACTGTGTTACAATCAAAAAAAATTACAAGTTAGTACCGATCCGCTGCTGAAGCAACCTCCCACCAGTTTAGAGGGATTAGTGGAACGTGCCCGCAAAGGTTATTCTGTGGGGATGGTGTCCTCTTTTGAAGATACTTTTTGGGGAATGGCAATTTTTGGCAGCTATTTGTGGGATGATCAGGGTAGGCTGCAACCTCGCTTGGATGGTTGGGCAAAATGGCTAGAATGGCTAAAATTTGCCTCGTCACAGCCTAATTTTATCCTCAATCGTCAACGGGAATTACTTCATGAGGCCTTTGCTAGAGGTCGCTTAACCTATTATGTTTGTAATTCTATTGAAATTGCCGATTTAAAAAACAGTCTCCAAGATGATCTCAGAGTCGCTTTACTTCCCCAAGGCACTCAAGGTAAAGCAGCACCAATTCTCTATACACGGGTGATGGTATTTAATCGTAATAATAGTGATAATGAAAATAGTTTGGGATTAGCTTTAGGAAAATTTCTCACCAATCCCGAACAACAATTGCAAGCAATCATCCAAACAGAAAGTTTTATTCCCACTAATCGACGGGTACAGATCGAAGGAAATTTACTACCGATCGAATCAGTATTATTACAACAATCTCACAATGCCGTGGCAGTTCCTCTGGATGATTGGGAAAAGTTGAATAAAATTTTAGAAGAGGGAGAATTTTGGTATGAAAGAGCGATCGCTGGTGAAATATCTTCCTCAACAGCAGCCCACCAACTGACACTTTATATTCAATCAGGTCTTGATCAGGAAGTCAGAAAAATAAATTAATATGAACAACAATATCCCATCTCTTTCGGAAATAATTGCTAACCAATTATTATTTTTAGGACGCAGAAATGTTCAAAATCAATTAATGATTATTTTTCTTTGTTTAATTCTTGCTTGGTTATTGTCAAAATGGTTATGGTCTTACTTAGAAAAAAGATTTCCTCACGTCACCACTTTTATCCATAGTGATAGAAAATTAACCATCCGTCAATATTTTGCTATCCTGATAGAGTTTCTTAATTTTCCAGTTATTAGTATAATTTTACTTGACTTAAATTATCTAATTTTTTTCAGTCAAAATTGGACAAGAGGAATGATTAATTTATCTATAAAACTCCTGTGGTTTTATTTAGTTTATCGTGGTTTATTAGCTGGACTATACGCCAAGTTTTCCGTCAATACAATTAAATATTATCATTTCCGGCTTTTAGCACCTTTATTGGTGTTATTTCTCCTGAGGATCATGATTGGTTTCTACAATAATATTCAGGAAATCGCCAAAGTATCTCCTTTCAATTTATTCAATAGTCCGATCACATTGGGAAGCATATTTATTTTGATAATAGCTCCCTATTTTCTAGTAATTGTTGTCGATCTTATAGAGACTATAATTTTGAGTATTACTAATTTAAATCAGCAAGCTAGTCGCGGTGAAATTGAAGCAACTTTACTGTTAGGACGTTATTTTTTCATTGTCTTAGGTTTTATCATCATCTTAGGGTATGTGGGAGTTAATGCAACGGCAATAGCGGCAATTACTGGTGGTTTATCGGTGGGTATTGGTTTCGGTATGCAGCAAGTGGTCAGTAATTTTATTAGCGGTATTTTACTATTATTTGAAAAAGTTCTTAAACCTGGTGATATCATTAATATTGAAGGGCAAACTTCTCAGGTAAAAAAGCTAGGTATTCGAGCGACAACAGTGCAAATCCTCACGGATAATTCCGAAAAAATTATCCCCAATCAAAAGTTTTTTACTGAGGATGTCACCACCTATACGGGTAGTGATAACTTGATTTATTGTTCAATTGTTATCGGAGTTGGTTATAATTCTAACGCACAACAGGTGATGAATTTATTGCTAGACATTGCTGATCATCATCCTAACATACTTAAAAACCCGCAACCAGTAGCCTTTTTTATTAATTTTGGTGATTCTAGTTTAAACTTTGAATTAAAGTTCTGGTTAGATGATGTTAACAGGAAAAAGCGAGTAATTAGTGATGTTAATTGTGTTATTCTTGATAGGTTTACTCAACAGGATATCGAGATTCCCTTTCCGCAGCAAGATATTCATATTCGCGATAATTAGCAATTTAATTAGTCACGCAAAATTAATTGATTGGTTGAAAAGCTTTATCAAAATGTCTAGTTAATTTTGCTTAGGTACTTATCTTGGTCAAAAATCTTATCTGATTATTTTCATCTCCAAATATATCACTTTTACTTATGAAATTCATATATTTATTTTTTCATTAATAACCAGTATCTTGACAAAAAAACAATTTTAATATAAAATCCATACTAGGTAATATGTTCAGAAAATACTCAATAATCTAGAATCGAAATCGCTCAGATTAATCTATCGAGGTTTTCCTTCTGCTTTTTGGTTCTAATTTGCTTGGTACTTTATCGATGTTTGTTGAACTTAGACATCAATCTCCGTGCGAGTTTTTTCCTTTAATTGCTGTCATCTACCCTAACTAAAAATTCCATGATTATCACCAGTTTACAAAATCGTTTTCCTAGAAATAATTACACCCGTCGGCTGCGAGCTTTTATTTTAGGTCTTTTCGCCGCCACTATGACTGCTTTACCCCTAAAAGCCGCCGAAGAAGTTGAATTTGTCTATACTCCCCTCGTCTTTTCTGTATCGGTAGCATCCCTAGAAACCTTTGCTAAAGAAGGCAAAATCGACGCTAATTTAAAACAATTTTTAGCCAGAGCAACTCCTGAAGCAAGAGAGCAGTTTCGTGAAGCTTTATTAACAAAAATTGACATCGATCCTGTTTTACTATCTCGTTTTTTTAATAGTGTTATGGGTGCTGATATGCTCTCTCGTTTGGGCAAAAGCATCACCATTCAAGGGGGAATTAATGGTAAATATGCCCTGCGGGGTGCGATTGTTAGTGCCGCTTTTGAACCGGGGGGATTAACCCTTTTAAATATCCTGAAAAAATTCCCCAATAATATCCAGTTACAGGGGGAAGAAATCCTCGGATTAGCTAAAGCCCTTGATTATGCCGTTTATGTGGCGGAAATATTTATTAAAGATATGCGCCTCTGGACAGCCGAGGAAGCGGCTGCTGTTAAACCAGCGATTAATTATGCCAGTTTACCCGATTTGCGTCAGCGCGGTAGCTTTCAGGTAAAAAAAGAAGTTTGGAACCTAACCGATAGCAGTCGCAATCGCAGTTTATATGTGGATGTTTATATCCCCCAAACTTTCCGAGACGGTAAAACACCTGTAATTATTTTTTCCCACGGATTAGCCTCTCGACCAGAAGATTATGCCCAAGCAATTGAACATCTAGCTTCCTACGGATTTTTAGTAGCAGCACCGCAACACCCCGGCAGTGATATGAAATACCTGCAAGGAATGTTAGGGGGGTATTATCGCAATATTTTTGATCGAGATGAATTTATTAATCGACCCAAAGATATTAGCTTTGTCATCGATGAATTAGCAAGACGTAATGATAGTCAATTTCAAGGTAAACTTGACCTCACTAATGTGGGAGTAGTGGGTCATTCTTTTGGGGGTTATACATCTCTAGCTGTTGCTGGCGCACAAATTGATTTTGATAATCTTGCTAAAGATTGTAACCGTTCTTATTCCGGGATTAATATCGCAATTTTCCTGGAATGTCGCGCCCTAGAATTGCCTAGACAGGTCTATAATTTTCGCGATGAACGAGTCGCAGCTGTTTTTGCAGCTAATCCCGTTAACCGCAGTATTTTTGGGGAAAAAGGTTTAAGTAAAATCTCGATTCCTGTCCTCTTGGGTTCCGGAAGTTATGACCCAGCAGCTAATCCGATTTTTGAACAGGCGATTTCTTTTACTTGGTTAAAAACGCCAGATAAATATCTAGCGATGGTGGAGGGACAAGCTCATGTAAATTTTACGGAATTGGATGCAGGAATGCAAAAAACCCTAAAGTCTGTGGTCGATATCACTTTACCCAATCAAAATCTAATCGAGGATTATACTGGGGCTTTATTGGTCTCTTTTTTTGAAGTTTATATTGCTAATAATGAAAAGTTTCGTCCTTTTCTTTTGTCTAGCTATGCAGAATATCTCAGTCAGGGACAAAAGTTTAAATTAGACTTTATTACTGCCGCTTCTGACGAGAAATTATCTAAATTAATTGAGAAATTGCGAGTACATAGGCAATAGTAAAACGCAGGGTGCGTTAGACAGCAAAAATTCCTGACGCACCACCTATCATCAACTAAGTAGCTGGTTACAATCTAAAGATAAACTATAAAGAAACTGAAACCTATCCCACTATCTAACAGTTAATTGAGATTGCTTACTTATTAAGTGTCAAGTTCGCCGCTTTCTTTTCACTGATGACTGATGACTGTTTACTGATAACTGAAAAATCTTCCCACTAGCCCCCTGCAAAAAAGATTCTCTTGAGTTGTATAATCTCTAAAGGATTAGCGTACTCAAGAAAAAAATTATTTCATGCTCAGAAAAATTAGACTATCATACTTTGGCTTAATTTTAGGCAGTATTTTAACGGTTATCGGGATCATCGGTTATGCCCAAGGTAACGCCACGGTCAATTTAGCGGGGTTTTTCTACGGATTACCGTTATTATTGGGAGGTTTAGCCCTAAAAGCTTCAGAAATCAAACCGATACCCTTCAGTCAACCCACTAGCCCCGAAATCTTGCAATTGCGCCAACAACAGGCTACTGTCACCCAAACCAAACTTCGCAACGATGTCACCCGCTATCGCTACGGACAGGAAGTGCATCTGGATGAAGCCCTAGAAAAGCTGGGATTAAGCCCCACGGACGAGGAAAGACCGACTTTAGTGGGAATTCGTGAAACTGCTGTTGATTCCGCCTATTGTTTCACCCTAGAATTTGAATCGCCCCTTTTACCCCTGGAAAAGTGGCTGGCAAAACAGGAAAAAATCGAAAGATACTTTGGCCCGGGAATTAGAGCCGAAATTAAGCAAGTTGACGAGGAAAAAATTGATTTAGCCCTAATTACTATCCCTAACCCCTAAATGCTCACGCCTATTCAGTATGGCTTCTTGGCAATCGCTGCCGTGGCTGCCGGCTTAATTAATGCTCTTGCCGGTGGCGGTAGTCTGATTACTTTTCCGACGCTGATGGCGGTGGGTATTCCACCGGTAATGGCAAATGTGACTAATACCGTCGCTTTATGTCCCGGTTATCTGGGAGCAACCCTCGCCCAAAAAAAAGACCTGCACGGGCAACAAAAACGGATTTGGTTATTACTACCATCGGCAGTTATTGGCGGCATTATCGGTGGTATTTTGCTGTTAAATAGTAGTGATAAAGTATTTGAGCGCCTGATTCCTTTTCTGATTCTTTTAGCGGCGGCTTTATTGGCTTTTCAAGATACTTTACGCTCTTGGCTACAGCGGCGACAGGGGGACGAAAATGGTCATATACCAGAAATTTTGGCGGTTTTACCCATCGCTCTCGCTTCAATTTATGGTGGTTATTTTGGAGCCGGTTTAGGGGTGATTGAGTTGGCAATTTTGGGCTTATTTCTCAAGGATAATCTCACAAGATTAAATGCTTTAAAACAGTTGCTTTCTTTGGTGGTTAATGTGGCTGCATCTTGGTTTTTTCTCTTTTCTAATCAGGTATATTGGTCGGCAGCGATAGTGGTAGCAATTGGCTCTTTAATTGGGGGTTTATTGGGGGGAAAACTAGCTAGAATTATCTCTCCTAGTTATCTGCGTCAGACTGTGGTAATTCTGAGTATTATTATCGCTATAGTTTATTTTCTTCGTTAATAAACCGAGTTATAGGCGGTTAAAATGCGTCTTAGCTTATCTTAATGATGAGGTAGGAAATTTTCCCTTTGGGGAGTTGGTTGTCGATAGCAAATTAAGTGGGTGGGTGGAATTAAATATAAGATGAACGAGGTTGGGCTTCGGCCGTGAGCTCAGCGTTCGACCGAGCTCACGCCGAGGTCCGAACGGTTGAAGCATGAAACCCAACGCCTGCATGGGTTACGCTACCGCTAACCCCTCCTACAAATAATTTTGCCTCCCTACTTAAGTTATACTGCATTTTTATGAGAAAGATCGTCAACTAATACCAAATTAAATAGAGAAAAAGGCAAATGATGTAGAATGAAGAGGTAGTAGATTATTCAAAAATCATGGTAGAAGTAACCTTAACAGTAGTCAAAGAAAGTGCAGAGGAAACGGCTTAAAGATGCAACCACCGCGAGGGAAAAAGACAAACTGCAAGTGCTGTATTGGCTAAAACAAGAAAAAGCTCCCACCCTCAAGGTGATAGCTGAAAGTTTAGGGCATGATAGAAACACAGTGCAAAGCTGGTTGTGTAAATATCGTGAGCAAGGCTTGCAGGGAATGTTAGAAAGGAAAAAATCAAAGGGTAGAGTGCGAGTTATCCCAGAATGGGCGGAAAAAGCCCTAGAAAAGCACTTAAAAGCCGAAGAAAATGGATTTAAGAGCTATGGGGAAGTGCAGGAATGGTTGGCCGAAAAACTGGGAGTAGAAGCAGAGTATCACACAGTGTATCAAATGACGCGTGATCGTCTCAAAGCCAAATTGAAAGTAGCAAGACCGGAGCATAATAAACAGGATAAAAAAAGGGAGAAATTTAAAGAAACCCTCAAAGAAAACCTAGAGTTGTTGAGTAATTACCTGAAAGAACAAAAAAACGAAACTAGAAAAATCCGATACTTTGCACAAGATGAAAGTCGCTTTGGAATCAATACAATAATAGGAAGATTGATCACAGGATGTGGAGTCAAACCCATCGGAAAATGGCAATGGTTATTCAAAGCCTTTTGGCTCTACGGGGCGGGGTCGCTATTAACAGGGGAAAGTTTCTTTTACCAGTTCTCTCATGTCAATAAAGATTGTTATCAAAAGTATTTAGAAGAGTTCTCAAAAGCCTATCCAGATAGGGTCAACATTTTGCCAGTGGATAATGGCAGATTTCACACAAGGAAGAAGTTGGTTATTCCCGAAAACATAATATTGTTTTTCCAACCTTCCTATTGTCCAGAACTGAATCTAATAGAGAGAGTATGGGAAGAACTGAAAAAAGAAATCAAATGGTCATGCTTTAAAACTTTAGAGGAATTGGAAGTCAAAGTAGATGAATTGTTTAAGAAGTTGACACCCCAGAGGGTTGCTTCTCTCACGGGATTTCCCTTCATCCTCGATGCTCTATCTGCACTGAATACAATTTAATTTGGTATAATACTAAATCCGTTGGCTCTCTTAGGTTTGGTGGGTAAAATGTATTCACAAGATACAGTCCTGCTGGCGAGGGAGTGGAAGGAACCACAAAGGACACAAAGATTGATCGATCCTATGTAAGTTAAACTTATCACACAGAACCTAGAAGAGCCATCCGTTGAGTATGGACTACATATCAGGAAAGACACTCATGCAAAACGGAAAATAAATATAGCGTTTCCTAAGCTAGTGAGGTACACCTATTTTTCTTCCCTTTTGCCTCTTGCCTAAAACCCATAACTTTTGTACATCAGCAGACTGAAAAACGCTATAAATAGGTTTTTACTGCTGAGGGTGAGTAGTATTTTTCTTTCCGGAATAGTATGTTGTCGGTTGCCAGGGTGATGTCTTGGATGATTACTTCTTGATAGCCTTTAAACTCTGCGTCTGCTGACAGTTTATCTTGGGGGTATTTTACTATTTCTTCTCTATCTATTTTTATAGTCCCGTTCTTAGTGCCTTTATTTTGCTTTTTTGGAGTTTTTCTCTCTTTCTCTGATGACTGATTGTTGGTAAACCCTTTCTTGTTGGCTTTGATGTCTGGCTTACCTTGTTCTCCTTTGAGACGGTTGTTTTTGTCTTTTAACTGTTGATTTTCTGCTCGTAATTCTTTGACTTCTGCTTGTAGTTACTCTATTAAGTTCAGTAATATTTCTACTGTCCGACGCATTGATTAGTCTGCAATCCCTTTTGGCTCGATGGTTTGCAGTATCTCTTCTCCTGATTTCTTGCTCGAATCTAGTTTTTGCGTCATCTGTCATATTCTATTATATTGCGTGTCCCTTGCTTACCTTTTTTTCTCTACTACCCCTACTTATTGAGCGGATACAACTATCAATAACTCATGCTTGTAAAGCGTGTATGCTAAAGCTTTGAGTTTTTTTTAGATTGATATTTATCAACTTTAGAGTATTGCTGGGCAGAGAGGGAGCTTGAGTAATTTTCTACAGTGTAAGTTCGGAAGAACCATTTATTTTCAGAATTACCATATCTTCCTAAAAACTAACCGTTTCAAGAATGGATTTTTCCTATTACCCATTTTAACCTTTTAACATCTAGAGTCTACTTAATAATTGAAAAAAATGCTTGAGCGAGTATCCACAGGAACCCGACCACTAGGATATGTGTACTATTTTAACTAAACAAGCCGATGATGGGATTTGAACCCACGACCAATTGATTACGAATCAACTACTCTACCACTGAGCTACATCGGCACTATTGGGAATTCTCGGTTATGTCAAGGAAAATAGATGTAGAGCTAGAAAATTTTTTTATAACCAAATCCTCTCGACTCGACCCCGAAAATACGCACGCTTGAAAACGGAGGCACAAAACCTTTACATAGGACTGCGACAGTTCGTCTATCTGGGTTTAGGTGCTTGGGGTTTTATAAAGTTTAACCTCTCCCAGACAAGCCAGACAAAGTTAAGTTATATTAAGATTACTCAGAATGCGTCTCCATCCCCTTCAGAAATCTCATGACTCAACCACAAGCACAACGCATCCTCTACGTTAGACTCCCCTGTAACCCTATTTTCCCCATCGGTGTGGTTTACCTTTCCGACCACGTTCATAAACTCTTCCCCGACATCGAACAAAGAATCTTTGACCTTGGCACCGTCCCCCCCTTAGACTTTAACCAGGCACTCGATCGCTGTGTTGACGAATTTCGGCCCACCCTGCTAGTATTCTCCTGGCGGGATATTCAGATATATGCCCCCGTCGGTGGTCGCGGTGGCAATCCCCTGCAAAACGCCTTTGAATTTTACTACGCTAAAAACCCCCTAATCAAGCTGCGCGGTGCTTTGGGAGGTTTAAAGGTGACAACCGCCTACTACGGCGAATTATGGCGCAATCAGGGACTAATTCGCCGAGGGTTGCAGCGGGCCAGAAAATACCATCCCGAAGCGCGAGTTATCGTCGGGGGTGGTGCCGTCAGTGTTTTCTACGAACAACTAAAAACTAAACTGCCCACAGGAACAATTGTATCAGTCGGAGAAGGGGAAACCCTGCTAGAAAAATTCCTCTCCGGCCGGGACTTTAGCGATGAACGTTGTTATGTCGTCGGAGAAACCACACCCCGGCCGCGTTTAATCCACGAATCCCCCACCCCCTTAGAAAAATCCGCTTGTAACTACGACTACATCGCCAGTATTTGGCCAGAATTTTCCTACTATTTCCAAGAAAACGACTTTTATATCGGGGTGCAAACCAAGCGCGGCTGTCCCCATAACTGCTGCTACTGCATCTATACCGTCGTTGAAGGCAAACAAGTACGCATTAATCCCGCCGATGAAGTAGTTAAGGAAATACGCCAATTATACGACCGTGGCATTCGCAATTTCTGGTTTACCGATGCCCAATTTATCCCCGCCAGAAAATTTATCGACGATGTAGAAGAACTATTAGAAAAAATCCTCGATGCTGGGATGAAAGATATCCATTGGGCTGCCTATATTCGCGCCGATAATCTCACCCCAAAACTGTGCGATTTAATGGTAAAAACAGGCATGAACTACTTTGAAATTGGCATCACCAGTGGTTCTCAGGAATTAGTCCGTAAAATGCGGATGGGCTATAATTTGCGGACAGTTCTGCAAAATTGTCGAGACTTAAAAGCGGCGGGTTTTAATGATCTGGTTTCGGTCAATTATTCTTTTAATGTTATTGATGAAACTCTAGAAACTATTCGTCAAACTATCGCCTATCATCGGGAATTAGAAAATATTTTTGGAGTCGATAAAGTGGAACCAGCCATCTTTTTTATCGGACTACAACCCCACACCCATCTAGAAGAATACGCCTTCAAAAAAGAGATTATTAAACCCGACTACGATCCCATGAGTTTAATGCCCTGGACAGCCAAAAAACTGCTCTGGAATCCCGAACCTTTGGGGTCATTCTTTGGCGAAGTTTGTCTGCAAGCATGGCGACAAAATCCCGATGATTTTGGACGGGAAGTGCTGAAAATTTTGGAAGCAAGACTAGGGAAGGCCGATTTAGAATCCGCTTTGACCGCACCGATAGAAACTAAGGAAAAAGTCTTAATTCCTGCTTAAAAATTAATTTTAGTCAATCCCAAGGCGGCAATTAGCGTTACCATGAGTCTGAAATCAGGAGATGATCAAAATCCCTTTACCGGTAACTGCAAAATGACCGACCATCGCCTCCATGGGCTAGAATTAGCGGAATATATCGCCCTAGGATTAACCCTGCTTACCCTTATCGCCATGGGTGCGGGGTTTTTGCCTTTGTTCCTCCTAGTCGTGACTTTCGGGTTGAATATTCTCAATCGTCTCCGAGAAAGAACCAGGCAACTTCAACGTTTAACCGAGATAACCGGTCATTTACAGAGTCAGTGGGAAGAAGACAAAGAAGCTTTATCGGCACAAATACAGTCCCTGAGTCCTGCAGCAGCCAGGGATAACGACCGTGCGGTCGCAACGCGCTCGCTACGCGAGATCGCAGAATTAGAGGAGAATATTCTCGTCCTCGAACAGTCCTACAATCAAATTATTCAATATATCAACCGTAACGGGCTGCTGGAACGCATCGAACATCTGGAAAAATCCTACAGTCGCTTACAAAGAGAGATTTTGCCGCTTAAGGAAGAATCAGCAGATATTAACGCCATAAAAGCGGAAAATGAGCCACAAATCACCCTACCTGCCCTTAATTTAACTCCCACTTCTCCCCCCGTCCCTATCCCCCATTGGCACTATTATCGTCGTCTGAGCGCCCATCGGGAAATGATTACAGCGATCGCAATTACCGAGGATCAAAGGTTTTTAATTAGCGTTAGTTGGGATCGTACCCTAAAAATCTGGGATTTTGCCACAGGAACCCTGATTAATACCGTGGAAGCTCATGATCAGGGCATTTTAGCCCTAGCAGTGACCGGAAACGGCGATTATCAGCTAGCGACGGGAGGATTCGATCAAACCGTTAAATTATGGACTTTAGCCGGCGATGGCAGTAGTCTGGAATTAAATCAAATTTTCCTCGGTCATCTCGGTTCGATTCACGGCCTGGATTTTGCCCCCCGTTGGCATTTTTTGGTTAGCGGTAGTTACGATCAAACCCTAAAACAGTGGAATTTAGAGCAGGAAACCGAAGAATTTAGCTCCTATGACAGTATAGGGGCAATTTATGCCCTAGCAGTGGCTCCTAATCAAGATTTTATCGCCGCAGCCGGAGGTGATGGCACTGTCACCCTCTGGCAATTGGGATCGGGAGAAAAAATCGCCGTCCTATCCGGTAACGTTTCTTCGGTGCAAAGTCTGGCGATCGCTGCCGATAGTCAGATTATTGCCGCCGGTTGTGTGGATGGGACGGTGAAAATCTGGCAATACGACCCGGAGAAAAGCGGTCATTTTGCGCCAATTCGGGTGATTAATGCCCATAATGGTCAGGTGACAAGCTTGGTATTTGCAGAGGAGGGTCAATGGTTATTTACCGGGGGGACCGACGGAGAGATTAAAATCTGGTTAGCCAATTCTCAACAGGCGATCGCAATTCTCAGCACCGACAATGGGCGATCGTCGCCGATCTCCAGTTTAGTTCTCAGCCCCGATTATTGCCACCTAGCAGCGGCCGCGGCCGACGGCAGCATCACCATCTGGGAAAATATCACTTAATGGTCGATCGAACTGGAAAAATTGTATAATGTAATGTCCCGGACTCGATCGGGCTAGTTTGACCCCAAGAAAAAGTGACTGAGTTAACCGTCGTTTCTGCCTAATAGTTGTCATCGAGAAAGCGAGAGCGATCGCTTATCCCGGAATCATTACCCATAGTAAAAAATTCAGAATGAAGACTCCAACAGATCAAAGATTTGATTACGTCAAAATCGGTTTAGCGTCCCCCGAGAGAATTCGGCAATGGGGAGAAAGAAACCTGCCTAACGGTCAAGTCGTCGGAGAAGTAACCAAACCAGAAACGATCAACTATCGGACTCTCAAACCGGAAATGGATGGGTTATTCTGCGAGAAAATTTTTGGACCCTCGAAGGACTGGGAATGTTGGTGCGGTAAATACAAACGCGTCCGTCACCGGGGAATTGTCTGTGAACGTTGCGGGGTGGAAGTCACCGAGTCCCGGGTACGTCGTCATCGCATGGGTTTTATCAAATTAGCTGCCCCCGTCACCCACGTTTGGTATCTCAAAGGTATTCCCAGTTATCTCAGTATCCTGCTCGATATGCCCCTGCGGGACGTGGAGCAAATCGTCTATTTTAATGCCTATGTGGTTCTCGATCCGGGTAATGCTGGCAATCTTAGTTATAAACAACTCCTCAGCGAAGATCAATGGTTAGAGATCGAAGAGGAAATCTACGCAGAGGATTCGGAATTAGTCGGTATTGAAGTGGGTATCGGGGCCGAGGCTATCCAAAGACTCTTACAGGAAATTAACCTGGAAGAAGAAGCGGAAAGACTGCGGACGGAAATTGTCGAAAGTAAGGGGCAAAAACGGGCAAAATTAATTAAACGTCTCCGGGTAATCGATAACTTTGTCGCCACGGGTTCTCAGGCAGAATGGATGGTTTTAAGCGTAATTCCCGTGATTCCCCCCGATTTACGCCCGATGGTGCAGTTGGACGGCGGCCGTTTTGCCACCTCTGACCTGAACGATCTCTACCGTCGGGTGATTAACCGCAATAACCGTTTATCCCGTCTGCAAGAAATTCTCGCCCCCGAAATTATCGTCCGTAACGAAAAACGGATGTTACAGGAGGCCGTCGATGCTTTAATTGATAACGGTCGTCGCGGTCGCACGGTGGTGGGGGCCAATAATCGCGCCCTGAAGTCTTTATCGGATATTATTGAGGGTAAACAGGGGCGTTTCCGTCAAAATCTCCTCGGTAAACGGGTGGACTATTCGGGACGTTCGGTTATCGTTGTCGGTCCGAAATTGAAGATCTATCAATGCGGTTTACCCCGGGAAATGGCGATCGAATTGTTCCAACCCTTCGTTATCCATCGTTTAATTAAATTAGGCATCGTCAATAATATCAAGGCAGCCAAGAAAATGATCCAACGGGGGGATGCTAATGTTTGGCACGTCTTGGATGAAGTAATCACGGGACACCCGGTGATGTTAAACCGCGCCCCTACCCTGCACCGTTTGGGCATTCAAGCGTTTGAACCGATCTTGGTGGAGGGCCGGGCGATTCAGTTACATCCCCTCGTCTGTCCCGCTTTTAACGCCGACTTTGACGGGGACCAAATGGCCGTACATATTCCCCTCTCCCTGGAAGCACAATCGGAAGCGCGATTGTTGATGTTAGCTTGTCATAATATTCTCTCACCGGCGACCGGTCGCCCGATTGTTGCCCCTTCTCAGGATATGGTTTTGGGTTGTTATTATCTCACGGCCGAAAATCCCAAGGCCCAAAAGGGTGGAGGTCGTTATTTCGCCAGCATGGATGACGCTATTCGCGCTTTTGATCAGGGATTGGTGGACCTGCACGCTTCTGTCTGGTTGCGTTTGCCGGTGGGAGAAAAGGTGAAAACCAATAAACCGGATGAGGAAGTCCTGGAAACGGAAACTCTCCCCGATGGCAGCATCTGGAAATATTATCGGGAACGCAAAACCCGCGAGAAGGATGGTCAGATAATTTCCCAGTATGTGCGTACTACAGTGGGGCGAATTATCTACAATAAGACGATTCTAGAGGCTTTGGTGGTCTAGAGAGAGATTAGGTTAGGGTGGGCAATGCCCACCTTAATTTTTAGGCTAAAGCGGCAATACATTCTATTTCCACTAGGACATCTTTGGGAAGACGGGCCACTTCCACACAGGCCCGGGCCGGGGCGGTTTCCGGGGGGAAATAACGGGCATAAACTTGATTCATCGCCCCGAAATTGGCTAAATCCGAGAGAAAAACGGTAGTTTTCACCACATTTGACCAATTAGCCCCAGCAGCGGTTAAAATGCCCTCTAGATTGGCCATAACTTGTTCGGTTTGGGCGCTAATTTCCCCGGAGACGATTTCACCCGTGACGGGATCTAGGGGAATTTGTCCCGCAACAAAGAGAAAAGGACCAGTAGCGGCGATCGCTTGATTATAGGGACCCACAGGGGCCGGAGCTTTATCAGTACGAATGACCTGATTATTCATGGGCAGGATAGTTAAAAAAGATGACATTGAATCAATTGAATATTTTCCCAGTTTTTCGATCGCTTGTAGTTAATTTTCGCCGGTTAGGGGGTTTAATTTTGACTAAGCGATCGTTTGAGAAAAGTCGATCGATGACTCACTTTGTACCTGTACGAATCATCTTAAATCCATACACATAAATATCTGCGAATCCATATCTTTTTTCTTTTTCGCGCCATTGAGCAAGACCAATTTCGCTTAAAAGCTCGGCAAATCTATCGAAATCAGGTATTATTGACCGTGCGGTACGTTCCCACACTTGATTGAGTTCTTCCCTAGAAGGTAAAGCAGAAATCCCTTCTAAAGCTCGGAAAAAATTCTCTAGGTCAGGATATTCTTGTCTAATAGCGTCACAGCGTTCTTCAGAAGCTTTTTCTAAACCAATTTCTAGAGATTTTGCTCGCAATAAGCGATCAGTTGGTGACTGAATTGATGACTGTCCTTTGTAGGTTAATTCTTGTGCTTTTGCTCCTTGTAATAGAGCGCTTAAACTGCGAGGAAAAGTAGTACCACTAGAATCCGTTAAACGTTCATAAACCCATCGATAAACGTATTTAGCTCTATCCCCTCTTCGTCGGCGACTGCCCCAAAGTAATTCTAAGGCATGATTTAGAGCTTCTTCCGTTGCTTGATCGATACTTTCCACGGGAGCAAAACGAGCGACTAAATCTTTAAATTCTGGCGATAGAAAAGCTTGACGGAGAGCTAATCTCAAGAAATCTATTCTCGTCCATTGTAGAAGTAAATCTCGTCCATTGAAGTGACTTTTATTATCAAAGTTAAGACGTTTCCAGATATCTTCTCTCAGAAATATTTTAAAACGAATTGCTGTTAGTGTCCGAGCATCACAAGCTTGAACAAACTGAAATAAACCGGTGAGAGCTTGTTGACGAATACCCTCTCTCTCTGGGAAATCTTCATCTAAATCATCATAAAGAAACCAGAGAGTCTGCTGCTCTTTTAATTGTTTCTGATTAACTAGATCTAAAGCATCTTTAATCAGGAGAGTCAAATCTCCATCCGTTGCTAATTTAACTAAAGCTTGAGTATGTTCGGATTGCCAATTTTCTGGGGGTAATTCTTGAAAAATTCGTTTAATCGCCTGAAATTTTTCCCAATTTTTACCTTTAGGAAAGATACTATTTTTAAAGTTTTTGAACACATTTATCAGCAAATAAGCTCGCCAAACTTTTTCCCAGGTACCTTGTTTTTCTAGCAATTCTTGATTTATATACTGGAATTCATCCCGGGATGGACGACTATTATTATAGCTCCCATGACCAGATAATAAAGTCACATGATCTAGACGACTATAGGCCAATTTTCGTGCCTCAGACTCCTGCCGGAGTAGTAACAAATAAAGTGCTGTCTTTCCTGTTCCCTTACGACCTCTGATCAGACAAGTTGCTTGATCAAGAAATTTATCAAAGTTAGCAGTTTTCTGAAATAAAAGACTAATATTTGAACCGATATCTCCCGCATTTAATGGCATAAAATTAAGACTTTCAATAACTTGCCAACGTTGTTTGGAACTGGCCAGAATGTTTTGCAAGCGAATTTCATTGGTATCTTCATCGATTAAGTTAGCAATGCGAGTATAATAATCCAGTAATCCAGTGACAGGATAGCGGTCTGCTAGAGCGATCGAGGGAATATAGGGTATGATTAGATAGTCTTCTGAATCTATATCTAAATCATGATCGGTAGTTTCATCTATATCTATATTTTTGTCAATATCCTTTTGTAAAATTTGCCAAGCATGAATAACTTTAGTTATTCCCGTATCACTTAAATCGGGAACGGGTGAAAAAACAAAATTAAGCGAAAGTCGGCCAAAAGAAGTCAAAGATTGCAAAAGAAGCTCGATTCCTTTTTGATTTTGTTCGTTAGGAAATAAAAAAATAATTGCTTCGTTGGCTGCCTGTAGTAAAGATAAAGCTCCCCATTCATTGATTCCAGTGCGCGAATCTACTAAGATAAGATCAGGTTTTAACTGATTTTGAATCTCTCCACTAAAAGTTGACCAGAGTGTTTCCCCATTATCGAGAATTGTTGTTGCTCGCAGATCATCAACTTTAGTAATGTAATCAAGACTCAAATCACCCGCAGGAACAATAAATAGTCTTCCCGTTGCATCGGGAATATTAACTTCTCCAAATATTTCAGTGATATTAATCTTTGCTTTTACACCTTCTGGTAAATAGGATTTTTCATAAAAATAGTCCACAATTCCGTATTTCGGTGAGGGATTTAAGGGAAAAGCTGTGCTTAACCCCGGTGCTTCTAAATCCAAGTCAACAGCTACTACTTTACGACCTCGCATCGCTAAAATCCAAGCAACATGAATTAAAGCAGTTGTCCTACCTACTCCCCCTTTAAAAGAATAAAAAGTTACGGTTCTAGGAAGACAAAGTTCGGGAGAAGACGGTGATTGATTTTGTGGATTAGTTGACCACAAAGCTAAATCTTGCCAAGTGTGAATTGATTTTGCGTCCAGAAGTTGTGGAGCTTTTAGAGCGAGAGAGGCTGCCTCCTGAATAGTATATAAAGATATAAAACCTAAAGATTTATGCTGTTGTCCTATGTCATTTTTAACTGCTTCTATTCGCTGAGTTGTTGATAAATTTTCAAACTTATCACTGACGATAGTTATATTCAAAAGTCCAGCAGTAGATAGATTGAGATCAACCCATTCTTGTGCTTCTTTTTGAACATATATATCTGTTAATTTTTGTTTCAGTGATCTTAACCAAGTTTCTGACATAACTATCTCCTTAAAGTTGAGTAGCTTGTTTCTGAAGCCATCTTTTCAGACCTGTATAAGCTGATAACCACTCTTTGTATTTATCGTCATTCGGTTCACCGCTGGAATAACGCATATTTATAAAATTTTGACTAGGGTTTTCTACTATATTAATCCATTTTATCACCTCTGGACAATTTTGAACTCTCGAATAGAGACGATTATTACTTTTTAGAGCAGCTGTAAAACTGTGACCTGGATTAGTTATGGTATGTCCGGGGTTATGGGAATCAGTTTTCCATTCTTGACTGGATACCGAAGCTAAGATCATAGATTTCAGCAAACATTCGATCGTAATACCTCCAAAGTGCATAGCAGCTATTTTCCTATTAGATTTACAAAGTATTTCTGTATCTTGATGACGTTGTAAAAAAGCTGATTGGTAATCTTCCATCCCTAATTATCTATTCCCTAGAGTTAATACCTGTGAATAAGTTTTTAGCTGAGGATTAAACAAGGGTACTTTATTCGACAATAAAGCACCCTTTTAGTTTAGCTTAGAACTCTCCTTTTAAAGCGGCATTACAGCGCTCGCAAATAGTGGGATCATCGGCAAATTTTCCCACTTGAGTGGAATAATTCCAACAGCGATCGCATTTTTCGCCGTCTGCTTTGACAATTCCCACCGAAACAAAGTCCGATTCTCCCTTATATTCTGCAGTTTGAATCGCGCTAATATCACTAACTAATTCCACTTGAGAAGAGAGAAATAGATAACGCAATTCATCGACTTTATTCCCCGTTAAACTATCACAATTGTTGAATAATTCTAACTCCTGTTGTAAGGTTTCATCGGGAACATAAAGTAAAACTTTTGCCTCTAAAGAAGCACCGATCGCTTTATCATTTCTGGCAGTTTCCATCACCTTATTAACTTCGGTGCGTAGCTGCCGGAATTTGGACCATTTATCGGCCAATTCGCGATTATTCCAAGCAGGATCGATGTTTAGCCATCCTGACTCAAATACTGATAAATAAGGAGTTTTGTAGGGGAGAAATTGCCAGATATCTTCCGCTAGATGAGACAGGACAGGAGCGATCGCTTTAGCAAGATTTTCTAAAGCAATAGCATAGACTGTTTGACAACTGCGACGACGGAAAGAATTAGGATCAGAAATGTATAAACGATCCTTAGCGATGTCGATATAAAAGTTAGATAAATCGACAACACAAAAATTCTGTACCGTCTGGAAAAAGCGGAAAAATTGGAAACTTTCAAAAGCTGCCGTAACTTCCGTAAACACCTCCGAGATACGATGTAACATATAGCGATCGATCTCTGGTAGATCATCATAAGCTACCGCATCTTTAACGGGATCAAAATCATTTAAACTCCCCAGTAAAAACCTGGCAGTGTTACGGATTTTATTACGGATATCTACCAACTGTTTAAGAATATTTTGACCGATATTCACATCATTGGTATAGTCCACCGAGGACACCCATAACCGAATCACATCCACCCCATAAGCGGGTTCTTTTTTCTGGTCTTTACCCCCATTAATGATCACATTGGGATCGATGACATTACCCAGAGATTTACTCATTTTTCGTCCCTGTTCATCCAAAACAAAACCGTGAGTTAACACCGTTTTATAGGGAGCAATACCATTAGCAGCGACACTGGTTAATAAACTCGATTGAAACCATCCCCGATGCTGATCCGATCCTTCTAGATACATATCCGCAGGATAACTTAATTCTGGTCGAGCATTAGCCACCGCATTCCAACTAGAACCAGAATCAAACCACACATCCATAGTATCCATTCCCTTGCGATAACTGCGACCATTGTCGCGATAACTGGGAGGTAACAATTCCTCTACGGATAACTCCCACCAAGCGTTAGAACCCTTGACTGCGAAGATAGCTTGAACGTGATTAATCGTCTCCTCGGTTAACAGAGGTTCATTCGTTTCTTCGTCATAAAAAACAGGAATAGGAACCCCCCAACTGCGCTGACGAGAGATACACCAATCGCTTCTTTCACTAACCATAGAAGTAATACGGTTCTTACCCGTTGCGGGAATCCAACGCACCGAATCAATTGCTTCTAAAGCTAATTCCCGGAATCCTTCCACGGAAGCAAACCATTGTTCTGTTGCGCGGAAAATTGTCGGTTTTTTGGTTCTCCAATCGTAGGGATATTTATGCTGATATGCTTCTTCTTTGAGTAAGGCACCCTTTTCTGTCAGTGCTAAAATTATTGCTTCATTAGCATCTTTCAAGACATTTAAACCCGCAAATTGTCCCGCTTCTGCGGTGAAATTTCCCTTATCATCCACAGGAGAAAGTATCGGTAACCCGTAACGTTGGCCGACGATATAATCCTCCTGACCATGGCCAGGGGCCGTATGAACTAATCCGGTGCCGGAATCAGTGGTGACATAATCCCCACCGATGAGAATCGCACTTTCTCTGTCAAACAAAGGATGACGATATTTAGTATGTTCTAATTCCAGACCTTTAACCGTTGCTTTAATAGTCAAAGTTGTGTTAAAAGTGTCGGCTAATTTTTCGACTAAATCCGTCGCTACGATTAGATAATTAGACTCGCTAGTTTCCACCACTGAATAGTTTAATTCTGGGTTTAATGCGACGGCCAAATTCCCGGGTAAAGTCCAGGGGGTAGTCGTCCAGATAGCCACGGATAAATTAGGCAAAAATGGCGTTAAAACCGGGGTCGAAACTGACGTAATTGGGAAAGCAACATAGACACTCCTGGAAGTGTGACCTTCGGGATATTCTAATTCGGCCTCAGCTAAAGCGGTTTGAGAACTAGGACTCCAGTGAACTGGTTTTAGTCCCCGATAAATATAACCTTTCAGGGCCATTTTTCCGAATACGGCAATTTGAGCGGCCTCGTATTCAGGTTTTAGGGTTAAATAGGGATTTTCCCAGTCTCCCCAGACTCCATACCTTTTGAAACCTTCACACTGTTCTTTTTGCGTTTGAAGGGCAAAATCATGGGCTTTCTGACGTAATTTTAAAGGGGTTAGACCCTCTTTTTCCGAGCTTTTGAGACTTTGTAAAACCTTTAGTTCGATCGGCAACCCGTGACAATCCCAACCCGGCACATAGCGCACTTTGTAGCCTTGCAGCAGTTTATATTTATTGATAATGTCTTTGAGAATTTTATTTAAAGCATGACCGATATGCAGGGACCCGTTAGCGTAGGGAGGACCATCGTGGAGAATAAATAATTCTTTGGGGTTATTTTGCGCTAATTTCTCGTATATTTGCTCATCTTGCCAGAATTTCTGGATTTCTGGCTCACGTTTGCTGGCATTTGCTCGCATATCAAAGTCAGTTTGAGGCAAATTAACGGTATCTTTGTAACTTTTAGCGTTGGACATTCTGGCAAACCTATGGATATCAATCGTTTTCGGGATTCATTCCTAAATAACGTCCCTTTGAGAGTCGTTATCTCCATTCTGTCACATAACTGTAATACAAATATTACAAGTGACAATCAATGATCTATAAGTCTAGCGAGATTGAGTCCAAGAGCGATGATTCCCAAAGGCTATAATTCAGTTATTCGAGGATAGGGAGCATGGGGACGATGGTGACGAATCCTAATTTTTTTTATGTCTCTCCAGAAGTGTATCTAGAAGGGGAAAGAGTCAGTCCGATCAAGCACGAGTACCGAAAAGGACGGATTTATGCGATGGTAGGCGCAAAAAAGCCCCATATTGTCTTAAATACAAATCTAGCCACTTTATTGAGTATCCATCTCGATGATAGTCCCTGTCTTGTTCTCACTTCCGATATCAAAGTCCGGTTAGAGGAGGCAAATTGTTATTATTATCCCGATATTGCCGTGGTTTGTGACGAGAGAGAGATTAACAATACTGATGATTTTATTCTTTATCCCGTTCTGATTATTGAAGTATTATCGAAATCGACGGAATCCTTTGATAGGGGTGATAAATTTAGCGATTATCAAACCTGTCCCACCTTAAAAGAATACATTCTTATTCATCAAAACGAGATGAAAATTGAATGTCACCGTCGCGAGGATTCGGGAGTTTGGCAAGAACAGATCTATGAAGCGGGAGATGAGGTAGAATTTACCAGTGTAGGATTCCGGGGATCGATCGCTTCTATCTATCGGAAAGTCCCCGGTTTGATATAATTACAATTATTTTTTGACATCGCACTTTTATGTTCCTAGGGATAGGGGTAGATCTGTCTCCCTTTGCCTAAAAGCTGACTTTGCTCTTGTCTGTCAAAGGCTAAATATTAAAGCTTCTCTGCTCTATTTAAACAAGTCAAAACATCGTGATTATCGAGAATATTAAAACAACAGAACCAGAAAATTCTAGACAAAAACTTTCAGGATGACATCGCCTTATTTGGCTATATAGCGTTTCCTAAGCTAGTGAGGTACGCCTATTTTTCTTCCCTTTTGCCTAAAACCCATAACTTTTGTACCTCATCAGACTGAAAAACGCTATAGTGAACTCTACTTTACAAATACCTTCTTTCCCGATCTAACTCCGGCAGATATTGAAGAAGCTATCCACTGGTTTCAAAATCGCGAGCGTCGCTTTGGAAAATAGGATCAAGCAAATTAAACCAACTATGATCCTTGAGTTCAAATTAGGTTCAATGACTCAATCTATTCATCAATTATTTGAACAGCCGGTACAACGCACCCCTGAAGCTATGGCGCTGATTGGGAAAACTGGCCAATTAGCTATGAAAGCTTAAATCAAAAAGCCAATCAACTGGCCCATTATTTACAAAAATGTGGGCTAAAATCGGAAAGTCTTGTTGGCTTATCTGTTGAACGTTCCCCGGAAATGGTGACAGCGCTTTTGGCTATTCTGAAAGCCGGATGCGCCTATGTTCCCCTCAACCCCGACTATCCCCCGGAGCGATTGGATTATGTAATACAAGATGCAGAAACGTTGAATCCTGTAATAAAACTTTACATTGACAAGCATAATACCCCTATAACATCAAATTTTAAGTTGAATAGACAATCCTCTGGAACCAGTGCACATAGCTAATATGTTGACACATGAAACTCTGTAAATAGCGCAGTTTGTCTAATAAGCTTTTCCCAAATCCTTCTTCAATATCTATTAGCTGTAGAATCAGATAAGCGATAATGCATCTATAGAGCTGTAGGCGGATTCCGTTCTCGTTTTTAGTGATTAGATTATCCAACTTTAGACGCATTTTTAAAAATTTCCACAGCAGTTCTATTTGCCATCTTTGGATGTAAATTTTGGCCACTTCTTCATTGCTAACTGCTCCTTCTCCTTCTATAGCAAAAAATGGGTTATTTAGGACGCTTTCAATTTTCAAACTCTTATCGGTCAAGGGTTTCAGCGATTGATTGTCCTAACCACCCCGATCTTTGCTATAGAAGTAAATCTGTCGCCAGCCGAAATTATGTTTTATGTTTGACTTTCTAGGTCGCAAAAAGCGACTACTCTTACTTCTATTTTTCTTTTATCTTTTCCGAGTTTACACTTGCAATTTTCGAGAATATCTAGGCTAATATTATTTTTCACTCTCAAGACAAAATGCTGGTCACTACTCTCTAATAATTCGGTAATTTTTTGATTAGAAGTAAATCCTCTATCCATTAGGCCAACTCCATTTACAGGAATTGCTTCTATCGTTTTTCCTCCTTCTTTTGAGTCATGACCTTGACCAAAATGGATGAGGATTCCGACCACCTCTGTTGTGATACTATTCAGACCAGAGAATAGTTTTACTTGATGCCATCCCTGGGACCATAGTAGTTTACTGGTTAAGCTAATTATTGTTGAGTCAATAGGAAATAAAGCTCGCGCATTCTCTATTCCTTTTTTGGCAACTAAACGCTTATTTAATTCGACAATGACTTTCTCAAACGGACTTGTTTCTCTAATTTTGCTTGCCTGAGAAAATGTGGATAGATTTACATTAATTCCTTGCAGTACCATTCGACTGCATAAGTCCCTCATACTGACGATGCTTTTATCTAAAGCAAAACCAATCCAACAGGACAAAAATGTAAAAGTGTCTAAAGCGGGGTAGTCATTTTTAGGCAGTGGTTTGAGAAGCTATAGCAAAAAATGGGTTATTTAGGACGCTTTCAATTTTCAAACTCTTATCGGTCAAGGGTTTCAGCGATTGATTGTCCTAACCACCCCGATCTTTGCTATATTTTATGAGTTTTGAGAAATTCGTCATCAGGGCAAACTCCCTATTATGAGAGTAATAAGTTGTCTAGATTCTATCTATAATAGCATTTTTTGTCTGACTTTTCTCAACGTTCAACACTTCTGTGTTTGCAGGTTTTATTGTTTTAATTGCGGACAAAAAATATCATGATATTCGATGGCTTTTCCCTAGATTAAAAAAGAGATATGAAGATATTACTGATGATACTGTCAAGTGTCAAGAAATCGACTGGGTAAAAAAGGTAAAAGATATTCTAGAAGCTAAATATCGAGAACATCGTAGCTCTCTGCTAGGCTTAAAAATAAAGATGATAATTGAATATTTTTTTTAGTTCGTCTTAACTATTTAAGCCGTTAAGTATCTAAATTTCCCAAGTGATCTAAACTAGACAAGGATATGGGAGGATAATTTTTTCCTACACTTTAATTCCTAGTACCTGTGTATGGGTTCCCCGCGCTTGGGTGACACCAATGGTTCTTTCGGAAGCTTCAATCATCGGCCGACGCAAACTAACGACAATAAACTGCGCTTGTTGGGCTTGTTTTTGAATCATTTTAGCCAATTTTTCTACATTGGCCCCATCTAAAAACATATCTACTTCATCAAAGGCATAAAAGGGAGAAGGACGATATCTTTGTAGGGAAAAAATAAAGCTTAAAGCGGTTAAAGATTTCTCACCCCCAGACATGGAACTTAATCGCTGTACGGGTTTTCCTTTCGGATGGGCCACCAGATTTAAGCCACCATTAAAGGGGTCATTTTCGTCTTCTAGTTGTAAGTAACCATCACCATCGGACAGGGTTGCAAATATGGTTTTAAAGTTTTCGTTAACGGCAGTAAATGCTTCCTGAAAAGCATTAAATCTGAGGGTGGTAAAGTTTTCTATCCGCAAAAGTAGTTCGGTTCTTTCTCCTTCTAGAGTTTGCAGTTTTTCTGATAGTTCATCTAATCTCTCTTTAGTTTTTTGGTATTCTTCTAAAGCTAACATATTCACAGGTTCTAAAGCTTCCAATTTCTTTTGTAACTGTCGAATATCGCTTTGAATTTTCTCGAAATCTCTCTCGCTTTCGGGAATTTCGGGCAAGGGATTTGGTAAGTCGCTTTCTAATTGACTAATTTCTGTCTGTAAAGTGGTTAGTAATGCTTGTCTTTCCTCTTGATTGTTGACTAACTTTTCCGATTGCCAGATGGCCTGTTGTTGTTGGTTTTGTTGTTGTCGCAAAACTGTCTCTAATTGGTCTCTTTTTTGCTTGGTTTCCCCTAGTTGTCGGGATAATTGCTGTAAAGCTTGATTGATTTCTAAAATATTGTGATCAAGTTTTTCTATCTCTAGATTACCGATATTTCTCTGATTAACTGCATCGGTGATTATTTTCTCAATCTCGGTAATTCTATCCGCAGACTCTTGACTTTTTTCCTCTAGTCTGATCTGTTGATTTTGTAGGTCTTTTAACTGTTCGCGGACTGTCGCGAGGTGATTTTCTTGGGTTTGTAACTGCAATTCTTGAGCGCGAATTATTCCCTGTACCTGTTGCCATTCGCTATGGGTATGATTGGCCTCTAAAGCAGTTAATTTCTCCTGTTCTTGCTGTAAGGATAACTCTAACTCAGGAATTTCTCTGGTTAATACTTCTAACCGTTGACGAGAAATAGTAATTTCCTCTTGCTGACCCGATAATTGACGGGTTAAATCCTCTTTTTCTGTGGTTAAACGTTGTAAATCCTTGTTTAATTGTTGTAGAGATAATTGATTTTCCCGATGACTTTGACGGGTTTCGGTTAACTGTTGGGTTAACTGACTGATAAGATGATTAACTTGGGTAATTTTTTCTTCGTTGCGGGTCAGAATGCGATCGATTTCTGCTAATCTTTCCCGTAGAGATTCCGCTTCACTAGACTCCTTGGCAGAAATTTTACCAAAACGCAGCCCCGATCGCGTCGGTTGGCTGCCTCCGGTCATAGCGCCAGTCATCTCTAATAACTCGCCATCCAAAGTAACAATGCGATATTGATTGATATAATAACGGGCAGAATCTATATCCTCGAAAACCACCGTACTGCCAAAAATATAGTTAAAAACCTCCCGATACTGGGATTGAAACTTAACCAAATTCACCGCTAAATCCAGATAACCCCGCGCATGACGCAGAGAGGAAATATCTTGGGGACGGGGGGGACGAATTTTATTCAGGGGTAAAAAAGTGGCCCGACCGATGCGACGCTGTTTTAGTAAGGCAATTCCGGCAGCCGCAACACTATCATCTTGGACGACTACATGACCTAAACGACCTCCGGCGGCGATTTCAAGAGCAATTTGATAACGTTCCTCTACTTCGCCCAATTGTGCCACTAATCCGCAGATTCCGGGCAAATCTGACTGTAATAATATTTGAGTGGCATAGGTTCCCTGGGCCTCCTGTTGCGCTTGCTTAGTCGCTTCCAGTTTATCTAATTCTCTCTGTTTGTCCCGTTGTTCCTTGAGCAGACGTTTTTGGGTGTCCTGACTGATAACGTGATTTTGTTCGGCAATGGTGAGTTTTTGGGCTAAATTTTGGATATCGGGTTCCGCTTGATTAATTTTTTGTAATATTTCTTGACTTTCTTCGGTTTTTGTGCTAATAACTTGCTCTAATTCTTGCAGACGTTGACCAGCTTCTACTATATTAGTTTGCAATCGATCGCATCTTTCGGTCAATTGGGCCCGTTGGCTACGGTAGGGGTTTAATTGTTCCTGAAGACGGGTAATATTGCGGGAAAGGTCACTTTGTTCTTTTACCCAAGCTTCTGACGCTTCCGCGAGACTACTTGCTTGCAGACGATGGGTTTCTAGGGTTTCCCTTGCGGTTTGGGTTGTCCGTAGGAGACTGGGTAAAATTTCAGTTTCTAAACGGCTTTTTTCAGCAGTAATCTGGTTTAATTCGAGATTATAGCGATTAATTTCCTCTGAAAGTCTGGTTTTCTGTGCCTGAGATTCTTTTTCGAGGTTTTCTAACTCTTTTTGTCTTTGTTGCTGTTGTTGTCGTTTGGCCTGTTGACTCGCTAATCGGGAAGTCAGGGACAGGTGTTCATCTTCCCCAAAAGCTTTGACCTGTTGATTGAGTTTCTCTAATTCTTGACTATTTTGGGCGATTTGTTCGGATAAATTGGCGATAGTCTCCGTTAAAACCTGTTTTTCCCTTTCCCCAGCTTGAATTTGTCCTTGTACTTGCTGGCAGCGCTGCTGGAGATTTTGCCAATGGAGGACAATTTCCCATTGTTGTTTTTCTTGGACTTGGGCCTTGAGTTTTTGGTATTTTTCGGCTTTAATGCGATCGAGTGCTAATTTTTCCAGAGATTTTTGCAATTCTGTGGCAATAATTTGGCAGCGTTCTTCCCTTTCTTTAACCGAATCGATATTCTCCTTAGTTTTCTCAATTTTGCGGTCAAATTCGGCTACTCCTGCCAATTCGTCGATAATTTCCCGTCTTTCCTTAGCATTCATGCTGATAATTCGGGTTACGTCTCCCTGTAACACCACGTTGTACCCTTCGGGATAGATGCGTAAACGGTTTAATTGGTCGTGAAGTTCGCTAACCGTACAGGTTTCCCCATTGATATAGTAGGTAGAAGTATAGCTGCCACCCTTAGCCACTTTTAAGCGTCGGGAAACCGTCCAATCCCTATCGGTTGCGTCAGGAATATCGGCAATATCAAAAGTCACCGAAACACTCGCTTCCGAGCTATGACGTTGACTGTTATAGCTATGATTGACTAAATCCGGTAATCTTTCGGCCCGCATTCCCTTGGAAGTAGCTAATCCCAAGCAAAATAACAGTGCGTCGAGGATATTCGACTTTCCCGAACCATTTGGACCAGAAACCACCGTAAACCCCGGTAAAAAGGGTATAGGAGTTGTTCCCCCGAAGGATTTGAAGTGTGAGAGTTCGACCTTTTTGATGTAAACCATGGCAATAAGCAAAAAGTAGGCAAGCTATCAGCTGTCAGCTGGAATCGATAAGGGATAACTCCGGTTTATCCTTGACAATATCCTCAGACTTGACCGGAGATGAGTTTGATTAGTTGCGTAGTTGGAAAATTTTATGACAACACCCTTATAGAAAAATATAGCTGATAGCCCCCTTAGATGGCTTGAATCCATTCTTTGACTTGGTACTCTGTCCAGATGCCATTTTGCCAGTAGGGATCCGCTTCGATTAATTCTCGCACTTCTGACTCGCTGGCTGCCTGATAAATTGCGAAAACTTGGCTTAAATCTGCCGTTGGTCCGATAGTAACGAGAATTCCCCGTTCTTTCTGTTGATTTAATCCCTCTAGATGCGCTTGACGATAGGGTGCGCGTTTTTCCACCACGTTTTCACAATAACTACCCCAGACAACAAATTTCGGCATATTTGACCTGTACTCTCTTGATCTGTTGCTATTTTACGATCGAATCGTCAATCAGACTAAATCGCTATAGAAAAGTGGGAAGTAGGGGGGTTTTCGGTTATCAGTAAACAGTCATAAGTGAACTGAACAGTCAAATCTGATAAGTAATAACTGCAATAGTTAATTTTTGTAAAAAGTAGTTGACAAATTGCCAGTGCTTTAAAGTGGGATTTACGTCACTTAACTTCTTGTTAATAGCCTAAACTTCTATGGTTACTGTTGAACTTATTGAATAGACTGGGGCTGTTAAGTCAAAGTTGCGATATTAAAGGAGGTAACGATATGAACGTAATTATCGAGTGGAATGACGTTTTTTTAGAAACTATTCGGAAAATTGGTGGCGGTCCGACACCGATTGCCCGGGCGGGGGCGATGTTACAGGTGGCGATGTTTAACGCCATTAATGCCCTTTCGGGGAATTTATACAGTCCCTATCCTAGCAATTTAAAGTTAAAGCCTGATCCCGGTACTTCTCCTGAAATAGCGGCGGTTTATGCGGCCCATCGTATTCTTAGCCGGATTTATGTCAATCTGACCATGACTTTTAATACTGCTTTGGATACATCCCTGCAAAGATTAAACGTGGTTAAGATGTCCGATGCCGATACCAAAGGTAAAACGTTTGGGCAGGCCGTGGCCGATTCCATTCTCACCCTGCGTCAGAATGACGGTTCTGACCAACCTCCCCTGTATAAACCGGGTAATCAGCCGGGGGATTGGCGACCAACAGGATCCGGGGATGCAGTCGCCCCCCAATGGCCAGACGTGACTCCCTTTGTCATGACTTCTGGGAGTCAATTTCGGCCGCCCTTTCCGGGTAACTATGCTAATAAAATCGACCTTCTCCGTAGCCCTGAATATGCGGCCCAGTTTAACGAAGTCAAACTGTTAGGGGCGGCCAATTCCTCTGCGCGTACTGCTGCACAGACTAGAATTGCCTTTTTCTGGGCGAATGATGTGGATGGAACCTATAAACCCCCCGGCCATCTGTTCCGCATTACCCAAATTGTCGCCCAACAAAGAAATTTATCTCTACTGGAAACAGCGCGTTTATTTGCCCTAGTGGGTTTAGTCATGGGTGATGCCGCTATTGTCGCTTGGGATGCTAAGTACCGGCTACCGATTAATCTCTGGCGACCGGAAACAGCGATCCGTCTGGCCGATCAAGATGGTAATCTTTTAACCGAAGCTGATCCCAATTGGCAACCCCTATCAATTAATACCGCCGGTCAGCGTTTTAGTCCCCCTTTCCCTGCCTATGTTTCTGGTCATGCCACTTTTGGGGCAGCCCACGCTGGGATTATGCGTAATTTCTTTGGTACTGATAACGTCACTTTTACCGCCGACACGGACGATCCTAACGCCGAGGGGATTAAACGCACCTATAATAGTTTTAGTTCGGCAGCTTTGGAAAATGGACGCAGCCGTGTTTATCTGGGGGTTCACTTCCAATGGGACGGTGACCACGGTTTCTGGTCTGGTACACAGTTGGCTGATTTTGTCTATGCCAAAGTTTTACAGAAAGTTTAGGTAGAGTAATCGATAAACTGCGCCTACTCATTAGTTTGAGGTAGGCGTTTTTAGCTAAGGAAGTCTCAAATTAGTTAGGGACTTTTGCGGAGGACAAGACCGATTCCTCCTAAAGTAATTAAACCGATAAGCATAGAAGGTTCAGGAACTTTGCTAAAAGTTAGGCTACCTTGTCCTCCAGCACCCAAGCGAGGAGTATAGGTAAAAGCCGCTTCACTGAGGTTAAACAATCCGCTAGTCAGGGCAAAATTAGCGATAGGAAAGAAGGCATTAGTAGAGGTGACACTATAATCGATGCCAAGAAAAGTCCCATCGAAATAATTAGCCACAGGGTTGGCATCGGCCGAAGCGAGATTAAAGCTATGGTCGAGGAGAGTAAAACTAATATTGGTCAAGGGGGTAGATTCAGAACCTACGCCTGTAATCCCCGCATCATCAAAACTGGCCCAACCGGAATAAGTCCCCGTCAGACTTCCAGAAGTTATTGCACCCTGAAAATTGTAGGTAATATTTGCCGCTTGTAAACTATTGACATTGACAGCAAAATATGCTAGGGCTAAACCTGTGATTACAGCAACTTTATTCATGGAAATTACTCCTTAAAAAAAACTTTGGTGGGCATTGATAGCCCACCAAAAAAAACTAGAACAGGAAATTATTGACGTTATTCAATTGCGCTACGCTGACGTTATTGAGTAGGGCAAAAGATAAAGGACTTGCGGCAGTTCCAAAACCATCAGTATCGATATTGAGAACCGTACTACTACCACGAGCAGTAAAAGTGATATAACCATCAGCAATGGGATTACTGCCGGTGTAATTCAAACTATTAAGCAGTTGCGTGAGAACAATTTTGTCGCTGCCGACGGTAAAATCAGTGATAGTATCACTGCGATCGCTCAAACTGACATAAACAAAGAAATCATTACCACCTAAACCAGTTAGGGTGTCGCGACCTTGAAACCCGACTAAGACATCATCACCGCTAGTACCCACTAGATTATCAATGCTGGCCGTACCCGAACGAGTGGAACGCAAAACTTCATCGCTGCGGAAATTGAGGTTTTGCAGACGGGTATCAAATTCTCTGCTCACATCTTCCCCTAAAAAGGGTTGATTGAAGAAATTCGCCCGTAAATACTCCGCAAAAGCGTCCTGTTCCGTACCATCGGGGGCAAAAGTTGCATTTCCAGTGAAGTTGGGTGTACTGCCTAGCAAATTGACGCGATTGCGCTGGGGAATGGTATAACCATCTCCGCCATCAAGAAGAAAAGAAAGCGTCACCATGCGGAAGCTACGATTAGCATCACCGACAATTGCGCCATTTTGCACCACCACATCGATAACTGTGCCGTTTTCATCCTTGATTACCAAAGATTTTATCCGACTGCCGGCGGGGTCATCAAGGTGGAAACTGAAGGCCATTCCTCCCACTTGCGGGAAACGTCCTTGGGAATTAGCAGGGTCGTTTGTACTAGCCGCCAGGCCGTACTCCAAAATCCCCTTTAATTCACTAGCGGTGACAGTGGTGAGACTGAGGGAATTATTAAAACTGAGGGCATTTTTAATCGCTACTTCCGAAATTCCCCCGGCCGGTTTCACTCCGGGTACTTCTTCTGGTGCTACCCGTACTGCTTCCGTACCGGTGGGAACGATGATACTGCCAATGCTATTGCGAATACCACCGCCATTTTTCAGGGAAATAACCACGTTAGCATCGGTTTTTTTGGCCTCAGCTAGGTTAGCATCGGCGGTAATATTGCCGAGGTTGGTTTCCTGTTGGCGAACTCCATCTAATCCTGTCCCCGACCGTTGACCGTTGAGGAAAACTCGCGTAAAACCGAAGAAATTGCCTTCTTGAGCGTTAATAACCCCTCTGAGGGCATTGGTAATCCCCCGAATTTCGGGGTCTTCTAATCCTGTTCCCCCCACTTCCGTCACTCCTTGGGCATCGGTGGCGTAAGCACCGCTAATATTGGGATTGTAGCTTTCGGGAATGATATGACCACTGCTATCAAAATCGAGAACTAAGCGTCCGACGTATTTATAATTGGCATCGGTATTAACTACCGCTACCGGTTTTCCCTCTGGGTTAGTTTTAACAATGGGGTAAACGCCCTGGAAGGTGTCTCCGGCGCGTAAACGGTCATTTTCGTCGGTTAAACGAGTATGGGAACCACCAGCAACGATAATATCGACATTGCGTAAACGTTCCGCTAGGGCCTGTTCGATCGATAATTGTTGCATATGGGCTAACAACACGACCTTATTCATCCCCGGATTAGCGGCCAAAAGTGCATCGACGGAAGCTTGAATAATGGCCGCTAAAGCATCAAGGTCATTTGGATTAGCAGGAGAAACTCCCACGTTACCCGGACTGGAAATTGAGCGTAAAATCGGGGTAGTTGCCCCAACAATGCCAATTTTCTCGCCATCGGGCAGAGTAATCACCGTACTCTTAGCGATTTTATTAGCAATGGTACTCGCTTCCTGACCATCGGCAGTCACTAAACTGGCTAAGTTGGTATCGGGGGCAAAATTAAGATTAGAACTGAGATAGGGGAAATTTGTACCCGGATAGTTGCCATTGGCAAGAATTAGATTACGGACAACTGCTGTACCTTGGTCAAATTCATGATTACCAAAAGCGTTCGCTTGTACTCCCAAATTGTTGAGAATCTGGATATCGCCGCGGCCAACTGCCCCGAATACCTGTTCGCTGGCCCCAAAAAATAGCCCCGGAATGTAGGCATCTCCAGACGCAAGGGTGAGGGTATTGGCAAAACCTGCTACACCATCGTTATCGATGTCCTGCTGTCGCAAAGCATTTAACACCGCACTCATGCGCGGGGCATCATCAAGGGCTGAAATTCCGCCTTCGTTGTCGGAAAAATGGAATAATTGCAGTTTAAAGGGTTGAGGTGTGCTTAAATCTAAACCAATTAAAACGGGATCATGATCGCTGGTACGATAGGGGTTAACTTGGTAGAGTGCAGAGGGGTTTAAGGGAGGATTGGAGGGATTTTCCCCGGGGTCAACGATATTGTCATCGTAGTCAAAAACACTAGGTTCATCAGCGTTAATGTGCCATTCCGTCACTCCCGTTACCTGGGAGGCTAAACTAGCATTAGCGAGAGCGTGGTCGAGATAACCAGCTTGTCCATCGAAAACGTAGGAATAAGCGTTAATACCCCCAAATTGATTGACTAAGTTTGTATATCCGGCGGATTCGAGCGCTCGAATTGGGTCTTCTTGGGCGTAGGCATTGAGATCTCCGATAATTAAATAATCCCTATCACCGCTATTGGTGGGGTCTGTGGCTATCCAATCCCTTAAAGCTAAGGCCGCATTGGTGCGACTGGCATTCCAGAAACCTTGACCATCCCCTCGATCGAAGTTAGGATCACTTGTATTAGTTAAACCCGATTGACCTTTTGATTTTAGGTGATTGACGACTAAATTAAATTTGGCACCGGTATTGACTTCTTGGAAGGCTTGTGCTAAGGCGGGACGATTGCGAGTATCATCGAAACGAGGATCAACGCTACTGTCTAAGATCTTAAAATCACCTACAGGGGTCACTTTAGCGGGTCGATAAATCAATCCCACCTTAATCGCATCAGTGCCAATTGTACCTGTGGGGATAAAAGCGTAGGTTCCTGCACCTGCAACGGCATTTAAAGCGTTAACAAGCTTAGATATCGCCCCATCGCCGTTATTTTCCAATTCTATCAACCCGAAAACATCGGCATCAAGACCGATAAGCGCCGTGACTAATTTCTCCTCTTGACGCTGAAATTCGTTGATACTATTGGCACCCCGGGCATTATTAGTGCCATCGGCGATGGTGGTAAAGTAATTAAGGACGTTATAACTGGCAATTTTTAGCCTACCCCCCACATTAATGGGGGTTTCTGAGCGATTATTGACCGCTTGGAAGTCAACACCCTGGTTATTCTGGACGCGATAGACTCCGAAACGTTGGTCTAAAACTCCGGTTAATCCCGTTACTGTGTCCCCGGCCCGTAAAATGTTACTGGTACTGAGGGGATTGCCAACACGTCCGAATAAAGTGGTCGGGAAAGTGAGATTACTACCATCATCTAGGGTAATTCGTCGCAGATTATTACTCGCTTGTAAAGTATTGGCATCTGTCCCCGGATTGGTAACGTTAGTGGGTTGCTGTAAACGTCCCCCGGAGGATAAAACCACGCTACCAAAACGACCAAGTTGGAAATATTCGGTTAAAGAGAGATTTTCGGAGAAAGTTGTCCGCATTCCCTCAAAAGCTTCTAAAACTTGCGGTTGAGCATTCGCGTTCGAGAGATTACTAATAGTGGCGGCCGTGGGTAAGGGATTATTATTAGAAATAATTAACGCTTCCGTGATGCTGCTCAGTTGGGTTAAGGATACCCCCGCGTTACCAAATTCACTAACTGTTCCTGTAATTCTAACTTTATCGCCGATAGTAACGTTAATAATCGGGATATTGCCTTCAAAAATAAATAAACCTTCGGAAGTCAGAGGATTACTATCGCTGTCGCTATCTTCCTCCTGGAGATAAAAACCACTTAATCCCGCATTACCCTGGAAATCTCCCACCACGATCGCCTCTACAGTCACCAATTGATTTAAAATTGGACTGACTAAACCCGTGCCTTGAATTTCATGGATTTTTACGAGGGTAGGATTGGGCAGAACAAATGTACTGAAAGCGGCTAAACCAGTCACGGCAATATCATCAATTGCGTATTCATCGCGATTACCGCTACCACTAACATCATCTCCTGTCCAACGCAGAAAAAAATTACTATTAGCGGCGATACTTAATCCAGAAAGGGTAATAGAACGAGTTACCGACTGCCAACCGGAACTGTCCAGATTACCCGGGGTGATAAAGTCTAAACTGCTAACAGCAGTAAAAATATTTCCGTCCCTAGAATAGGAAAAATTGAGAGAATTGGCCCGATTTTGGTCGTTGCGAAAGCGGATGATATAGGAAAGAGTAATCGAATCCACTAAGCTATTAGTGACATTCTGTAAGCGTAGGGTGATAGCGCCGGGGGTAAAATCATCTCCTGTGGGTTGTACCCCAAAAGCATTATTTCCCGAAGCGACGCTGAAAGCATAAACTCCCCCAGTGGTGACAGGGTTAGATGTCTGTCCTCTGGCAAAATCTCCTAAAGAAGTACGGGTGTCCCCATAGGTCATGCTGCCATCGGAAAGACCGGAAATAATCCAAAGGTCGGAATCTAGCTGACCTAGACTCGGAATCGGGGCGAATCCCGAACCAGTAAAAGTATTAAAATTTTCTGTAAAGGTAGCGTTACTCATACTGTAGTGATGAAGATGCCTTTACTACCCTAGAGTTCAAGGATTAATGACTGGTAAACTCTCCTTTAATGACCCGTAAACCTTTGGTTAAAAGAGATTATTCGTTAAATTCTAGCCTTTTTCATAAATATGAAGTATAACGTTAACGATAGCCAAATTGCACAACGAATGAAATCTTATGCAGTAGAGTTCCGTCAGAAAATCCTAGACTTGTCATTATAACTAACCCATCTCTCCAAGACAATTAGCGAAAAGATTCTATATTTATTCGGTTATCAAATCCAGTTTACAAGCTTCCGGGTTAGTAGTAACCACTTCAGTGGTTGTTTAACTAGGTCTTGCTGAATAATGGTAAAACCCTTTTAAAATAAGGCTTTTGACCTGCTAAAATCCGATGTTCATGCTGCGAAAATAGGATTAAGACCTTCAAAAACCTTGTATTATCCTTATTTAACTACACAAACTGGTACAAAAAAAAGAGGACAACAAAGCCTGAAACGACTGGCTACTGACTCCTGACTCCTGACTCTTAACCCCACCAACAAACTTTTTCAGCAGCCCCTAACTAAGAACAAGAGGAAAGGCAGCGTAGGATTATTTTTTAAGATAAATACGAACTCCTTGAACTTCATCAACTAGCCAATAATTTTCCTTGATAACCCTAGCAATTTCAGGAAAAACTTCGTGTCCGTAGGTTTCTCTATCTTTAAATCTAGTCATTTTTGGAGCCACAGCATCAACAAATAAATTAGCATTAGAATTAATAAGATCGTCTGCATATCTTTTTAAAAAATATTCTTGCAGTGAACCTGGTAGGATTTGCCAAAAAGAAACACTATCTCTTATTGCTTGTACCAGGCCTGTGTCAACATATAACTCTGGTTCCACCCCCCAAACAGCCATAGATTCACCAGGAGAAGCATAATTTAGAATAGTTTTAGCAATTGGACTGAGATAATTTTTAGCAAATCTTCTACGATTATCCAGGTAAAAGTTATCTGATATTATTGTTATAGTAAATTGTAAAAAACTACTAGCAACTGTAATAAAAACTACCCCTATTAAAAGAGATAATTTTAAGTGTGAACGAGTGAATTTTGACACTTGTAAAACTTTGGCAAGTTCACCTAAAAACACGCCGATGAGAAATCCACTAGGTATAATTAGAAACAGTAAATAATGAGGAAAACTGTTACCTGGTCTAATAACTGAATAACTCGACGCAGCCAAAATAACTAAACTGTAATAGACAAAACAAAATGTGTTAGACTGCTCTTGATCTGGGCTTAAGAAAAAGCGCTTTATTATTAAAAATGGTATTCCTACTATCAATGCAATTGCTGTTAATAAAAATAACATCTGTGTATCTTGCACTTTTACTAACATATCCAGAAATATGTTAATTTTTGCCAAAAAGCTTACTTGCGTTAGATTTCCTTCCAAACCATGGGTAGAATAAATCAATAAATTCTGTTCTATATAAGATGTCCAGAAAGCATCATATATTGAGAAAATTATTAGATATAATACGACTAAAGCTGAGAACAATATTACCCCAAGAAAGAAAGCAGCAAGACTCCTGATAAATTGACCTCTTCCGCTGCTTTTTAGCCAGAGTATGTGCAAAAATATACAAGCAATTGAGAAAGCTATAGGAACTGACTGCATTTTGGCAAAGGGAGTAAGTCCGAGGATAAAACCCAAGGCAAATATCAGCCGATTAGGATTAGATGAATTACCAGCATAATATTTACAAACAATTAACAAAGCCACACTTAATATGGCAATTGAAAAATGTTCACTTGTATAATGCACATAGCCTGATTCTTTCATTAAGGCCACAGTGGTAACAACGGGAACTATTGCTAGACGAGAAAGGCTCTTATCGTAGAGAGTGGATAAAGCATAATAAAGACAAACAATAGCAGCAGTTATCATGATTAAGCCGAGAATACGACTACTAGCATATTCAATTCTGAACCCGAAAAAAGCTGGTAGAGTCAGAGGATAGACATTGAGCGGTCCAGATGAACCGGCATCTACCGCACGCCAGAAAACTGGGTCTTTCAACAGTTTCATTGCACCTGCGATAAACAGACCCTCGTCTGGGTCTAGCATTGGTGACAAGAAACCTGGCCAGCGTGCTGCTAAAATAAAAGTAACTAAAGATATAATAAATATTAGATTTGACGATAAAAACTTCTGGAGCTTACTCGTGGGAGTTCTTGGGAATATAAGAGGAGAAAAAGCTAAAAAAATGAGGATAATAAAAGTGAATATTACCGATATTCTGTAAATAATTGACAAAGATGGAATACTTGCCAAGTTGCTCAGTAGCCACCAGCGTAAATCAATTTGGTTATCTACCATTTTTTCACTCTTTAGGGATCAATCTAGAGGGGATGGACTTATATTATAGTCCGCTGTAAGCATTTTTTCGATGTTTACAACTGAAGAATAATGACAACTGAACCCCCATCGTCTAATTCACGCACTTCTGACTGGCTGCCTGATAAATTGCAAAAACTTGGCTTAAATCTGCCTTTAATGCGATATTAATGAGAATTGTCCGTTATTTCTCCAGATTTAACCCCTCTAGATGCGCTTGACGATAGGGTGCGCGTTTTTCCAGCAGGTTTTCACAATAACTACCCCAGATAACAAATTTCGGCATATTTGACCTGTAATCTCTTGATCTGTTGCTATTTTATGATCGAACTAAATCCCTATAGAAAAGTGTGGAGGGGTACAGTTGGCCGATTTTGTCTATGGCCAAGTTTTACAGAAGATTTAAGTAGAGTAATCGATAAACCGCCAATTTAAGTCTGAATTGCATCACTTTTTTATCTCGTAAACGCTCGATTATTGACATAATTAACGATAAATTCAATAATACTAAATCTGGTTATTAAAGACTGATTATTTATTCCCTCTTTTGCCTGTCCTGATATGTAGCCTATACTCAACGGATTTAGTATAATATCTCCCAAATTGAACATTCCAGGCATCCTTCCCCTGGGAATTTTGGGGTTAACCTTCTGTCTGGACTAATTGCTTATTGTCACCGACCCAAAAAACCTAGCCTTCGTCTTGATTGGCTTTTACCTCCATCTGCTTAACCCGAACTCAGGTTAATTTAGATAGTCGGCAGCTTATCCGAGTCCGGATGTTTCAATCGCGGGATATTTTCCCAGTCAAAAGCTCCAAACTGAGATCACGTCCGATAAAACATAAGGAATGTTAACCAAAACCACTTATCGTTAAGGAAGTTTGATAAGTTGGAGATTGAACAAAGTATAGAAAGTCTCTAGCGCTGACAACTATGGCTGTAATTGTCCAAAAATACGGTGGTACATCGGTAGGTTCCGTGGAACGCATTCAATCGGTCGCTCAACGGGTCAAAAATACGGTAATAGCAGGAAACACCGTGGTGGTGGTCGTTTCTGCCATGGGGAAAACCACCGATGGATTGGTCAATTTAGCCAAACAAATCGCCGCCGAACCCTCGCGCCGGGAGATGGATATGTTATTATCCACGGGGGAACAGGTGACGATCGCCTTGATGAGTATGGCCCTAGAGGAAATCGGACAACCGGCCATCTCCCTAACCGGCGCTCAAGTGGGAATTGTCACGGAATCCGAACATAGTCGGGCCCGTATTTTAGAAATTAAAACCGATCGCCTCTCCCGGCATCTATCGGAGGGTAAAGTAGTTGTGGTCGCTGGTTTTCAAGGTGTCAGCGATAGTGATCAATTAGAGATTACCACCCTAGGGCGCGGTGGTTCCGATACCTCGGCCGTGGCCCTAGCAGCCGCCTTAAAAGCCGATTTTTGCGAAATTTACACCGATGTACCCGGTATTCTCACCACTGACCCCCGTTTAGTCCCCGAAGCGCGTCTTTTAGACGAAATTACCTGCGATGAGATGCTCGAATTAGCCAGTTTAGGGGCGAAAGTTCTCCACCCGCGAGCGGTGGAAATCGCTAAAAATTTCGGGGTTCCCCTGGTTGTCCGCTCCAGTTGGACTGATGAGCCTGGTACTTGGGTGACATCCCCGGCACCGAAACCGCGCACCCTGCAAGGATTGGAATTGACAAAAGCAGTGGATGCGGTGGAATTTGAGGGCAATCAGGCGAAAATCGCCCTTTTACGGGTTCCGGATCGTCCCGGTATTGCTGCCCGTTTATTCGGGGAAATTGCCCATCAACAGGTGGACGTAGATTTAATTATTCAATCGATTCACGAGGGTGACAGCAACGATATCGCCTTTACGGTGATGGGAAATGCCTTGAAAAAAGCCCAATCCGTGGCCGAAGCGATCGCACCGGTTTTACGTTCCCATCCCACGAATACAGAGGAAGCGGAAGTGATTATCGAATCCGGGGCCGCTAAAATCGCCATTACCGGCGCCGGTATGATCGGCCGGCCGGGAATTGCTGCCCAAATATTTAGCACTTTGGCCGCAGCGGCAATTAATATCGAAATGATCTCCACTTCTGAAGTAAAAGTCAGTTGTGTCATCGATGAAGCGGACGGAGAAAAAGCAATTAAAGTCCTTTGTGATGCTTTTCAAGTGGAGTATTCTGCTAAAGTTGCTAATCGCGAAATCCCTAAAAATTTAGTCCCAGTCAGGGGAGTGGCCCTAGATAATAATCAGGCACAAATGGCTATTCGTAACGTCCCGGATCGCCCCGGGATGGCGGCGAGAATTTTCTCGGTTTTAGCGGCAAAAAATGTCAGTGTCGATATGATTATTCAATCCCAACGCTGTCGCATTGTCGATGGTATTCCCCGACGGGATATCGCTTTTACTTTACCCCAAGCTGATGCTAATTCCGCCCAAAAAATCCTTTTAGAACTATCGGAAAGTTTGGGTTTACAGGAAGTGGTGGTTAATAATGATGTGGCCAAAGTGAGCATTGTTGGTTCAGGAATGGAAGGACAACCGGGGGTAGCAGCACGCTTTTTTGAAGCTTTAGCAAAGGAGAAAATTAATATTTTGATGATTGCTACTTCTGATATAAAAATCAGTTGTGTGGTGAATCAGGAAGATGGAGTCAGGGCCCTACAAGTGGTTCATGCCGCTTTTGGATTAGCTGGACAGGGTAAAATTGAAGTACCCGCCTAAATGAAATTACAAGTTCTATGATGGGGGTAAGAGTTGTTTAATTGCTGGCAACTTAACCCCCAAAAACCAGTTAAGTAAGTTAACCCTCATCACCCCAATTTTATCTATGGAACCGATAACAGTGGCGACAATTGTTGCTTTGGTATTTCAGACTACTGTAGAAAAATTTACCGAAGCTGCTCTAGAAAAAATTAATACTTTGCGGCAAATCATCTGGAATAAACTTAAAGCTAATCCTAATGCTGAAAAAGCTTTACAAGCTGCTGACAAAGGTTCAAAAACTGATCTAGAAAAAGTAGCAGATTATTTAAAAGTTGCCATGAATGATGAAGCAGATTTCGCCGAACAAGTCAAGGGTTTAGCAACAGAAATTCAATCCTTAAAAATTCAGGATAATAGTAGTATGAACCAGACTAATTCTGGAGGTCAAAATTTACAGAATCAGGGTGAGATTGGTGACGTTTATCAAGCAGAAACTATAAACATCAATAAAACCTGACTGCAGCCGCCTGTTCAGGAACAGGTTAAACAACATCCTCACAATTTATCTAATAGTAATATCCCTAAATTTGTTGGTAGGGATCAGGAATTAATTGACTTAAAAACTCAATTACAACAATCCCAAACGCTTGCTATATCTACCTTAACGGGAATGGGAGGCATAGGTAAAACCGAACTAGCCCGACAGTTTGGCTGGCAACAATGGCAGGAAAAAGCCTATCCCGGGGGTATATGTTGGCTAAATGTGGCAACTCGCCAACCCGTTGATATCGGTACTTCCATTTTAGATTTTGCGCGGTTATATCTCAAATTAACTTTACCAGACGAGGGAGAATTAGAGGAAAAAATTCGTTATTGCTGGCAAAACTGGTTAGCGGGAAATGTCCTAATTATTTTTGATGATGTGCGGGATTATCAGCAAATTAGGGATTATTTACCACCGCAAGAAGAGAAACGCTTTCAGGTTTTAATTACCACTCGCAAAGAATATTTATCAGCGACAATTACAACTTTTCGGGTAAAAGTGCTAAAAGAAGAAGATGCACTTGATTTATTGCGTTCCTACCTTGCAGATAACAGAGCAGATAACAGAATTGACACACAAATTGAGGCAGCTAAATTATTATGTCAGGATTTGGGTTATTTACCCTTAGGGTTAGAATTGGTGGCAAGGTTGCTAAAACGACGACAGGATTGGAAAATTAGCAAAATACGCGATAAATTAGCCGAAAACGGCTTAGATGAGCCAATCTTAGAGAAAAATCCCAAGTTTCATGGGGAAATGACTGCGGAAAGAGGGTTAAAAGCTGCCTTTAATCTCAGTTGGGACGAATTGAACAGCGCACCAGAAGCCCAAATTTTGGCACTTTACCTCAGTTTATTCGCTCTTGCGCCCTTTCCCAAAGAAATGATTCTGGATTTATTTCCCGATGAAGATGGGGATACAGTGGAGGAATGGTTAACCGATAGCTTAGTTCACCTGAGCTTAGTTCAGGATAATCGTGATGGTTGGCACGAAATTCATCCCCTGTTGCGTCGCTACTTTCGGGATAAGTTAGAAGCATCACCCCACGCAGAACCCGCAAAACGCCGTTATTGTGAGATTATGGCGAAGAAATCGGCGGAAATGCCATATAATCCGACTCTGAAAAAAGTTGAAGAATTTAAACCTTTCCTTCCCCATCTGCAAGCATCTGTCAAGGAATATTCAGAATATATTGCTGATGAGGATTTATTTTGGTCCTATACAGGTTTAGCTCGGTATTATCAAGGACAAGGATTGTATGCTACTGCTGAACCCTACTATCAAGATTGTTTAACCGCAACTCGAACCCACTTAGGAGACAATCATCCCTCTGTGGCAAGTTCCCTCAACAATTTAGCAGGATTGTACCTTTCCCAAGGCAGGTACACAGAAGCGGAACCTCTCCTTGTAGAAGCATTAGATTTGAAAAAACAACTCTTAGGAGACAATCATCCCCATGTGGCAACTTCCCTCAACAATTTAGCAGAATTATACCGTTCCCAAGGCAGGTACACAGAAGCGGAACCTCTCTATCTACAAGCATTAGATTTGCATAAACAACTCTTAGGAGACAATCATCCCGATGTGGCAAGTTCCCTCAACAATTTAGCAGCATTGTACGATTCCCAAGGCAGGTACACAGAAGCAGAACCTCTCTATCTACAAGCATTAGATTCGAGAAAACGACTCTTAGGAGACAATCATCCCTCTGTGGCAAGTTCCCTCAACAATTTAGCAGAATTATACCGTTCCCAAGGCAGGTACACAGAAGCAGAACCTCTCCTTGTAGAAGCATTAGATTTGAGAAAACAACTCTTAGGAGACAATCATCCCGATGTGGCAACTTCCCTCAATAATTTAGCAGGATTGTACGAATCCCAAGGCAGGTACACAGAAGCAGAACCTCGCTATCTAGAAGCGATTAATATTGCTACCCAAGCTTTAGGGGAGAATCACCCTAATACTGTTACAATTCGGGAAAACTTACAAATAATGCGACAACAGCAACATCCATCGCCTTAACTGTGATTTATGGGATTATGGGATAGACTATAATTGATCATTGATAAAGACTTGCCAAATACAACACAATCATAGCATTCACTCAATCATTCAAATCACAACTTAGAAAAACGTAGGGTGCGTTAGACGGCCAAAATTTCTGCTTTAACTTCAAGCTAACAATCCGTCGTAACGCACCACCATTGACTATAATTGGAATGATTAAATGATGGACTATAATTGAATTAATCACTGATAACTGATAACTGATAACTGATTTACCCACCAAATCCAAGAGAGCCTTGAATGAACCAATCATAGTCAATCAAATAATCACATCAATCATAGTTAAGACCGTTGGAAAAGAGGGTCTGTAGGCGCACGGATTTTCCATTATGAATATAATATCCTGTCAAGTCGCCTTTGTCAAGAGAAAATTTAACAACATCCAGACAAACGTAGGGTGCGTTAGACGGCCAAAATTTCTGCTTTAACTTCAAGCTAACAATCCGTCGTAACGCACCACCACCATTGACTGTGATTGGAATGATTGAATGATGAACTATAATTGAATTAATCACTGATTACTGATAACTGATAACTGATAACTGATTTACCCACCAAACCCAAGAGAGCCTTGAATGAACCAATCATAGTCAATCAAATAATCACATCAATCATAGTTAAGACTGTTGGAAAAGAGGGCTTGTAGGCGCACGGATTTTCCATTATGAATATAATATCCTGTCAAGTCGCCTTTGTCAAGAGAAAATTTAACAACATCCAGACAAACGTAGGGTGCGTTAGACGGCAAAAATTTCTGCTTTAACTTCAAGCTAACAATCCGTCGTAACCCACCACCATTGACTGTGATTGGAATGATTGAATGATGAACTACAATGATGGATAATTATAGGAGGATGCTGTCTGGACTGTGATTAGGAGAGATTGTTAAATCCCTACAATAATTTTTATTATTTCATCATCAAAAAAAGGATTAATTATGATCAAAAAAATTAAAATCGCCGATGCTCAAACCGATTTACCAAGTCTCGTTAAATCGGTTACAGAAGATAACAAAATTTATGCCATTGAGAATCAGGAAGATTCTGTAATTTTGATTTCCCAAAAAAACTATGAAAGTTTACAAGAAACCATCGAATTACTATCTATTCCCGACTTAAGAGAAAGCTTACAACTATCTCTACAGCAAATTAATGAAAATGAAACCTATTCTCTTGAGGAAGTGTTGGGAGACATTGATTAATGGTTTATGAAGTCAGATTTACCAAAGAAGCTAAAAAAGATGTTGATAAGCTAACCCCTAAACTTAAGAAAAAACTGAAATCAATTATCCAAGATACCCTGAGTATTTCTCCCTATAGTGGCAAAAAATTAGTAGGAGATTTAACGGGTTTCTATTCAATTCGCTTAAGTTATCAAGATAGAATACTTTACACCATTAATGATGAACAGAAGTTAATCTATATTCATCGTACCAAAACCCATTATGGCGAATAAACTAGACCTTGAAAATTCATGGAAAGAGGGTCTGTAGGCGCACGGGTTTTCCATTATGAATATAGTATCATGTCAAGTCGCCTTTGTCAAGTAGGTTTCTAGTCAAAAGGGACTAAGATTTTTTGTATTATATTTAGCCAGGGGACATTAAGCTTAAATCAAGATTGAAATTACAGCAGACGAATAAATTCTTCCTGTGTCAGTTCAGCATCGCGTAAAATTTTTAAGAGTAATCCTTTCCCGACAGTTTTCCCCCGATGAACCGGTACGGTGACAACTCTTCCATCTTCATGTTTTAAGCGCAAATGACTTCCTTTTTGTCGGATAGATTGAAACCCTATTCTCGTTAAAGCTTTGATAACTTCATCACCTGTTACTACCGGTAATTTTGGCATCAGATAGACACCTTTTCAATTCCAACAAACTCCGATACATCTTCAGGATTGTCATCTTCCAAGCAAAGTTCAATCACTTCCCTGATATTCTTCATCAATTCATCAATCGTTTCCCCTTGACTGTAACAACCCCGAAGTTGAGGAACTTCCCCAACATAATACCCATCCTCATCTCGTTCAATGACAACATAAAACTCTCTTTGATGGTTCATGGTTATCAATCCTTAAAAAAATTATCGCTATCTAAGCGATTATTGAGACTTGAAAATAGGGTCTGTAGGCGCACGGATTTTCCATTATGAATATAATATCCTGTCAAGTCGCCTTTGTCAAGAGAAAATTTAACAACATTCAGACAAACGTTATTGTAGGGGTAATTCATGAATTACCCCTACACCTATTACCTAGTCCAGTAACCCACCACCACCATTGACAGTGATTGGAATGATTGAATGATGGACTATAATTGAATTAATCACTGATAACTGCTCACTGATAACTGATAACTGATAACTGATAAAGCTATGACACTCAAAGAACAACTAATTAAAGAAATCGAGCAGACACCTGACACCCTTTTGACTCAATTACTTGACTTTTTACTCTTTATCAAAGAACGACATACTGAAATAGAAATTACAGAAGAAGAGCAAGCTAACATAATCGCTTCTGAATCAGCTTATCAAGCAGGAGACTATCTAACCCTCGAAGAATATGAGGCAACCCAAGGGTGAACTACAGAGTTATTATTCCGAAACCAGTTCAAAAACAACTAAACAACTTACCCAAACAACAACGCGAACGCTTAATTACTGCCATTAGACTACTTACCGATACACCTCGTCCTAGCGGAGTCAAGAAACTCAAAGGATATGATGACACCTACCGAATTAGAATAGGGGATTATCGCATCATTTATAGAATTCAAGATAAGGAAATGCTTATTATCATATTGAGTAGTATTCATCGAAAAGATGCTTATTGAACCTCTGTAACATCTTCCTTCAACAATATTAGCATTATTATATTATTTTTAAGAAAGGTACAAATCAGCTAAAAATCTTAAGAAAGCGGGGTAATTTTTCTCTATTACCCCGCCCAAGCAAGTGAATAATTAATCGGGCAATTTATACTGTTCCACAATCTTTTTAGCATATTCAGGAACATGGTTCGCTAATTTTTCAGGATAATTACGTTTAACATAAAGGTAATTACGGGTAAAGTGAGAATCGATGGAAAAGCGAGCATATTCTAAACCTTTAGGCCCGATTTTTTCAATTACTACTCCCATCATTTTTGCCGCCCACATCGGCAAGGTTACACCTTTATCATAGGCAGGAATGCTATTTTGTACCGCCTGTTTTCTATCACCACTAGACATAACATCTTGGGTATTTAATTGATCTTTAACTAACTCTAACATTTCCTTGCCCGTATCATTACGAACGACAATCCATTGCCAGCCAAAAGGTGCGCCCATATAGCCGACAACTAAATCGGCAAGGGAGTTAACATAATCAAAACAAGTCATACAGGAAGGGGCAAAAACATCTTTTAACTTATTAGTCTTTAAGCCAAAAAAGGGAACCATTTCGATGGAGCCGTCTTCGTGTTGAAAGTGTACCCGAAAATCCTGCATAAATTCGTAGTGAACCACAGTTTCTGGGGAACGACTGGTGGTTTCTAAAAACTTTTGTAGTCCTGAGCGGGTGACATTATCGACGCAGGGAGTTCCTAAGACATATAACTTTTCTAAGCCTAATTTTTTTTCTACTGCTCTTAGGGCTTGAATTTGACAACCAACTCCGATAACTAATAACCGTTTCATGCCCGATTTTTCAATTTCTTCTAGGACTGATAAATTAGGAGAAAGAGTCGGTTTATTAACTTTAGCGGCGAGAATTTCTTCAGTGGTACGGGCGAGAATCGGTTGCGGTTGAAAGCGATCCTCGGCGGTATTCTGCACACAAACCACCCCTTCTACTAAACCACGATCGAGCATTTCACAGGCAATTGTGCTGACGATTCCTGTCCATTGCGCCCCGGGGATAGCTTGTTTTTTCTTGGCAGCCATCATCTCTTGATGAACACCAAAATAGAGATCATTTTCCTGATTTAAGTCGCGACTTTTGCCGTGTGCTGCTGCTTCTAAATCGGCGATTTGTTGATTAAGAAAAGCACAAGCTTCTTTAACATAGTGAATGTAATAAGTGTCACAAAGTCCGCACTCGCTACACAATTCTTTGGCAGGACGACGACTATTGGGTTTCAGAGCTTTGGCTTTGAGGTGTGGCGCAAGGGAGTTCATAATCTTAAAAGGCAACTAGGTCAAGGGTTTTTTCTATCGATCGTTTACCTTACCGCATTAGATCGCTTTGTTAGCAATCTTTTTAAAGAAATGTAATGATTACCCGGAATAGGATCAGAGCAAAGCTTCTAAGGTGGCGACGACGGAGGCCGCTAAAGTTTCTAAATCATAACCACCTTCTAAGCCGAAAAGCAGCGGTTTATTGAGAGTTAAGAGGTATTTGGTTAAAATTCCATAATCCTGTGGGTGTAAACAAATGCCCGCCAGAGGATCCGCTTGATTGGCATCATATCCAGCACTAACAATCACTAAATCCGGTTGAAAATCTTTCAGAAAAGGTATGACTTGCCCCTCAAAATGTTCTTGATAATCTTTAATCGTACTTCCCGCCGATAAGGGAATATTCAAAACATTATTAAACTCACCTTTTTCTCTCGCTTCTCCCGTGCCGGGATAAAAGGGGAATTGATGGAGGGAACAATAGGCAATCTGGGGATGATTTTCGACTATATCCTGGGTGCCATTGCCGTGATGTACGTCCCAATCAAGAATCGCTACTTTTTGCACTCTTTTGTTTTCCAAAGCATAATAGGCGGCAATAGCAGCATTAGAAAACAGACAGAAACCCATGCCATAATTAGAAGTGGCATGATGTCCGGGAGGACGGGCTAAAATAAAGGCAGGATCGCCGGTGGATAAAACTCGATCGACTCCATCTAACCAGCCACTAACCGCTAGTAACGCCACATCGTAACTACGGGCAGAAACGGGAGTATCTGCATCCAATCTTCCCCCGCCCCGTTGACAAATTCGCCGCAATCTATCAACATAATCTTGATTATGAACTTGTTTGATCAAAGGAATTACTTCGTCACGAATTTCGAGCGGTGTGGGTAAATGCCATGTTAGTTTTGACTGCCATTCTGTTTGTTTTAAAGCCTCGACAATTGCCGTTAAACGCGCCGCTTTTTCGGGATGGTAAATACCTGTATCGTGATCGAGAAATTCATCGGAATAGATAATCGAGATCATAATCAAATTACTGCTTAACTCGCTGGTTTTTGAGCAACCTAATGGTTTTAATCTACCAGAAAAGCAGCGGCTTGAGCGGCTATAGTGAAAAAACTTTACTGATTGGGTCACTTTTGCCGGATGATGCAATTATCTCTCCCTAAGGTGACAGGAAGCAAAAATGCTGACAAATTTTCGGAAATTTCAGCTAGAAGTTAATGGCATTACTATCAATGGTGTCAAAGGTGGGCGCGGTTTTCCGCTGCTTTTGCTCCATGGTTATCCCCAAACCCATCAAATGTGGCATAAAATAGCCCCCCGATTAGCGGCTAATTTTACGGTGATCGCCACGGATCTGCGCGGCTACGGGGATAGCGATAAACCCTTACCCCTAGAGGATTCTAGCAATTATTGCAAGCGGGTGATGGCCCTCGATCAGGTGTTGCTGATGGAAAAATTGGGTTATCAGGAGTTTTATCTGATCGGCCATGATCGAGGGGCGCGAGTTTCCCACCGTCTCGCCCTTGATTTTCCCGAAAAGGTCAAAAAACTCGTTTTACTCGATATAGCCCCAACGCTGGCGATGTACGAGGCTACTGATCAAACTTTTGCCACTGCCTACTATCATTGGTTTTTCTTGATTCAGCCCTCCCCTTTTCCCGAAACCCTGATCGCCGCTAATCCCGATTATTATCTGCACCATTGCTTGCAAAGTTGGGGGCGAGATTTTGGCGCTTTTACAGAGGAAGCTTTGGGGGAATATCGGCGTTGTTTTCGAGATTTAAGCACGATAACCGCCACCTGTGCCGATTATCGGGCTGCCGCTACCATCGATTTAGACCATGATCGTCAGGATTTAGACCGAAAAATTTCCTCCCCCCTCTTGGTTCTCTGGGGAAAAAAGGGTTTCATTGCACGTCAATACGATGTGATCGCTCTTTGGCAGCAGCGAGCTAATCAAGTCACGGGACAGGCGATCGCCAGTGGTCATTTTTTACCGGAAGAAGCACCGGAAGAGACGGCACAGGCGATCGAGGATTTTCTTGGCTAAGTAATACTAAATCTGGTTATTAAAAACTGATTATCGCTCTTCTGGAACTTTCGGAAATCCCTGACCGAATCCAGATTCTGAAACTCTTGCTTGACAAGGGAACGCTAACTTTTTTTCTAATAAAAACTCAAATTTCGGGTTTCTGTTAGTTAGCAATAGCTTGAAGGCTTACCCCATAAGAGAGCTAGAGTTTAGAGACTGTAAGACTTTTGCCAGACTCCCTCCAAGAGCGATATTATTCGTGAGCAGTCTTCTCTAGACCTCCTGCAAAAGTCTTATTCAGCTACTTGATGATAGCCTAAAGCAAGTTCATAGTTGTAAATGCCAGCGATTAAATTAAATCTCAGACCAAAACGCCGTCTCCGATTCCTATATCTTGATGAT
>NZ_JADEXY010000025.1 GCF_015206885.1 Microcystis aeruginosa LEGE 91341 | reverse complement strand
CATCACCCCACACCCCACACCCTCTTTCAAGTCAGGAGACTCCGAGACAGGAGACAGGGAGAAAAAAGACGGCTAATAGTTTTATTCTTCTTCTGAATCGTCATCTTCCGGGGGTCGATCGCTTTTAATATGATCGAGAAGGTGTAACATTCGATCGCCGCGTTCAAGGGAAGAATCTTCTAGGAAGACCACTTCGGGGGTGCGTCTCAGACGGATGCGTTGACCGAGTTCGCGCCGGACGAATCCCGCAGCAGCTTTTAAACCGGCCATAGTTTCGGCCTTTGCATCTTTGTTGCCGTAGATAGACACAAAAATCCTAGCGTGTTGCAGGTCGTGGGAGAGATCCACATCGGTAACGCTAACCATACCGGCACCGACGCGATCATCTTTAATTTCCATTAATAACATTTGGCTGACCTCGCGCTTAATTAGCGAGGACACGCGAGATACTCGACGGTCGTTAGCCATAATTTTTGTCCCCTAAAAACAGCGAAACCCTTACCATTGTATCAAGCTAATCCGAGCATGGCTTTGAGGGTGAAATAAAGAAAGGCGAAAGTTCCCCCCAGAAAGCCGACAAGTGCGATCGCTGTCAGAGGATTTTTTAATAAAGGGGCCAACCAGCCGAAAAAGGCGAAGAAAATCCCTAAACTAAAGCTAATCAGATAGCGGGGGTAACGGCTCACGTTATCAAAAAAGTCGCCCATAAATTTTATTTATTATCTTTGTCCGTAAGTAATTATAGCAGTAAGCTTCGATGCTGCCACGCCGCCCGATTAATGGGACTTAACAGAATCCCTAGACTTTTGTGCTATTTAGTAGTACAACTATCTGGCTGGAGAGAAATACGGAATCACTCTACTCTAGATACAGTTAAGGGTAGAGCCATTTTCAAGATCGTGACGGGCATCGATCGATTCCTGAATTTGGGCTAACTAAAACAGGATAATTAATAGCCGGATGACAGCGATCGAATAGGGATTTTTAAAACTTAGAGCCAAACTAACTTTTGGATGGGTGCAAGGTTGGCATTGATACCTTAATACCTTAATTCAGCAATGACTAAGAATGCGGTGCTGGGGTAGAGGGTGATTAGATGGATAAATTCTAATTTTTAAGAAAATCTTAAAAAGGCTGTTGTCTGGAAAAAATCCGTCTAGGATTACGGTTATGCTCGTCGAACAGTAAGGTCGATAATAAGTTCGCAAGAATAGTTAAAATTAAACACTTAATTTCCTCATTCATGTATATCCTATGTTAAAAATTGCCACAATTCCCTATCCAATTGCCACAAAATACAAAAGCTTGTTTGGACAGAAAGAACCAATAGTAAAAAACCCTATTTGGTTGAACTGTTTTGCTCGTGGTATCGATGGTCGTGTTTATCGAAAGTGGTTCGACAACAAAGCCGGGTGGAAACCATCTGACTTTGATTGGCAACCGCTTGGGGGAGGGATTACGGATTACCCAGTTGCAGTTGCATGGTCTAGCGATCGACTTGATATTTTTGCCCGCGGTGTCGATGGCGCTCTGTATCACAATTATGGAAGTAACAACGATAAACCTTTAGCAGGATGGGAACTACTGGGTGGTCTGATTCAAGGTTCTCCCACAGTTGTTTCTTGGGGAACTAATCGAATCGATATTTTTGCTCGTGGCACGGATAATGGTATTTACCACAAGTGGTGGGATGGGAAGGGATGGAAACCCTCACAATTAGATTGGCAACCCCTGGGGGGTAACACATCTGAGCCTCCTGCCGCAGTAACATGGTCTAAAGGTCGTTTAGACGTTTTCGTACTCGGTTTAGACGGGAATGTGTATCATAACTATGGAAATGGCAATCCTAACAACTGGAGCGGATGGGAAACACTAGGTGGCTCACCGTTAAAAGGAGCGCCAACGGTTGTTTCTTGGGGGGCTGAGAGGATTGATATTTTCGTCCGGTCGTGGGATGGTAGCATTAAACACAAATTATGGGATGGAGTATTTCCCTGGAAACCATCACAATTAGATTGGTATGATGTGGGTGGTCCAATTAATACCAATAGACCGGGTACATCTGACCCTCCTGCTGCGGTTGCATGGTCCAAAGGCCGGCTAGACGTATTTATACGCGGACAAAAAGATGGGGCTGTGTATCATAACTATGGCAATGGAAGTCCTGGCAGTTGGAGTGGATGGCAATCACTGGGGGGCAAAATCCAAGGACCTCCTACAGTTGTTTCTTGGGGGACTAACAGGCTTGATATTTTTGCCCGTGGGATGGATAATGGGGTTTGGCACAAGTGGTGGGATGGCGTACCCCCCTGGAAGGGTTGGGAATTATTGGATAAACCAGTGAGTCCATCAATCGTTGTTTCTACTACAAAGAATCAAACTGGTGGAGCCATAAGGGTTAGCGGTAAAGGTTTTACCCCTGGTGGAAGAGTCAAGTTCTATGTTGAGAATCTAGTCAATCAAAAGAATCCATTCCATCTGACGGAAGATCTTGCAGATGCACAGGGACAGTTTTCGGAAAAAACTAATTTCTTCCAGGCTAACTGTTGGCCAAATCAAGTTAATCCTGCTGTAATTCGCGCAGTTGATGTGGTGACTGGTGCATCAGCAACAGGGACATCAAATGCTTATACTTGCTAATTGTTTATTAAGTTTGATCCCATCGCCTCGTAGCGACTGTTTTGATTGTCAAGGGGTAATTCAAAAAACACTCAAGCAGTTACCCTAAAACTCAAAATCTCAAGCCGAAAAAAAACGCAGGAAAAGCTAATCCGATCAGGCTAAACTAAAGCAGCTACAACTCTTGATCAGAGACAAGAAGGGGTGTAATACTAAATCTCGTTATTAGAGACTGATTATCTATTGCCCCTTTTGTCTATTGCCTATTGCCTGTCCTGATATGTAGCCTATATTCAACGGATTTAGTGTGAATCTCTGGCGCAGAAAATCCCTAAACTAAAGCTAATTAGATAGCGGGGGTAACGACGTTATCAAAAAAGTCGCCTATAAATTTTATTTATTATCTTTGTCCGTAATTAATTATAGCAGCAAGCTTCGATGCTGCCACCCCGCCCGATTAATGGCACTTAGCCACAGCCATGTTCAAGGATAATTTGATCATTTCCCCGATTGACTCTCATCGGGATTTTGGGGCATCCGGCGCGAGAATCATCAATTGTCCCTCCTTATCCTCGCGAATGGCTAGAATCGCCGGACGTTCATTTTCTGCTGACTGAGGGGATAACCCGCGAAAAACATAAGTCCAATTGTTATTTTGGATTAATAACCGCCAGACTCGCGGGGGATTAACTTTACTATCATTCGTTTCTTTTCCCCGCAGCTCTTCGAGTAATTTAGTATCACCAATAATTCGATAACCTTTGAGAGAAGGATCGGTAAAAACATCCTCTGGATTTCGACCGATCGCTATCTGTTTTTCCGGTAAAACTAAAGTGATAACCGGTAAGGTAGAAGTATCATTAACTGCATCGCGACGGGCATCGATCGATCCCTGAATTCGAGCTAACCAAAAAAGGATAATTAATAGCCAAATAACAGCGATCAAATCTTTTCGGAGAGATTCGGGAATTCCCCGGACTAATAAACCTAGTAACTGAAATTTTTGATGAAATTTCCGTTGAGATTGACTGACAATTGCATAGGATGGCAGGGGAGACAAAATCCAGAGAGTAAATTGAATCGCAAAGGCAACAGCAACCAGCGCCAGAAACGTTCGCAGCAAAGCCCCGAATTCGCCACAGAAGACCTGTATCGGCACAAAAAGGAAGGAACGCAAGGGCAAGTCCAGACGGTTAATCTCAAGGCTAAACCAGCCGAAATAGGCCCACCGATAGATCCATCCCGTAAAATAGAGAAAAATCCCCAACAAACCGAGAAGACTGGCGAAGGTTCCTAGTATCTGTGTTCCGGGAGGGGGAGAATTCGGAGCGCTCACGGCAAAATGTCCCTGATTGGCGTTTTCGATCGCTATTCTACTCGATTGATCGGGTTCTATCGCCAGTTATTTGTATTTTATCAAGGAGAATAACCATGTCCATCGACGATCCCCGACAAGTTCGTTTTTTAATTGAGAAAATGGAAGCGAGTTTACCAATCCCTGTGCGTGCAACTCCCGAAACGTTAAAAATAGCTGAAACAAAAGGCGAGCGATACAAACCCGATCACCAGTTTTCGATCGATAAAATTTTCTACACGGGAGACGAGGGGGGAATTATTTGTTTCCTAAAAAATGAATTGGGAAAACAAACGGGTCTTATCTGTTCTTTAACCCATCTACGTATCGATAACGATCATCCGTTAGCGGCGGATATTCAATCCTACCAGAAAAAGCGATCGATGCGGATCGCACTACAGGATGGTAAAACCGGAAAAGCCCTCCGTATTGCCAAACAAAACCGCCCGAACAAAGGTTTCGGAAAGTAAAAATATATTGACAAAAACCGCAGGTTGGGTTACGAGTAGCGCTAACCCACCGCATCCAATTATATTCGGGGAATAGGAATTTGATTAGTTCGTTGCTACCAGATCGTATTAACCGTTGATAATTGAATTTTTCGATCTCGGCTAATTAAGGGAACGTTTAAATATAGGGCGGTTGCCGCAATAATTCGATGTAAAGATACCAGATAACTACATGAGTATCTAAGTAGCTGGTTATAATTAAATTTAAAATGGATTTTAGGTTCGATCCCCCCTTAGTCCCCCCTTGATAAGGGGGGTGCCGATCCCCCCTTAGTCCCCCCTTGATAAGGGGGGTGTCTGATAATTTTTAACGCCTACCTACTTAAAACTTGCTTTTAACACTTAAAGAGCCTCTGCGGTAAAATCTCCCCACGCTTCTCGTCGGGTTTTATCAATATCTTCAGCCGAGGGAGCCTGTCCTAAATCGGCGCATATACCCCATAAAGAGGGACGGGGTTGATTAACTTCTGCCGATTCCGATGCCATTTCTGCGGTAATTTTTTCGATCAGTTGCCGTTTCTCGATCGCGGATAATTTTTCCGCCCACCGCATTAGCTCTTGTAGAGTCATATTTCTATCGCTTACCGCATAAAGGAGTACCTTCATAAGTTTTAACATAAAGAGAAGATAAAACGCTTCCCCTTTAACAATCCTGACGCTAAAATATGGAAAAACCCCTCTAGAAAAAACCCTAGGGTGAGTTACTGTTACTCCTAACCCACCGCATCCAAGATTGAAAACAGAACCAACTAAATCCCGATCATTCAGGCAAGGTAAAGATGAAAAAACTCTACCCAATAATAACCGCAACTAGCCTAGTTTTTATCGCCTCTCTTGCTGGCTATCATCTACCAGCCACCGGCGATCGATCTCCCGTAATCCCCGTATTCATACCGGATGATACAAAAGTATCTTTAAAAAATGGCACTTCTCTATCTGGGAGATTAATCAAGTTCGATTCTCCAACAAAAACGATCGCTTTAGGGAGAGATTCAAAAACAAAAGAAGTGGCAATGAAAGAGATCAAACAGATAGAGTTTCAAGGCAAAGTAATTATCAAAAGCGGAAGGCTTGTTATTCGCGGTTCGGGGAAAAAAAATGATCCAAACCAGAATAGACAACGCTGGACGGAACCCCTACAGAACTTCAAAATTATTGATGTTAATGAAGGAAAAGCGGAAGTAACTTTAACCTCGCTAGATTCTCTAGAAATAGGAGGGATCGAGGATGTGGTGCGTAACAGTTCCTACGTTGTTGAGGAAATTAAATTCAACCCCTCGGACAAAATTGAGATTCAAGTAAACCCGCATTAAAATTCACAAAAAAGAGGTCTATTTTTTAGGCAATTAAGGAAGACTTTAAATGGGAAAGTTGGCTGATGTATTGTTCGATTATTTTTGGTGATAGTGGATCGTTTAAGGTCGGATTAGCGAGGTCAAAGATGATGTCATTGATGAGATCTTCCTCATCTGTTTTATAGGCGATATCTTCTCTGCATTCGATGGCATCAGCCCAGTTTTCTAAGTCGGTGGCAGATAGAGCGTTATTAAGATAGCGATCGAGAATATCGATCAGATGCTCTTTTTTTAGGGTGATAATTGCTTCGCTACTGTCCCAAGGAAAGGTTTTTAGGATAGGGAGGATAGTTGATAGGGGTTGGTCAAAGTTGACTAGGGCGTTGAGGTATTCTTGTCTAGTTTTCATGGGTATTTTTGTTTGATGTGAACAGTATAAGTAGCTGGTTATAATTAAATTAAAAATGGATTTTAGGTTTGATCCCCCCTTAGTCCCCCCTTGATAAGGGGGGTTTGATCCCCCCTTAGTCCCCCCTTGATAAGGGGGGTTTCTGATAATTTTTAACGCCTACCTACTTAGTAATTATAATCTTTTGGTAACTGTCCATTTTGAACGCCGATTAAAGGGGAAACTATGAAAATAGACTATGATCAAGCTGCTAATGCTGCTTATATTCGTCGTTTTGAGGGAAAGGTTATCGATTCTGAGGAAGTAGCGCTGGGGATTGTCTATGATTACGATGAGACGGATAGGATTGTAGGGATTGAGATTTTAGGAGTCAAACAGAGAAATTCAAAAATATTGATTTTCCGTTGGAAGAGAGTGAAAAATAAGAGATTAGACAATGGTTCGGAAAGTTAATACTAAATTGTTAAGTGATGTGAGAAATTCAGGAAATATGGGAGGTGCTATAATTGATATATTTACTCAGTCAAAAAACGATGATTAAGTTAAAAGTCACAACGGTAGGGAACTCTATGGGGGTGATTTTCCCGAAAGAGTTGGTGGAGAAGCTGCGCCTTAGTAAAGGCGATATGCTCTACGTCTTGAAAACGCCGAATGGCTTTGAGCTTACACCCTACGACCCCGAATTTGTCCAGCAAATGGAAGTGGCGGAGGAAGTGATGCGCGAAGACTGGAATGTTTTGAGAAAGCTGGCAACTTAGGCTCATGAACCAGCTAATCTGGATAGCTGATGGGGTAGCTCTCGCGATTCATCACCGCCAAATAGCCGAGCATGGTGGATTAGAGGGTATTCGAGATGAGGGGTTGCTAGAAAGCGCACTTTCCCGACCGCAAAATCTTCTGGCTTATTCTAAGTCGCCTCCTGACATGGCTTCTTTGGCAGCAGCCTACGCTTACCCAGGGAACAGCAAGAAATGTTAATCGAGTCAGGGGAGAATATCAGGAATTGAGAGCTTGTTCCTGTAGTTATGATTGCCCCATCATTTTCTATTTAGAACGAGACGAAAAAACTCAAACAGATAGGATAGTTTTGATTAACATTGGAACTCATGATGAGGTGTATTAACTAATAACTGATAGCGGAAATAACTATGAATCCCAAATTTTACGCCTTACTTACCCTTTCTCTAGTGGCTACCGTCACCCTACCAGTTGTTAACGGGAAACTCTCCTCTCTCGTCCCTGCGGTAATAGCGCAAAATACGGATGGGAGGAAAGCAGAAGCCGATCAGCTTTTACAATTATGTCGCCAGAATCTTGATAATAATCAAGTAAAATTGGCGATTCAATCCTGTCAACAGGCGGTGATAGCCTACCGGCAAATTAAAGACCTTTCAGGGGAAGCTAAATCTACCGTTAATTTAGGCAATGCCTATGTTAACGACGGTCAATACCGTCAAGCTATTTCTGTTTTAGAAAATGCGGTTAAAATAGCACAAGAGTCAAAAGAACGTCGTCTAGAAGCACTTGCCTTTTTAAATCTCGGTGGGGCTTACTATGAGTTAGGAGAATTTAAGGAGAGCATAGAATTTTTTCAGCAGACTTTAATAATCGCAAAAGAAATTAAGGATGCTGATTTAGAAAAAAGTGCTGAAAAACTTTTAGTATTAATGGAAGCAGAAAAACAGCGAAAAGAAGCGGATAAGCTTTTCGAGCAAGGCGCTCAACAATATAAAATAAGTCAGTTTCGAGAAGCCTTGAAATCGTGGAAAAAAGCCTTACAAATTTATCAAGAAATCAAAAATCGCCAAGGAGAAGCCGCTTCTTTAGACAATTTAGGAAGTGCTTATCTTTCCCTCGGACAATATCAAGAAGCGATCGATCTCCACAAAAAGTCTTTAGTCATTAACAGGGAGATAGTTAATCGCCAAGGAGAAGCCAATTCTTTAAACAATTTAGGAAACGCTTACCAATCGCGTGGAGAGTATCAAACAGCGATCGATTACCATCAGCAGTCTTTAGACATCAGGAGGGAGATTAAAGATCGACAGGGGGAAGCGGCCTCTTTAAACAATTTAGGAAACGCTTACCAATCGCGTGGAGAGTATCAAACAGCGATCAATTACCACCAGCAGTCTTTAGCCATCACGAGGGAGTTAGATGATCGTTCTGGGGAAGCCAAGGCTTTAAACAATTTAGGAGTTGATTACCGCTTACTAGGACAGTACCAAAAAGCTATCAATTACCACCAGCAGTCTTTAGAAATCGCTGAGAAAATCGGCGATCTAAAAGTGCAAGCCGATTCTTTAGGCAATTTAGGAAACGTTTACCAATCCCTCGGACAATACCAAAAAGCGATCGATGACCACCAGAAGTCTTTAGAAATCGCTGAGAAAATCGGCGATCGAGGAAGTAAAGCCAGATCTTTAGGCAATTTAGGAAACGCTTACCAATCGCGTGGAGAGTATCAAAAAGCGATCGATCTCTACGAAAAGTCTTTAGTCATCACGAGGGACATAGGCCTTCGGCAAGAGGAAGGGTCTTTTTTAAACAATTTAGGAGTTGCTCACTACTTCCTCGGAGAGTACGAAAAAGCGATCGATTACCTTAAACAGACTTTAGACATTGCGAAGAAAATAGGCGATCTAAAAGGGGAAGCCGATTCTTTAGGCAATTTAGGAAGTGCTTATCTTTCCCTCGGACAATATCAGAAAGCGATCGATTACCATCAAGAGAATCGAGCCATAGCGAGGAAAATCGGGGATCTACAAGGGGAAGCTAATTCTTTAAATAATCTTGGCCTAGCTTATCAAAAGATAAATCAACCCGCAGAAGCGATCAAGAATTTGGAAGAGTCCCTCAACATTATCCTCAAGATACGGGGAGATATTTCGAGGGAAAATATTGCAGGTCAAAATCGAAAATCGTTTTTAGCCTCTAACGAAAGAACCGTTATCACCCTCGCCGAAGTCCTAATCCAACAAAACCAACCCGAAAAAGCTTTTGAATGGCTTAACCTCGCCACTACTGCCGATCTCGCCGATTACAATCGCCTGATTAATGCCAAAGTTGCTGATCCCGATGCACAAAAAGCACTTGATAACTGGAACACCGACAATCGACAACTCGAAGGAATGCGCCGACAACTACAGGATAAATACTCGGAAGAACTAGCACAACAGATCCGACAATTCGAGGAAAAAGTCTATAAAAATGCGGAAATTATCGGAGAAAAATATCCTGAAATTGCTGAACTTTTTGAAACTAAACCCACCGACATCGCCCAACTTCAGAAAAATATCGCTCCTGATACCCTCGTCATTCAACCCGTTCCCCTCCGCGATAAAGTCGCTCTATTTCTCGTTACTAGAGAAAAATTAATCGTTATTCAAAGTGATACAAAACGCGATGAATTGAATAAACTCGTCAGCGAATACCGTACCCAATTAGACAATGATAAAAATGCCTACTGGCGCGTTACCAGCAGTAAATTGTACGAGATTTTAATCCGTCCCATTGAGTCACAAATCGCCACCAGTTCCCCAAAAAATATCGCCATCATCGCCACCGGACAACTGCGCTATATTCCCTTTGAAACCCTCTACGATGAGAAAAATAAACAAGTTTTCCTAAAAAAATATCCGATTTATTATTTAACTCGCATCTCCACATCTACCCCTCCTGCGACCGAAAGAAAACCCTTACAAGGCCTAGCATTTGCTAACCCTAAACCCACCCAAGAAGAACTTAAAGGCACAGAAATAGAAGCAGAAACTATCAGCAAACTCTTTCCGGGAAGTGAAAAATATCTCGGTACAAACGCAACTCTAGATATATTCAAAAAACAAGCCTTTCGCTTCTCGATTCTCCACTTAGGAACTCACGGCTGTTTTGACCTTGCTGGCTGTCCTAATTTGGAGATGCAAGCTAATACTATTCTTTTCGCCAATAAAGAGGAATATAACATCGCCGATGCCGCATTATTAGGCTTAAAAAATACCGAATTAATCACTCTTAGTGCTTGTAAAACCGCCAAGGAAGCCAACGCAGACGGACAGGAAATATCGGGACTTGCTTACGTCCTAGAAAGAGCCGGTGCTAAATCAGTAATAGCCAGTCTTTGGAACGCGCCTGATGGCCAAAAATTTGAAGACAAATCCTATGAGGCAATTAATTCGATTATGATGGCTGAATTCTATCAAAATCTCCAGAAAGGAATGAGCAAAAGCGCATCGATGAGAGAGGCAAAATTAAGCCTGATCGAAAAGTATCCCCATCCTTATTTTTGGTCGCTATTTATTTTGATTGGGGATGCCAATTAGGTAGGCGTTAAAAATTATCAGACACCCCCCTTATCAAGGGGGGACTAAGGGGGGATCGACACCCCCCTTATCAAGGGGGGACTAAGGGGGGATCGAACCTACAATCCATTTTTAATTTAATTATAACCAGCTACTTAATTAGGCAGCCGATAAGAACTTTTAATCGCTGATAATCAGAATTATTTCCTAACTTTTAACTCCCGACATCTGCCGCATTTCTAAATACACTAATAAAGCGTTAATATCGGCGGGATTGACTCCGCCAATTCGCGAGGCTTGGCCGATGGTGGCGGGTTTAATTTTTGTTAATTTTTCCCGGGATTCCATTGACAAAGTTTCGATTTTCATGTAGTCAATATCGGGGGATAAATGACGGTTACTGTGGCGACTAATTTGGTCGATTTGATTTTGTTGTCGCTTCAAATAACCAGAATATTTAATCTCAATTTCTACCCCTTCTCTTTCGGCTAAATTTAAATCGGGATTACCCAAACCATAGCGATCGAGATCGAGATAATGCAAGCTAGGACGACGCAGTAAATCCGCTAAAGAGAGAGAACCTTTAATTTTTTGTTCCGTATCCTTAACGATGGCAATTGCCACCTGATCCCGTTCTTTAATTCTCGTTTCGTGTAGGCGTTCTTTTTCAGCGATAATATTAGTCTGTTTAGTTTGGAATAATTGCCAACGCCGGTCATCAATTAAACCAATTTCTCGCCCTAAAGGTGTTAATCTTTGATCGGCATTATCCGAGCGCAATACTAAGCGATATTCAGAACGACTGGTTAACATTCGGTAGGGTTCCCGCAGATCCTTAGTACACAAATCATCGACCAAAGTTCCTAGATAACTTTCCTCCCGGGGAAAAACAATTAACTCTTTTCCTAAAGCAAACCGGGCCGCATTAATCCCCGCCACCAGTCCCTGGGCTGCCGCTTCTTCATAACCGGTTGTGCCGTTAATTTGTCCCGCACAAAATAACCCCTCAATCTTCTTCGTCATCAGGGTTGGATAACACTGAGTTGCCGGTAAATAATCGTATTCCACTGCATAGGCAGCCCGCAACATCACACAGTTTTCTAAACCGGGTAAAGTCCGCAGCATTGCTAATTGAACATTTTCCGGCAGTCCCGTTGAAAAGCCTTGGATATAAAGTTCGGGAATATCGCGCCCTTCCGGTTCAATAAAAATTTGATGACTTTCTTTATCGGCAAAACGGACGATTTTATCCTCAATACTAGGACAATAACGCGGCCCTTTGGAGTCAATAAAACCGCCATAAATGGGGGATAAATGTAAATTATCTCTGATTAATTGATGAGTGGCCGCCGTGGTGCGGGTGAGATGACAGTTCATTTGTTCTCGTTCGATCCACACCTCCGGATCAAAACTAAACCAACGTACCTCGTCATCGGGCGGTTGCGGTTCCATGCGGGAGTAATCCACTGAACGCTTATCCACACGGGCAGGAGTGCCAGTTTTTAGGCGACCAGTCTCGAATCCGAGACGATTTAGGGTTTCTGTTAAACCCACCGCCGCAAATTCGCCCGCCCGTCCAGCTGCCATGGATTTGCCGCCAATCCAGATTTTGCCGCCTAAAAAAGTGCCAGTGGTTAAAATGACGGCTTTAGCGGCGAAACAAGTGCCGAAATAGGTTTCTACCCCTAAAACTTGCTCATTTGCCCCTAAAATCAGGTCTGTGGCCATACCTTCCCGAATAACGAGATTTGCTTGGGTTTCGACGATACCTTTCATCACTGCCGCGTATTCCCGTTTATCGGTTTGGGCGCGTAGGGCCCAGACTGCCGGTCCGCGAGAGGCATTAAGAACCCGTTTTTGCAGATAGGTGCGGTCGGCCATTTTGCCAATTTCGCCGCCTAAAGCGTCCACTTCGTGGGTTAATTGGGATTTAGCCGGACCACCGACGGCGGGGTTACAGGGTTGCCAAGCGATTTTATCGAGATTAAGGGTGAGGAGAAGGGTACGACAACCGAGACGGGCGCAAGCTAGGGCCGCTTCACAGCCGGAATGGCCCGCCCCGACGACGATGACATCAAATTCATCTTGAAAGTCTGCGGCTGAGGAGAAAGTCATACTCGATCGAGGGGAAAATTAATTAATCAGGCTAATATTCTAGCAATTTTTCTGAGTTTTCCCTCAAATACAATACAAAAATACTAACTAGATCATTCAGTAACACCAAAGCGATCGCATAAATCTAAAAACAATCTATATAATCCCTATTTACCCTTGCCTTTTCAGGGCATTACTGGCTAAGTATTATAGGTGCTTATGATATATTCACGATCGTTCAAAGATTGTAATCATGGATTTACTTGCCAATCCCGTTGCTTTGTCGCGGATACAATTCGCCATCACCGCTATTTTTCATATGCTTTGGCCGGTGTTAACCACTGGTATGGGCATCTATCTAGTTATTGTCGAAGGATTATGGCTAAAAACCCGCAATCCAGACTACTATCATCACGCTCGCTTCTGGTCAAAACTCTACATTCTCAATTTCGGCATTGGAGTTGCTTCTGGTTTACCCATGGCTTTTCAGTTTGGTATGAATTGGGCGCCTTTTTCGGAAGCAGTGGGGGACTTTTTCGGAACTATCCTCGGTTTCGAGGGAACCATGGCCTTTATGCTAGAGGCTAGTTTTCTAGGAATTATGCTGTTTGGTTGGGGACGAGTTCCCCCGTTAATTCACTTCCTAGCGACAATTCTCGTCGCTTTTGGGGCTAATCTTTCCACTTTCTGGATTTTAACCGCTAATTCTTGGCTGCAAACCCCCGCCGGTGGCATCTTCGTGGATGGTAAATTTATCGTTCAGGACTACCTACAAGCGATTCTCAATCCCTTCATGGTTAATAGTTTCCTGCATATGTTTTTCGCTACTCTGGAAACTTCTTTATTCGTCATTGGTGGGATTAGTGCTTGGTATTTGCTCAATAAACGTCACATTAGCTTTTTTAGTCGTTCTCTCAAAATTATTCTTACTCTAGCGATTGTTATCGCCCCCTTGCAAATTTTTGTCGGTCATCTTAGTGCCGAACAAGTGTATCACTATCAACCGGCTAAATTAGCCGCCATGGAAGCGCAATGGGAAACCATTCCTGCGGGAGAAACTGCCGGTTGGAGTTTGGTTGCTTTACCCAAGGATAAAGCGGAGACAAATAGCTGGGAAGTGAAGATACCTAATGCTTTGGGTTATCTTTTGGAATTAAAACCCAAGTTATCGGAACCTGTTCTCGGCTTAAAAACGTGGAAATACGAAGACAGACCGCACATGGTGGGGCTAATCTATTATTCCTTCCGGATTATGGTCGCTATCGGTCTTTTTCTTGCGTCTTTAATGGCTGTAACTGTCGGGCAATGGCTGCGCGGTCAATTATCTAACGAAAAAATCGACAGTCAAAAATGGTTACTACGCGCTTGGGTTTTTGCGGCCCCTCTGGGTTATCTTGCGGTTGAAACCGGTTGGATTGTCCGTTGTGTCGGTCGTCAACCCTGGACGGTTTACAATCAAATCCGGACGGTGGATGCTGCTTCTAAACTGCCCGCAGGCGAGATTTTAACCTCTTTAATCGGAATTACAGCGATTTATGTCGTTTTCTTGGTTTCTGCTCTCTATTTTGGCAGTCTTATTATCCGTCAGGGACCAAATCTTAACTTACCACTGCCGGGGACTCAAGAGGAAAAAGTGACCTCACAGGAGGTTAGTTCTCGTTCCCTAGAAGCGCAACAATAGGAGGAACTATGGAACCGTTACAGTATTTTTTGCCACAAATTTGGTTTTTTATTCTGGGTTTATTCCTGTTTCTCTACGTCCTCCTCGATGGTTTTGACTTGGGAGTGGGAATTCTTTCCCTGACTTCCTCCTCCGAGAAGCGTCGCAGTATTTTAATGACCAGTTTGGGCAATGTTTGGGATGCTAACGAAACTTGGATTGTCTTGATGGGGGGTTCCCTGTTTGGGGCGTTTCCCCTAGCTTACGGGACAATTTTAAACGCTTTATACCTGCCAGCAGTGATTATGGTGGTGGGGCTGTTATTTCGGGCTGTTTCCTTCGAGTTTCGTGAACATTCTCGTCGCAAGTTGTTCTGGAATTATGCCTTCGGACTCGGCAGTTTTTTGGCCGCTTTGGGGCAAGGATTCGCCCTCGGTGCGGTTTTTGAGGGCATTAAGGTGGATGAATTGGGTCATTTTGCCGGCGGCCCCTTTGATTGGTTAACATGGCGATCGATTCTAGTGTCTCTAACTTTAATCCAAGCTTATGTTTTAGTGGGTTCCACTTACCTAATTCTGAAAACTACGGGTAATTTACAGGAAGTTCACTATAAAACGGCAAAAATTGCCGCTATTACGACTTTTATCGGTGCTGTCTTTATCACTATCAGTACACCACTGCTTTCTGACCACATCCGTCAGCGTTTATTTGACCCTCGACTAATTTACATTTTTATCCTCATCCCGATTCTAGCTGTGGTCTTACTGGGTTTATTACTGCGGAGTTTGCAACTAAAGGAAGAAAACACCCCGATGGTCTGGACAGTATTGCTGTTTATGCTCTCTTTTATCGGTTTGGGATTGTTGATTTTTCCCGATATTATTCCCCCGTCCGTGACAATTTATCAAGCGGCGGCCGCCCCTAGTTCTTTGGTGTTTATGCTGACTTTTGTGGGTTTTTTAATCCCAATTTTACTAGCCTATACGGTTTATAATTACATCGTTTTTCGGGGGAAAATTACTGCTGAATCCTACGGAGAATAGATGACGTTGCCTATTTCAGATATCAATCTTCTTCGGTGGGATTTTTAAGGGGAAACTCTCTAAGCTGTTGGTAATTTAAATTGTTTGTTGAAAGGAGGCAAGAGGCAATAGTAACGGGATTGGGGCAGAGTGAGCGCATCTTAACAATCCTTGACAAAATGAACTTTATGTGAGTTGCTTGCCCAGAGAGCGATTCAGGCATATTTGAGGAGAATTGGCTATCTCAATTGTTAAGCAAAAATCGACCCATTTGGGTCGATTTCGTAACTATTCTGATTGACTGGTATCACCTGAAATGCCCATGGGGATCACAAAATTGGCTAATTGTCAATAGCTTTTGAGATGCTCTCACCCTGCATCTACGGTAATATGGACGTTTACGACCAGCGATGCTAGGGTCAAGCTGAAACATCTTTATCCTGTGTTTAAGGAGGAGGAATCGGGAGAATCTATTGCAATAAATTAGCTGAAACAGTCCACTACCTTTCTACCTTTCCTGAATTTTTACCCGTTTGTTTAATTGATTCATAGCCAAAGAAATCACCAGATTAAAGAATAAATAGGTGGCCATAACTACTATTAACATTTCCACTGCTTTTCCTGTCTGATTAGCGATGGTACTAGAGATAGCATAAATATCATTATAACCAATAGCGATCGCTAAACTAGAATTTTTAACAAGGTTTAAACATTCATTAGTTAAAGGAGGAATAATCACTGGCAAAGCTTGGGGAAAAATTACTAATCTCATCACTAATAAAGGTTTTAATCCCAAGGCTTTAGCTGCTTCCCATTGTCCCCGATTAACCGATTGAATCCCTCCCCGTACTGTTTCCGCAATAAAGGCAGCTGTATAAACAGTTAAACCGATTAGGAGAGTAGCAAACTCAGAAGAAAGATGTAAACCGAAGTCAATATTTTGATTAAGAGGATTAACTTGGGGACTTTGCCATTGTAAACCCCAGATTAGAGGAATTATAACTAGGAGTAGTAGGCTAGTTAGACATAAACTAAGTTTATTTTTTAGGGATAAAAATACTGAGAGAATTATTCCTAAAGTAATGATAGCTAAGGCTAACCATGTCCTGAAACTATTGGCGAGAAAAGGTAAATAGACTCCTGAGTTATTTAAAAATACACTGCCAAAAAACTCTAGAGATTCCTCAATTTTCGGCAGTTTCAGAAATACAGCAAAATACCAGAAAAATAATTGTAATAATAAAGGAGTATTGCGAATAGTTTCCACATAAATTGTTGCCAACTGACGAATTAACCAATTATCGGACAAGCGACCTAACCCGATGACTATTCCCAGACTAATCGCCAAAAATATGCCACTAATCATAATACGGAGGGAATTAACTAATCCCACCAAAAGAGCGCGAAAATAGGTATCGGTAGGACTGTAGGCAATAGGAGAGTCACCAATCGCAAAAGAGGCAGGTCGGTCAGGATCAAAGAGAAAGCCAAAGCCAAAACTTAAGCGTAAGCGTTGAAAATTAATCACTAAATTGCGACCAAAAAACCAGAAAATTAGACAGACAATTAACAGGATAATTACCTGTAGAAAAATCTTCTGAAATCGATCATCGTACCAAAAAGAGTTTTTTTGAGGTAAAGTCATATTTATTATATAGTCCAGAATTTTTCACAAAAGAAATCGGTGACTTTTGGCCACCGATTGAGAAAATCAAAAAATATTTAGATAACTCCGAGACGGGAGAGACCGAGGATGACACCGGCGCCGAGGACATGACCAAAACTGGTAGTACCCAGTAAAGCGCCTAATCCCATACCACCGAATAAAGCGGGGGAAGGTAAAGCAGGACCGACATTTTGTTGTTGAATAGTCGCTTTACCGAAAGCAATAGCGAGAATATTGCAGATAATCATGACAATCGCCACTTTGGGACTCCATTCGCTGGAACCTTGCACGGCGGTGGCGGCCATTAATAGGGTTGAATACATTGAAATTCTCCTGAACAGGTCGTTTTAAGTTTTTAATCTTAAAGGTAGTTTTCACCCCACATCACGCCCTGTTGCAATACTTAATAATCAAAAGCAGAGGAGTCAACCATAGGGCCGATTCGTCTCCACTCCTGAACTACTCGCTTAGTACAAATTCAAGTTTAAGCCTACTTCTTTAGCGAAGACGGCTAATCCTTTCTTTTCAATGGTTTTGATAGCTTTGGTGGAGATGCGTAGTTTTACCCAACGGTTGCCTTCCGACCACCAAACTCTTTTCCATTGTAGGTTAGCTTCTTGTAATTTTTTGGTGCGACGGTGGGAGTGGGACACCGCATAGGCGTTATTGGCCTTTTTCCCCGTCATAGTACAGACTCTAGACATAATTTACTCCTGTGCGATCGATGTTTGTCAATAGTCAACCTTTCTAGTTTAACTCAAATCTCGCCAGAAGTCCCCCCTTCCCCTGGGTGAAGTGAACGGAAATAAATTTAACAGCAAGTGGAGGGATTAAGAATAGGTTTTAAATAGTTTCTATTATTCTAGTTAATTCATTTTTATTTTTCCACAATTTTACTTGAAAATCTTGGTATATTTTGGCGATAAAAGGGGCTTGATTACCTTGGGTTATTTTTTCAATTTTATCGATTGTTTCGACAAAAATATTAATCATGGTTTGACGAGGTAAGTTACCAGAAACTAGAACAAATACTTGAGCCTGATAACGGGCTATCTGTTGAACTTCTAAAATATTTCTACCAATGTTTACATCTTTAGTTAATACTATCCATCCTCTTTGACTAACAATAGGTAGCCACTCCGTATCCGGTGCATCTGGGGCAAAATGGGCATGATGAAATTCAATTTTAACCCCTATTTCTTGCAAAGCTTCACCGATAGATTTTCCTAAAGCACGGTCGATAAAATAGGTGTATTGATAGGTCATGCCGCTTGCCAATTGGACTCGAATAAAATCGCTTTTTCAATTTGCCAAGGTTGACAATTATAATCATTGGCAATATCTTCTATAGAGTCCCCCACATCATAAAGTTCTGTGACAATTTTAGTGGGAATTCCTGTTCCTGTGATCACGGGTTTTCCGAAGGAAATATTAGGGTCTATCTTGAGGACTTTATCGCTGAAGTCTTGCCCATTTATGTCGATAGTGGGAAAAAGCCGTGTGGCGATATCTTGTTCATCCCATTCAATACGAGTTAAGAGATTATTTAAGAATTGTTTCATCGTCAATTGTCCCGAACGGGAGGCATTAATTAAATGTTCAAATTGTTCGATAAAAAGGTCAATTCCATCGGTACTAAATTGTTTTTGAACCAGAGGATGATCGGTGTTAAATTGTTCACTAATATAGTCTAGGGCAAGTCTAACTTTATCGAGAGGGATGTTATGAACTGTGCGAATAACTCTTAAAACGTGCGCTTCCACTAAGTTAGTAAAGGAAAGTTGCGGAATATTCGGATTAGGCCGTTGAATGAGGGGTAAAAACTCTTTTTGTCCTTTTTTTGTCGGGTAGGTGCGTCCTCGTACCCACGTTCTCAGAGTGGGTAAAGGAATATGGAGATAGCGCGCAGTATCGGCTATAGTGTAGGTGGGAACATTGTAGAGATGCTCTAGAGATAAGGGAGATGATACTTTGACCATCGTTAATATTTTGGTGAAGTTGTTGGGATGAGATTATCGCCTATCGATTATCTCATTTTAGCTGATTTTGGTATCCTTGAGGATAGGGATAAAGTAGGATGAGGGCATCTCAGTGGACATTGGGTCTAAATGAGGTTATATTTTATCTATAGGAGAACGTTTGTATGTCGCAACGATAATGAGTAACTCACTGCCAAAATATCTAGAGGAAATCGCGGGAATTTATCAACAGGGTAACGCCACAGAACACAGTTATCGTCCTGCTTTAAAAAAATTAATTGAATCCCTAAATAATAACCTACAAGCTCTCAATGAACCGAAAAGGATTGCTTGTGGCGCTCCGGATTTTGTGATTAATCAGGGTATGGTAGAAATTGGCCATCTGGAAGCAAAAGATATCGGAACTTCTCTGAAAAAGGTTGAAAATACTCCCCAAATAAAACGTTATTTACAGGCTTTGGGTAATTTAATTATCACCGATCATTTAGAATTTCGTTGGTATGTATCGGGAGAATTGCGTCTATCAGCGTCCGTGGCAAGTCTTAATCAAAAAAAGCAAATTAAACCTGATTCCCAGGGTATTTCACAAGTAGAACAATTGTTCTGTCAATTTTTCCTCTCAAAAGTTATTCAGATAACAACACCGCGAGAATTGGCGAAAAAAATGGCCGCTTTAGCGCAGTTAATTCGAGATGCAATCGGCCAAGCTTTAAAAGATCAAGATTGCGGGGGAATGTTGCGGCAACAATTGCAATCTTTTCAACGAGTTTTAATTAGTGATCTCAACGAAGGACAGTTTGCGGATATGTATGCACAAACAATTTGTTATGGTTTATTCGCGGCACGCTGTAATACGGATCAAATAAGTTCTTTTTCCAGGGAAACGGCAGCATTTCGACTACCGAAAACTAACCCTTTTTTGCGGGGAATTTTTCATCAAATTGCTGGTACAGAATTAGATGAGCGGATTACTTGGGCCGTGGATACTCTAGCGACTATTTTACAACAAACGGACATGGAGGGGATTCTCGGCAGCTTTGGAAAACGCACGCGCAAACAGGATCCTGTGGTTCACTTTTATGAGACTTTTTTAGCAGAATACGATAGTAAAATGCGTGAGTCTAGGGGGGTTTATTATACCCCTGAACCCGTGGTTTCTTACATGGTTCGCAGTGTGGACTATATTCTAAAAAATAAATTTCAGATTCCTAAAGGTTTAGCCGATGCCAAAAAAATTACGATTAAAAATCCTAATAATAGCCAAGAAACTCAGGAAGTTCACCAAGTTTTAATCCTCGATCCTGCTGTGGGAACAGGCACTTTTTTACACTCTGTTATCGACCATATCTATGATAGTTTTCGTCAACAACAAGGGATGTGGTCTGGTTATGTTAGTAAACATTTATTACCCCGTCTCTTTGGGTTTGAATTACTGATGGCTCCCTACACCGTAGCACACATGAAATTAGGTTTACAACTTCAGGAATTAGGCTATGATTTTAGTGCTGATGAACGCTTGGGAATCTATCTCACCAACACCCTACAGGAAGCTTTTCAAATTCCCCCCGCTGATGGTTTTTTAAATCGTATTCGCGATGAAGCAGCTGCAGCAAAAGATGTTAAGCAAGAAATGCCAGTCATGGTTATTTTAGGCAATCCTCCCTATTCCTATCAGTCGATGAATACTGACCCTTGGATTGTGAATTTGGTTAAGGATTATTATCAATTAGATGGAAAACCATTGGGAGAGAGAAACCCCAAAGGTTTATTAGATGATTATGTGAAGTTTATTCGCTTTGCTCAGTATCGGGTAGCGGAAACCGGTTATGGAGTTGTGGCGTTAATTACAAATCATGGTTATTTGGATAACCCAACTTTTCGGGGAATGCGTCAAAATTTGATGCAGACTTTTGATGAGATTTATGTTTTAGATTTGCATGGGAATAGTAAGAAAAAAGAAGTTTGTCCCGATGGTTCACCGGATCAAAATGTGTTTGATATTCAGCAAGGTGTAGCGATTGCGTTTTTTATTAAGTATCACAATGGTTGTTCAAATTTAGCTAAAGTTTATCATGCTGATTTATGGGGTAAAAGAGAGATGATTGAGAATCAATTTATTGTCGGTGGTAAGTATCATTGGTTAGAGGAAAATGATCTTTATTCTACTTCTTGGCAAGAATTACAACCTGATTCTCCTTTTTATCTATTTAAACCTCAGAATATTAATCTGCGATCGGAATACGATCAATTTTGTAAAATTACTGAAATTATGCCAATTAATAGTGTTGGTATCGTCACAGCTAGAGATAGTTTAACAATTCAACAGACCGAAGAAGAAACTTGGAATGTAGTTAATGATTTTGCAAGTCTAAGTATTGAAGAAGCAAGGCAAAAGTACAATTTAGGAAAAGATACAAGAGATTGGAAGGTTGATTTAGCACAAAAAGATATTAGGCACTCTGGTTTATTAAAAAAGAATTTAGTGCCTATTTTATATAGACCTTTTGATTTAAGATACACCTACTATACTCTTCACTCAAGAGGCTTTCACTGTATGCCAAGAGGTGAGGTAATGCAGCATATACTAGCCGGGGACAATATTGGCTTAATAGTAACCAGACAAATAACTTCTTTGAATTTTTCTCACGTCAATGTATCAGAATCATTGATTGAATTGAAAGTAGGCTCACATGATAGAAACACGCAAATTTTACCCCTTTATCTTTACCCAACTAATACCCCAACCCTATTTGAAACAGAACCAACCAACTCGCCAAATGGTCGCCGTCCTAATCTAGCGCCAGAATTTATTAAAGAACTTTCGGCAAAACTTGACTTAGAATTTATCAGTGATGGCAAAGGAGACGAAAAGAAAACCTTTGGACCGGAAGACATTTTTAACTATATCTATGCCGTCTTTCACTCTCCCCAATATCGCCAACGTTACGCCGAATTTTTAAAGATAGACTTTCCTCGTGTTCCTCTCACCAGTAATCAAGAACTATTCTGGGAATTCGTCAAAAAAGGTGACAGATTAGTGCAGTTACACCTGATGAAAGCAACGGGAAAAGAAATTAGTAGCTATCCCGTGGCGGGTTCTAATCTAGTCGAACAGGTGAAATATAACGAAAGTAAACAACAAATTTTGATTAATTATGACCAGTATTTTGCGGGGATTCCGCCCCAAATTTGGAACTTTTATATCGGCGGTTATCAAGTGTGTCAGAAGTGGCTAAAAGACCGCAAAGGTCGCCACCTTAGCTACGATGACCTAGAACATTATCAACAAATTATCTCCATTTTGGGAGAATCGATCGCAATTATGGAAACTATAGATATAATTATCAATAAATATGGTGGTTTTCCCTTTAGTTAAGCCACCATTGAGAGAAGATTAACTTAATTTTTGCCCACTGGCAAGAGTCCCTGTTCACCGATAAATGATTCTCTACTCCCAACCAGAGTGATACAATTGTTAACACTACAGACCAAGAGCCAATCGAAGCGAGAGAATAAAAACTGCTATGTTAAAAGCCCTACTCGGAGACCCCAACGCCCGCAAAATTAAAAAATTTCAGCCCCTCGTCACCGAAATCAACCTGCTGGAAGAGGATATTAAAAACCTGTCCGATGAGGAATTAAGGAGCAAAACCAGCGAATTTAAGGAAAGATTAGACAAAGCGAGAAATTATGAAGAAAGAGAGGATATTCTCGAGGAAATCCTCCCCGAAGCTTTCGCCATTGTCCGGGAAGCGGGAATCCGAGTCTTAGGGATGCGTCACTTTGACGTGCAGTTATTGGGGGGAATGGTACTGAACAAAGGACAAATCGCCGAGATGAAAACTGGGGAAGGAAAAACCCTGGTTGCCACTCTCCCCGCTTATTTGAATGGATTGACCGGAAAAGGGGTTCACGTCGTCACCGTTAACGATTATCTCGCCCGTCGTGACGCGGAATGGATGGGGCAGGTACATCGCTTTTTAGGGTTAAGTGTGGGACTAATTCAAGCCGGCATGAGTCCAGAAGAAAGAAAGAAAAATTATGCCTGTGACATCACCTACACCACTAACAGCGAACTCGGCTTTGATTATCTGCGCGATAACATGGCTACAGTGATGGGGGAAGTCGTCCAAAGACCCTTTAACTACTGCGTTATCGACGAGGTGGACTCAATTCTTATCGATGAAGCGAGAACTCCATTAATTATATCAGGAGCGATCGATCGGCCCACAGAAAAATATATTCTCGCCGCCGAAATCGCCAAGCAATTAGTGCGCCAAGAAGTAGAAGACGGACCGGGAGACTACGAAGTTAACGAAAAAGACCGTAACGTTTTAATGACCGATGAAGGCTTTAAAAAAGCGGAAGAACTATTAGAAGTTACCGATTTATACGACCAAGAAAATCCCTGGGCGCACTATATTTCTAACGCTATTCGTGCCAAGGAACTCCAGAAAAAAGACGTTAACTATATCGTCCGCAGTGGTGAAATTGTTATTGTTGATGAATTCACGGGACGGGTATTACCAGGGCGACGTTGGGGCGATGGTTTACATCAGGCAGTGGAAGCTAAGGAAGGGGTAGAAATTCAACAGGAAACCCAAACCTTAGCCACGATTACCTATCAAAACTTTTTCCTACTCTATCCGAAATTATCCGGCATGACCGGGACGGCCAAAACCGAAGAAACGGAACTAGAAAAAGTCTATAACCTGCAAGTAACAATTATTCCCACTAACCGCGTTTCTCGTCGGCAAGATTTAGCCGATGTGGTCTATAAAAATGAACAGGCAAAATGGAACGCCGTCGCCGAAGAATGTCAACAAATGCACGAACAGGGTCGCCCAGTTTTAGTCGGTACCACCAGTGTGGAAAAATCGGAAGTGCTTTCGCTGTTATTACAGGAAAGAAAGATTCCCCATAACTTACTTAATGCTCGTCCAGAAAACGTGGAAAGAGAATCGGAAATCGTCGCCCAAGCAGGCCGGGCTGGAGCCGTAACTATTGCTACAAACATGGCAGGACGGGGAACCGATATCATCCTCGGTGGTAACTCCGACTATATGGCTCGATTGAAAATTCGCGAGTATTTAATGCCGAAATTAGTTATGCCCGAGGATGACAATTTGGCCTTTAGTTTACCCAGTTTAGGAGAACGCAATCGCCCGCAAGGATTCGCTCCGGGTAAAAAGAAAAAAAACTGGCGTGCCTCAGCAGAAATTTTTCCCACCGAGTTACCGAAAGAGGTAGAAAATGCCCTGAAAGAAGCGGTTAAATTTGCCGTTGATATCCACGGAACTCAAAGTTTACCGGAATTAGAAGTGGAAGAAAAAATCGCCATTGCAGCCGAAAAAGCTCCCACGGATGACCCGGTTATTCAAAAGTTACGCGAAGTCTATAAATTAATTCGCAAAAGTTATGAAGATTACACAGGTAAAGAACACGATGAGGTAGTAGAAAGGGGCGGACTGCACGTTATCGGGACGGAACGCCACGAATCCCGCCGTATTGACAACCAATTGCGAGGCCGGGCGGGCAGACAGGGCGACCCCGGTTCCACACGCTTCTTTTTAAGCCTAGAAGACAATTTATTGCGGATTTTTGGGGGCGACCGCGTGGCGGGTTTAATGGATGCCTTCCGGGTGGAAGAAGATATGCCCATTGAATCGGGAATGTTAACTCGTTCCCTGGAAGGCGCGCAAAGAAAAGTGGAAACCTTCTATTATGATGCCCGGAAACAGGTGTTTGAATACGACGAGGTGATGAATAATCAACGGCGTGCTATTTATGCCGAACGTCGTCGGGTTTTGGAGGGGATGGACCTAAAAGAACAGGTGCTGCAATACGCCGAAAAAACCATGGATGAAATCGTCATGGCTTATATTAATCCCGAACTGCCGGCGGAAGAATGGGATTTAGAAAAACTGATTAGTAAATCTCAGGAATTCGTCTATCTCTTGGCAGATATTACCGCTAAAGATATCGAGGATATGAGTGTCAATGATATCAAGATGTTCCTACACGAAGAAGTTCGCAAAGCTTACGAAATTAAAGAACGTCAAGTGGATAATATTCGCGCCGGTTTAATGCGCGATGCCGAACGTTATTTTATCCTGCAACAAATCGATATGTTATGGCGCGAACATCTGCAAGCTATGGAAGCTTTACGCGAGTCGATTGGTTTACGCGGTTACGGTCAAAAAGACCCCCTAATTGAGTATAAACAGGAAGGCTACGAGATGTTTTTAGAAATGATGATTGATATCCGTCGCAACGTGGTTTATTCCCTGTTCCAATTCCAACCGCAAGGACAACCCCAAGCAGTGGCTAGTGAACAGTAAAAAGTAAAAGTTGGTTTAAATTGGGGAGAATTGGCTAAGGCTGATTCTCTCATTTTTTTCTACCGAGAAATCAGTCACCCACAATCCACACTAGGACTAAAATTATCAGTCCGATTACTCCATAGGACAGCAACGACCCCAAAGAATTGAGGATTTGTATGGGAAAATGAATCAAAACTTGGTAAGTAAAATCCGTAACTGCGAGCAAGGCAGTGAAAAATATAGTCACAAGTGTTATCATAAGTAATATCTTCTCAATCTGATAGAATAAATGGCTATCCTTTGCGGGAATCGGCAGTGGATAGTCAGAACTTAGGAGATTATCCCCAAGAAAATTCTACCGCAATTTGGGTGCATCTCACATTTGCAGAAACACCGACAATGAGGACTGCTCTATGAATATTCGTATTGGTAACGGCTATGATATCCACCGATTGGTAACAGGAAGACCTTTAATTTTAGGAGGAGTAGAAATTGCCCATACTGTCGGTTTATTGGGTCACAGTGATGCCGATGTTTTAACCCATGCTATCATGGATGCCATGCTGGGAGCGCTTAGTTTAGGCGATATCGGTCATTATTTTCCCCCCACCGACCCGCAATGGCAAGGGGCGAATAGTTTAAAATTATTAGAACAAGTTAATCAATTAATTATCGATAAAGGTTGGCAGATTAATAATATTGATTCGGTAATTGTTGCCGAAAAACCGAAAATGAAACCCCACCTTATTGCGATGCGAGCTAAGTTAGCAGCAACTCTCAAGATTAATCCAGAACAGGTGGGAATTAAAGCCACTACTAACGAACAATTGGGACCAGTAGGACGAGAGGAAGGTATCGCAGTTTATGCAGTGGTTTTATTGGTTAAGCAGTAGGTTAAATGCTGTGTTTTCCCTGCTATTTTCCCAGCCATTCTTCTCTGGTAATACCCGCTTGATTGAGAATGCGTTTTAACAGTTCTACCCCTATTTCACCTTGATGGGGATTGGGGATAATTATCGTTAAATTATCCCGACGCATTTGAGGGTGTTTACCCCCAGCGTAGGGACCTTCAAACCCAAGTTCTCGTAATCTTTGAACTAGATTAAGCCATGATACGGCGGTTAATTTAGGCATATCTTAAATTGAAGACATGGGTTGAGGAAGGAGATTAAGATCTATTCCTGCTAACACTGGAATCGGCAAACCTAAACACAGACGTAAAGCAATCCAATCGCTTAAAGCTTCGCGCAATTCTTGCCGGCAATCTTCTAGATTGGCGTGATTTGCCCAAACTCCCTGAAGGGGTGGAATTTCACCCCAATAAGTGCCATCTTCTTCGATGATTTCGTATCGAGCTAATGCCATCGCTTGATCAATATAACTGGCTAACATGGTTGTACTATTGGTAAAGCTTACTTACTATATTAAAGCAAATGTTTCCCAGCAGCCAGCTGCATTGGATTCGCCTTCAGATTATGATAAGGTAAGACGGTCAATCGCCCAAGTTATCTGGATTGTTAATCTCGTTGGCTCGAAACTATAATGAATACACCACAAAATATCATCAAAAAAGTCTTGAAAGAATACGATCAATCGGTCTCTTCATTAGCTAATTCGACCCACAATCTGGTTAATGCTAGGAATCTAACCGATTCCTTCTCAATTTTTGTCTAATCTCTAACTGCTAAATTCTCTCTATGACTGCCATTATCCAACAAATAAAAGAGCGTTTTTCCCAATCCCTAGTTAAATCCTTTGGGGAAAACTTCGCCGCTACCGATCCTCTAATTGTCGCCGCTAGTAACCCCCGTTTTGGCGATTATCAGTGTAATATTTCCCTCTCTTTAGCCAAAGAATTAAAACAAAAACCCCGGGAAGTAGCGGCAACTTTACTAAAAAATCTAGAGATAGATGATCTCTGTCAACCCCCCGAAATTGCTGGATCCGGTTTTATCAATCTTACCCTTAAACCCAGTTATCTAGAAACCCAATTAAAAGACCTAATTACTGACAACCGTTTAGGAGTTGCCACTGCTAACCCCAGTCAAAAAATTATTGTCGATTTTTCCAGTCCCAATATTGCCAAAGAAATGCACGTCGGTCACTTGCGATCAACTATAATTGGTGATTGTATTGCTCGGATTTTAGAATTTCGTCATCATCAAGTAATTCGTCTTAATCACGTCGGGGATTGGGGTACTCAATTCGGGATGTTAATCACCTATCTACAAGAAGCTTATCCTAGTGCTTTAACCCAAGCAGATGCTCTTGATTTAGGGGATTTAGTTAGCTTTTATAAAAAGGCTAAAATTCGTTTTGATGAAGACGAGAACTTTAAAGAAACTGCCCGTCAAGCTGTAGTAAAATTACAGTCGGGTGATCCTCAAAGTCGTCAAGCATGGCAGTTACTTTGTCAACAATCACGGCGGGAATTTCAGAAAATCTATGATATTCTCGATATAAAACTGACTGAAAGGGGGGAATCTTTTTATAATCCCTACCTTGAGGCAGTAATCAGAGAATTAGATCACCAGGGATTGCTAATAGAAGACAATGGCGCTTTATGTGTCTTTCTCGATGGTTTTACCAACAAAGAGGGGGATCCTCTGCCCCTAATTGTCAAGAAATCCGACGGCGGTTATAATTACGCTACCACCGATTTAGCGGCAATTTGTTATCGAGTGCGGCAAGATAAAGCCGAAAGAATAATTTATGTTACCGATGCTGGACAAGCTAACCATTTTGCCCAAGTATTTCAGGTGGCTAAAAAAGCGGGATTTTTACCCGATAATGTGGCAGTGGTTCACGTCGCTTTTGGATTAGTTTTAGGGGAAGATGGTAAAAAATTAAAAACTCGTTCCGGGGAGACGGTAAGATTACAAGAATTACTTGATCAAGCGATCGCCTATTCCCTAGCTGACTTAGAAAAAAGACTGGCAAGCGAGGAAAGAGAAGAAACTGGCGATTTTATCGCTAATACTGCCGAAACTGTCGGTTTAAGTGCCGTTAAATACGCCGATCTCAGCCAAAATCGCAATAGTAACTACGTTTTCAGTTACGACAAAATGCTCAATCTGCAAGGCAACACCGCCCCCTATATGCTGTACGCTTACGCTAGGGTTCAGAGTATCAGTCGCGAAGGTGGTATTAATTTTCAGGATTTAAGTGCCAATTCACCGCTAATTCTCAAGGATGAAAGCGAATTAATTCTGGCTAAACAATTACTGCAACTGCCAGAAGTAATTAGTGCCGTGGAAGAGGATTTATTACCCAATCGTTTATGTGATTATCTTTATGAACTCAGTAAAAAGTATAATCGTTTCTATGAGAATTGTCCCGTTCTGAAAGCAGCAGAACCGATTAAAACCTCTCGTTTAGTTTTGTGTGATTTAACGGCAAGAACCCTAAAATTAGGCTTATATCTCTTGGGAATCCCCGTTTTGGAAAGAATGTAAATCAGTTATCAGTTATCAGTTATCAGTTATCAGTTATCAGTTATCAGTTATCAGTTATCAGTTATCAGTTATCAGTTATCAGTTATCAGTTATCAGTTATCAGTTATCAGTTATCAGTTATCAGTTATCAGTTATCAGTTATCAGTTATCAGTTATCAGTTCACCGTTTACTGTTCAGAGCAAAAAACCACCCAATTCATAATTCATAATTCATAATTCATAATTCATAATTCATAATTCCCACACCCCACACCCCACAGCTTGGATTGCGTATCTTTGACAAAAGCGGGTGCTATTTTATACCTAGAAAAAGTGTACTATGCTGACGTGAAAAAACCTGAGTTTTTGCTAACCTAGAAATAGCTCTAATCAGAGCCAATATCTTTGGGGGAAGCTTAGAGATTAATCTAGTTAAACTCACTCGTGACGTTATCTTATTGTCGTCTGTTGCCTATTAGCTTTCAGGTGATAGCTGGGAAACGGGAAATTAGTACAAATGCTCAAACTTCCTCTTCCTGCTCCCTGCTCGCTCATAGACAGTCTTAACGAGTAATTTAGATAGCTGACAGCTTACTCCCGCATCTGGGCTGCTGACGCGATAAGCCACACCTATTATCCCAGAGATGTTATCGTTAAAGCGGTCAAATGTCCGAAAGTCCTAGAGGATTTTAGGGAAAGAGCATTTGCCCTCTCGTAATCTCAGATAGAACCTTATGAATCAATCAATTGAAGATCAAGCTATGGCCGATGCTGATGTATCAGATTATACCACAAATAAAATAATTGTCTCTAATTGGATTGCCCCTTGGTCGAAAGGCAATCGGAAAAACCCGTCACCGCAACCAAAATGGGATTTATGGCAACCCCTGCGGCAACGAATTGATCGCCTAGAAATCAATACACCTGAACTAGCTCACAGGATTTGTCGTCTAATTCCGGCTCAATGTCCCTTTGCGCGGAAAATTACCCTATTTAGCTGGACAATTCTAGAGATTCCGCCCCTTTGCAAGCTAAATCCCCTCTACGAAAACCTGATGATGTTAAGATTTCGCGCTCTTTCTTACCTTGCCGATGAATGTGGAGAGGATATCGGTGCTTACTGCTAAAATGGGAGAGTGTCTTTAATCGCCACACCTATGGCCATCATCGCTCTGAAAGCTTGGTATCTGGACAAATACGAACCTATCCGCGAGGTTATCAAACGTCCCCACGACTTGCGCTTAAGTCGCAATAGTCTCCTAAAATCGGGTTTAAGAGCCGATTTTCTCGATGATAGTCTGACGATACAGGGTTCTGTCTGGTTTCAACGCTATCTAGAAGGGGAAAGGGTGGAATTTTACCTCGAAGGTAGTGGCGGTTACGTCATCTCGAATATTGACCTGATTTCCCAAGAAATTTACTTTACTAAACAAGACCTCAGCACTTGGCTGGATCCCGTCATTTATTTTAGCTCCCAAAGCCAATTTAAGGACTCTAGCACCGCTTTAAAAACAGTTTTGACCGAAACCGTCGAAAATCTTAATAAACGCGCCCGTTTGCCCTTAACTATCGAAGAAACGCCTCGAACTGAGGGCAATGTCACCCGGTTGAGTGATAGTCAATTACGCAAAATTCGCAAAAGTTTATTATTTATTGCTGATGCTACGGCGATTAGCCAAAAGGAAACGGAATTACTGCCCAGTCCCCTAGTGGGTATAGAATTAGGTTATGCGATCGCTTGTAAACAGGGCGGACAAATTCTGCTAACCTATCAAAATCGGGCGGAATTAAAGGGTAAACTAGCTTTTGACCTGCCAAGCTACCAAAAATTAATTTTCTCGGATCTGAGCGAATTGCGTCTCACTTTTCCGCCTTTAATGGCAACTTTATTACAAAAATTCCATCTGATTAGTTAAAAAAAATGAGTAGAAAAGCTGACGAGTACGCTGTACATTTGTTCTTGAGCAGTGGACATCGCGAGGAGGTACGTTTTTTGACCATCCAAGAATTTCAAAAGTGGTACAGTAATGAATTAGTTCCGAAAGCCGATTCCAGGGATTTTATCAATGTTCCGATCAGAAATATTCAAGGGGAATATATGGTTTTACGTCCGGCTAGTATCGTTGCTATTCGCGTGGAACCCGTCTTTTTTGGTAGTGTGGAAAGAATCTAATTTGTCGTTATCCCTAAAAAAGATAGTTAGATAGGGAGAATTTCAGAGATTATTGATAATTCTCTCAATATCAGCTTGGATTTGATTGCTGACTTTGCCTTGCCAGCGTTCTTTTAATTCCCTTAATCCCACTTCTGCGTATTGACAGATCTTATCTAAAACTTCTTTGCCGTCACTGGGTTGAGGATAGGAATTCTTTTTACAGATAATATAAATTCCTGCGGTTAAAGCTAAAATAACTTCTGGCTCGATTTGACTAATATTAATTAAATCTTGTCGATTACTCAGATTGATTCCGTAGATACTGAAGTCTTGTTTAATGGCAAAAGCAGCCGCGAATAAATAGGCATCTACCATGCGCTCAAAGGTTTGATTATCTTTTAGTACCTGTAGATAATTTCTGGAAGTTTCCGAGGCATAAATCTTCAAACTGGGATCGATTCTCTGCATTAGTAATTCTCCATCACTTCAATCACGGAAGCATCTTCATCGGCAGCCAAACGGTGTATTTTGAATATATCAGTAGTGTAGGGAAGCAGCAGATTTAAAAGTCGATCGGGAAGATCTCGATCCGTGGCTAAAATAATCACTTGGGAGTTTAAATTAGGGAGAGAGTTAATAATATTTTTTCGATGTTCTTCATCTAAATTGCCAAAAGGTGTATCCATAATTAGGGGGACACAAGTATCGGTTATTTGATTTAAACCGGTGATAAAAGCAAAAGCTAAAGCTTCCTTTTCTCCCGCACTTAGGACATCGGGATTTAATAATTTTCCTGTGATGGTACGGATTCCTAAAGTGTATTCGGGAGTGATTTGTACTCCTGTATATTCCTCTGGTTTGTTGGTTACTTGTAAATAGCGATCGCTGGTTACTTGATTAATCATTTTTTGGGAATTATCGATATGCCATTCGATTAATTCGTTAGTGGCATTTTTTAAACCTCTGGCCATTTTAACCTGATTAGATAACATCAATGTGGTTTGATTTTCACTAGCTAAAATTTCCACTTCTTTGCGTAAATTTTCCAATTGCTTTTCTTTAATGTCAATTTCCTTTTGCAAGCGTTCGCTCCTTTCTTCACTCTCCTTAACTTTTCGTTCCGATTCGTCAACTTTTCGCCAAATATCCCTTACCGAGTCTTGATTTATTCCCGTGGTTTCCTGTTTTAGCTGTTTAATATGTTGATTGATTTCTTCGATTTCTTCTTCTAAAAGATCTCTTTGTAAAAGCAATTGACTATAATTGCTAAATTTGGCATTATCTCGGATAATTCCCTGTAAATCAATTCTAATTTGGTCTTTTTCTATTCTGGTGGCGTTGTCCACTTCTAAGGACTCTAGTTCGGCAATTTTTTCAAGGATAAAGTCACGAGAATTTTTATCTAAACAACGACCACATAGACAGCTTTCATCGTCAAGTATTGCTTTTAAAACTGCTGTAGAATTAGTTTTATAGGTGCTTTTTAAGCTAGTAACTTGCAAATCATCGGCCATTTCCTGCACAAAGTTAATCAGCAAAGGTATCGAAGCTTTTTTTAACCAAGAATCAATAGACTTTTGCAGGTTATCTAACTGAGTTTGTAACCCGATACGCTTTTTCTCTAAGTCATGAATTCTCTCTAATTTTTCTCTTAAACTTTCAACCTGAGTGGCTTTTTCTTGAGAATACTGATGAATAATTATAGCATTTTTTTCCTCATCTTTAGCGTTTTTAAGCTGATTTTGTTGAAAAGCAATTTCTTCTTCTAATTCTCGCAATTGTTGCAGCTTATCTGTAAATTTCTGACTGGTTCCCTCTGCTTTATTTAAACGTTTTTCTAATTCTTGTAAGGCTTTTTCTGTATCATCGCGCAGATTTCTTAATTCCGGGATACCCAAAACTTTTTCAATTGCTTTTTTTGCTTCTTTAGTTTGAGTTATCTGGGTATATTGTTCGATTTTTAAGCCATCAAAACAAAAAAAATCTCGAATAGATTTAGGAAGCAATGATTCGATATATTCCCTAGAGTTACTTTTCATAGTTCCATCTTCATAAAATAATGCTTCCTCTACGCTGGGATAAGAAGTGATACCATTATCTTTTAATTTCGCTGTGCGACTGATAAAGTAATTTTTCTCGTTTTTAATAAAATTTAATTCTACCCGCATTTCTATTGCCAGTGAAGAATTATCCTTACCTCGATAAAAATAGGTTTTCAGAGTCTCTTTAGATACAATATCTACCCCATAGAGACACCATAAAATCGCTGTCATCAGAGAAGTTTTACCGTGGCCATTATTACCGAAGATAATCTGAATATTTCTGTCGGGATGCAAGTTAAAAGTAATCCTTTGACTAGGATAACATTTCCAATTAGTTAAGCGAATTTGTTTCAGTCTCAAAGTCATAGAGTTTATTTATTGTGAGGAGTCGGTATATTTTTCGATAAGTTTGACAATTTTAGCTGATAGCTGCCGATTTTTGAGAGTAATTTTTTCTACTTCTAAAACCATCGCTTCCTTTAGCAGTTGGGGAGGTATCTCATATTTTTGTGCCAGTTCTTCAATTTTAGCAGTTATGTCCATAAATTTTCTGGGGGTTAGGGAGTGGAGATTATCTAGTCTTAATTCTTATTTGGTAACAGATACCTTGATGACGAGAAATTTTATAACAGATTTGACTAGGTAAAGCCCTAGTAACTTACAGCCTTTATCGTAAATATGAAGTATAACCTAATTTGGTATTGACGACCGACTACCCAAAAGGAAAACTTCGTACTTCGCCATTAAGATAACTGCTATAAGCTAATCTACTCTCAACCTTATACAAAAACACCACAAAAGCTAAAATAGATAAGTAAGTAGTTATAATTAAATTGAAGATAGATTTTGCCTCTGATCCCCCCTGCCCCCCTTGATAAGGGGGGTGCCGATAGGCGGGGGGATCTGACAACTTTTAACACCTACCTACTTAGCTGACAGTGATTCTGAACACAATAGCAATATAGACTAAACCGCCTTGTATTACCGTCTTCTTCTTGATTTTAACACCCTAGAAAACGGGTTAATTGCCTTAACACCCGAACAAAGTCATTATCTTAAAAAAGTTGTTCGTTTAAAATCCCATGACCGTTTTATTGCCCTAAATGGACAAGGACAAGCGTGGTTAGCGGAAATAATTGATAATTCGGCCCATCTTTTAGAAGCGATAAACGAAACTAGCGAACTACCAGTACAAGTGAATTTAATGGTAGCAATTCCCAAAAATGGCTTTGATGATATCGTTCGCGCTGCCACCGAATTAGGAGTTTATCGGATTATCCCGCTGCTGACAGAACGAGGTTTAGTTAATCCTAGTCCTCAAAAAATTGACCGTTGGCGAAAAATTGCCCGGGAAGCTGTAGAACAATCAGAAAGACAGATTATTCCCATAATCGAAGAACCACAACCATTTTTAGCCATCCTTAAGCGGGGAGCTAACCCACAGACAACTTGTTATATTGGTGTTACCCGTAGAACAGTGGCCCCGCTACTTTCTCAATTGCAAACATCAACCGAGATAACCATGGCCATCGGACCGGAAGGGGGATGGACGGAGGCAGAAATAGAACAAGCGCTCGCTGCTGATTTTGTGCCTGTATCACTGGGAAAACGCATTTTGAGAACAATTACCGCTCCCTTAGTGGCTCTTGCTATCATTAACGCCTATTTAGACAGCTAATTGACTAGAGTTTCTATGACCAAGACCAGCAATCGAGATAACTGGAATCCTTTCGCTTCTTACCCAAAGCAAAAACCAGCAGCAGTTCCCCGGTGGTCAGATTCTCCCCTTTTTGTCGAAACCACCCTGGTCAATTCCCATTCAAGACACCGACTGGGACACCGCCTTGCAACCCGATAGCACCCTCATATTCCTCGAAAAAACTCCCCCTAGCGCAACTTTATGACCTCTAGTAGCCCTTCTAACCCCTCTTTTGACTGGTTTAACCCCTCGCCCCAGCAAGACAGCGATTTACTGGCACAAATCGGCTTTATCCCCGGTGTCAAAGAATTTCTCACCCTGCGACAGGTTCACGCCTTGGAACACGCCACCGTCTGGGTATTAAGCGAAATGGCTGCCCGTCGTCAATCGCCTTTTGACCATTCCCCTGCGGATAACGAGGCCCTGGGGGGACTGTCCACCGATAGGGGTTTTTATCTCTACGGACAGATTAATACAAATGAACTGCGAATTGCGGCCAAACAGGCACTCCATCGTCTCAAAAATGGCGAGGGGCAATTGGCATTACATCCGCGTTGTGGCACCAATTTATCGGTAACTTTAGCCTTAACCGCTGGCTTAGTCTTAGGAACTCATCTTATCTTCCCCAGAGGTCCGATTTCTCAGTTATTAGGCTTAGGTTTAGCCACTGCCACCGCTTTTCAAATCGGGCCAGATGTGGGAATGTCGGCCCAAAAATACCTGACCACGGCCATTCCCTTTAACTTAACAATCGTTAACATTGCACCAAAGGCAGACCTGTGGGGACGTTCGGGGCATTTCGTGGCAGTGGAGTGGCAAGATTTGCAATAAAACTTAAAGTAAAAACCCTTTCGGCAAACTCGCTCTGATTGTAACCTGTTAACTAAACCCTAAAAAAAAACAACAGCTATGCCTGGAATCGAACGCGGAGCCAAAGTTAGAATCAAGCGTAAAGAGTCTTACTGGTACAACGATGTGGGAACCGTAGCCAGTGTTGACAAAAGTGGTATCCTCTATCCCGTTATCGTCCGTTTTGACACTGTTAACTACCACGGTTTTAGTGGTAGCGCCGGTGGACTGAATACCAATAACTTCGCTGAAAGTGAATTGGAACTCGTTAAGGCTGCCCCCGCTAAAAAATAAAGCTGACTAAAATTCGGCCTATCCTCACCGACTGACTGACAGGAATTCTCTCTTGTTGGTCGGTTTTTTTTATAGTTATCAGTAATCAGTAATCAGTTAAGTAGTCCTGCAAAATAAATTTCCTAGTGAAAAAGGGCAAAAGGCAAGAGGCAACAGGCAAAAGCTTTATCGAAATGTGTAATTAATTTTGCCTAGGTAGTTATCAGTAATCAGTTCACTGTTTGCTGTTTACTGATATTACATTTTGGGCGCACGCGATCATTGGTGTCAACTTAAGCAAGAAGCTTAATTATAAAAAGTAGCTGATTATCCAAGAGGAAGGAAGTAAAAAATGGTAAAATAAGGCGGAGAAGTCAGAGGTGGGTCAGTGAAAAAGCGCTCTAAGCAACGACCGAGAAAACAGGGGAATCCAGATTTGCGGCGACCACATCAATGCCCAAGCCCAGAAATCCCACAAGTAATAGAAGAACTTAAAAAAGATCTAGAGCCAAGATTATTTACGCCGCTAAAATATATGCGAGGAAATCATGAAAAAATCATGAGAGATAGATTATTAACCTTACCCGTGGTGGTCGCCTTATTGGTAAGCTTAGTCTATCGTCAGATAGCGGGATTAAGTGAAGCTGTAAGAGTCTTAAAAGAGG
>NZ_JADEXY010000024.1 GCF_015206885.1 Microcystis aeruginosa LEGE 91341 | reverse complement strand
CCCCACACCCCGCTCCCCTGGTGTTAGGCCCAGAGAGACCCTAATAGCTAAAGAAACTGCACGATTAGATACCAAAGTCTCTCACAGATAGAAGATAATCAATATTTATCAGTATTGGAAGCCTTCAGCATGGTTCATTTAACGCCCAATCCTAGCTATAGTCTAAGTCTCAAGATAGAAATCCCCAATCAAGCGGGAACCTTCGCTTCTGTCCTCAATGCGATCGCCGATGTCGGGGGGAATTTAGGGCAAATTTCTCTGATCGAACGCAATTTAAAGATTAGCACCCGCGAGGTGATGGTTGATGCCGCTAGTACCGACCAAGCGGAACAGATTATCGCTGCGGTTAAAGCTCTACCGGATGTTAAACTTCTGAAAGTTTCCGATCGCACCTTCGATCTCCATCGTCGCGGTAAAATCTCCATTGAAAGTCGTATTCCCCTCACCTCCCAAGATGACCTGGCCATGGCCTACACCCCCGGAGTTGGTCGCATCTGCACCGCTATCGCCCACCAACCAGAACAAGTGTATTCATTGACCATCAAGGGCAACACCGTCGCTGTAGTGACCGATGGTAGCGCGGTATTAGGATTAGGAAATCTCGGGCCAGAGGCTGCCCTACCAGTAATGGAAGGGAAAGCGATGTTATTCAAGGAATTCGCCGGAATTGATGCTTTTCCCATCTGTTTAGCCACCCAAGACCCCGAAGAAATCATCGCAACCGTCAAAAGAATCGCTCCGGTTTTTGGGGGTATTAACCTAGAGGATATCGGCGCTCCCCGCTGTTTTGAAATCGAGAAACGTCTGCGAGCGGAATTAAATATTCCCGTTTTCCACGATGATCAACATGGTACAGCGATCGTTTCCCTGGCTGCCCTGATTAATGCCCTCAAATTTGTCAAAAAATCGCTTGATACAGTCAAAATCGTCATTAATGGTGCGGGTGCAGCGGGAATCGCCATCGCTACTCTCTTTAAAACCGCAGGAGCTACAGATATAACCCTCTGTGATTCCCATGGTATCCTCTCCCAAAACCGGGACGATTTAACCCCAGAAAAACAAGCTTGGGCCGTGGCCGCCAGTGGTAAGCTAGGGGATGCTCTCAAAGGCGCTGATGTTTTCTTGGGAGTGAGCGCACCGGGGGTATTGACTCCCGAAATGGTCAAGGGAATGGCTAAAAATGCGATCGTCTTTGCCATGGCTAATCCGATTCCCGAAATTCAACCGGAATTAATCAATGATTTAGTGGCCGTGGTGGCTACCGGACGCAGCGATTATCCCAATCAGATTAATAATGTTCTCGCTTTCCCCGGATTATTTCGCGGGGCCCTGGACTGTCGCGCTAGGGCAATCACCGATAATATGTATCTGGAAGCGGCCAAAGCGATCGCTTCTTTGATCAATCCTGCTAATCTCGATCGAGAGAATATTATTCCCTCGGTTTTTGATGGTCGTGTAGTTACGGCTGTGGCCGCCGCCGTTCAACACGCTGCTCGTCAAGATGGAGTGGCCGGGGAATAATGTAATTATCGTGCAGGAGGGTAAGTGAACCGTGAAACCGATCGATGATATTCCCGAAGCTTTGCGGGACAGCCAGTACAGAAAAACTACTAATCCTAATGGTCTTATAGCGATCGCAAGCGGTTTACTTGCTCTGGTGGGAACCGGCCTAATTGCCATAGCAGTCTTGAATCGTCCCCCTGCTACCGTAAAAAAACCGGTTATTAACCCCTCCCCCCTGATTAAAGCCACTCCTAGCCCCATTGAGAACATTCTAGGTCATTTACCCTATCAAGAGGCCCCAGAGACGGAATTAGCCCCCATTACTGGGGATGGTGGTATGCGTTTAAGGAAGGCAGCAGCCAAAGCTTTTATCCAGATGCAGAGTGACGCAAGAAGGTCGGGGGTGATTTTAATGCCGATTTCCGCATTTCGATCGAAAGCAACCCAAGAAAAGCTCTTTTTTGAAGTTAAAAAACAACGCAATCAGGAAACCCGCAAACGAGCAGAAGTGAGCGCACCTCCGGGTTACAGCGAACATCATACTGGTTATGCGATCGATATTGGCGATGGTCGCACTCCCGCAACGAATTTAAATCTTAGTTTTGCTAATACTGCCGCTTTTCGTTGGTTGCAAAATAACGCCGCTCAGTATAGTTTCGAGTTATCTTTCCCTGAAAACAATCCCCAGGGTATTAGTTATGAACCTTGGCACTGGCGTTTTGTCGGGGATAGTGACAGTTTAGAAACTTTTTATAAGGCCCAACAATTAGGAAAACAAAAATAAACGTAGGGTGCGTTAGGTAATCCATTGTTTTTAGGTAAAAAATCAAGGTCTAAATATTGCCGTAACGCACCAACTTTTTTTGCATGAGTAGAAAACGGGTTTCTCCGAGAAACCCGTTTTCTGTGCGTTACTCAGTCCTTTCATCTTCCCGCTTGCCGTAAAATTATGATTGTCTCTGTCCAAGAAGCTCAAGCCAAACTGCCTGAACTGATATACAATTTCAAACTAGGGGAAGAATTGTTAATTACCGATAATAATTTCCCACTGGCAAAATTAAGCCGATGATAAAGAACACTTACAAGACTTCTCGGAGTATCTGCTTTGAAATGTCTAATTGATAGCCATACTCTGCTCTGGTACACACTCAACGAATCCCCACTCAGTAGCAGCACCCATCAACTTCCTAAAGGGTGGCATAAATCGACTAAATCCTTATCTTGCAAGAGTTCTATTGATTAGTTCGTTCTAGATCGAAAACAATTGACAAAATCGCATCAATGTCCTTCTCTATAAGGGTTTCATCTGGTGACTTTCTTAATAGATCTATCAATTTTTCGGGTGGTAACTTTCCTACTATATCCATCAATTTTTCGGTTTTCATTCGTCTTAAGTTTAAGCCAGAAGGAGTGATAAGAGAATGGCATGATGGTAACTTTCCTACTAGATCCATCTTTTTGGATGGTGACTTTCTTAATGGATCCATCAATTTTTCGGATGGTAACTTTCCTACTATATCCATCAATTTTTCGATGGGATATTGTCTATCTTCTATAGAATTTGCTTCTTCTTGTATTAATCCTACTTCTTCAGGAGTTAATATCAGTCCTTCAAGTTTCTGCTCCGCGTTCTTGATTGTTTCAATTAAGTCTCGGTGTTTTTCTTCGGCCACACTTAAGTCGTCATTGGTAAAAAGATTATTATGAGCTACTTTGTTTCTGATTTTATACAGTTTCTCCCAATTAGATTGAAAATTTCTGTCTTTAAATGATTCCTTAAAAAACTTATCATAGTTGCTTTTAATTTCTTCTTTTAATTTACGAATTGCTTCGGGAGTTTCTTCAAGCCCATCAATTTTTTTAATTAAATCCTCTTTGGTTATACAACCAGATGAAAGCTTGTATATATACTCACCTAAATCATTAAAATCTATCAGATAGAGTTTATTGTCAATATAGCTTGCAAATTTTGTTTCATTATTTTTTCTGTCATTAACTTTCTTGCTAAAATCTTGGGGGGCTTCCGTTTTCCACCAATTCACTCCTATCTTGGTTGTCATGAATTTCGTTATGTAGGCTCTTAAATGGTTTTCCACACGATAAATATAAGGATAAATTTGAACAGCAATCTGCTCAGAAATTTCGTCTTTTACTATATACAGTGTTTCTAATTTTTGTTCTTTGAAAAAATTTAAAATTGGAATACGTTGAGGTTCTAAACAATCATATTCTCCCTTTACAACAATTGAAAAACCTGTAATACATTTATCTTTGCTGTCTTGATCAAATTTAATTGGATTTACTGTAATTTCTATAAAATTATCCTTGATTTGGCGACTGTTACAATCTATTTGTGGTGTTCCCTTCCAAAATGAATTATTCGAGGCGAGAAGATAGACTAAATTATCAGGAGTTTTGATATGAGATTGATTAGAAGTGTCAAATGCGAAGATTTCAAAGGTTAGAAAATTGTTTTGTGTGTCTATTGGAATGACAGGAGTTAGGTCTATAAACAACATCTAACCTCTATTTTAACTTGTCTATTGAAAAAAAGGGGGCTTATTCAGCCCCCCATGAAACTCTAACTACCGCCAATCCTTGCCACATCGCGGGCGTTGGCTTCAAAAGCCGCATCGAGGACAGAATCGCCGGTTAAACCGGAATCTAACGCCTCTTTAATACACTGCAACATCCGCTTATAATCCTTGGGCATTACCTTAACAAACTTGGGCAAGATTTCCGACCAATTTGCTAAAACCAGGGCTGCTTTTTGACTATGGGTGTAATCAGCATGGCGTTGAATTAACTCGCGTAAATCGTCGATTTCTTCCCCTTCTAGCGCCTCTAAAGCCACCATTTGGGTATTGCAACGAGTGGCGAAATCCCCCGACTCATCGAGGACGTAGGCGACACCACCACTCATCCCGGCGGCGAAATTGCGACCGGTGGGTCCTAAAACAACGACTTTACCCCCCGTCATATACTCACAGGCATGGTCGCCAACGGCCTCAACCACGGTATTAACCCCAGAATTGCGGACACAGAAACGTTCCCCAGCAACCCCAGAAATATACACCTCACCACTGGTTGCACCGTATAAAGCCACATTACCGATGATAATATTCTCCTCGGCCGCAAAAGTGGAACCTTTAGGCGGATAAACGATGATTTTGCCACCGCTTAAACCCTTGCCCACATAATCATTGGCATCCCCCTCTAACTCCAGTGTCACCCCTTTGGGAACAAAAGCACCGAAACTCTGCCCCGCGCTGCCCTGAAAATGGAGATGTACGGTATCTTCCGGTAAACCCTCCCAGTGACGTTTAGTGATTTCGTTGCCTAAAATCGTCCCCACCACGCGGTTAATATTTTTAATCGGTAGTGTCGCCTTGACTTTTTCGCCTTTTTCAATGGCATCCTTGCATAAATCCAGTAAAACGGTTATATCCAAGCACTTATCTAAACCGTGGTCCTGGGGAATCTGACAATAACGCCCTACCTCTGGATCCACCTCCGGTTGATAGAGAATCGGAGTTAGGTCAATTCCTTTCGCTTTCCAATGTTCTACCGCCTGTTTTGGCTCTAATACATCAGTTCGCCCCACCATTTCATTTAAGGTGCGGAATCCCAATTCGGCCATAATTTCCCGCACTTCCTGGGCGATAAATTTCATGAAATTCACCGTATATTCGGGATCTCCGATGAAATTTTTCCGTAATAACGGATCCTGAGTCGCTACCCCCGCCGGACAGGTATTAAGATGACAAACCCGCATCATAATACAGCCCAACGTCACCAGTGGCGCAGTCGAAAAACCGAATTCTTCGGCCCCCAATAGCGTCGCTACCACCACATCGCGCCCAGTTTTCATCTGGCCATCGGTTTCCACCGCGATGCGACTGCGAAGATTATTTAACACCAATGTTTGATGGGTTTCTGCTAGTCCCAACTCCCAGGGTAAACCTGCGTGTTTAATCGAGGTTTGGGGTGAAGCACCGGTCCCACCATCGAAACCAGAGATTAAAACCACGTCGGCGTGAGCTTTAGCGACTCCGGCGGCGATTGTGCCGACTCCCACCTCAGAAACCAGTTTTACGCTCACTCTCGCTGCGCGATTGGCATTTTTTAGGTCATGAATCAACTCCGCGAGGTCTTCAATCGAGTAGATATCGTGGTGGGGTGGGGGAGAGATTAAACCAACTCCGGGGGTGGAGTGACGGACTTTGGCAATCCAAGGATAGACTTTTTTACCCGGTAATTGACCGCCTTCCCCCGGTTTTGCCCCCTGGGCCATTTTTATCTGCAATTCTCGCGCTTGGGAAAGGTAAAGACTGGTGACACCAAAACGGCCGGAAGCTACCTGTTTAATGGCACTATTTTTCGAGTCTCCCCGTTCATTTGTCCAAGTGTAGCGCTCGGAATCTTCGCCCCCTTCCCCAGTGTTCGACTTGCCACCGATACGATTCATGGCAATAGCGAGGGATTCGTGGGCCTCTTTGGAAATAGAACCGTAACTCATGGCCCCGGTTTTAAAGCGTTTCATAATCGCTTCAATCGGTTCCACTTCTTCGATGGGGATACTTTCCCGGTTTTTAAAGGTTAATAGTCCCCGCAGGGTGAAGAATTTTTGATTTTGTTGGTTGACCAGTTGGGAATATTTCTTAAAGAGGTCGTATTTGCCCAATTTTACCGCTTGTTGCAGGGTATGAATGGTTTCTGGGCTAAAAAGATGGGCTTCCCCGTCCTTACGCCATTGATATTCACCGCCAATATCGAGGGTATGCACATTAACATCCCGGTCGGGGAAAGCGTGGCCGTGTCTGAGTAGGGATTCTTTGGCAATAATTTCTAAATCGGCCCCTTCAATGCGGGAAGCTGTCCAAGTAAAATAGCGATCGACTACCGATCGATTTAAGCCGATAGCCTCGAATATTTGCGCCCCACGGTAGCTTTGCAGGGTAGAAATGCCAATTTTAGAGGCCACTTTAATTACGCCCTTGGTGGCGGCTTTTATGTAGTTTTTACAGGCGGTCTGGTGGTCAACTCCTACCAATAATCCTTCCTCGATCATACTGCCGAGGGTGGCAAAGGCTAGATAGGGATTAATCGCACCGCAACCATAACCGAGGAGAAGGGCGTAGTGATGTACTTCCCGGGGTTCGCCGGATTCCAAGACAAGGCCGACTCTGGTGCGGGTTCCCTGCCGGATGAGATGATGGTGTAAACCAGCAACCGCCAGCAGTGAGGGAATCGGGGCGTGATTTTTATCGATACCTCGATCGCTTAAAATAATAATACTCGCGCCCGCTAAAATTGCCTCGTCCACCTCTTGACAAATTGCCTCAATTGTGCTACGCATTCCCTCGACTCCCGAAGTGGGATCGAAGAGAATGGGAATAGTCACGGTTTTAAATTCGCTATTGCCCTGTAAACGCGCTAATTGGGCGTTAGTGAGGATGGGAGAGTTAAGTTTAATCAGGTGACAGCTTTCTGGCTGCGGATCCAAGAGATTTCTCTCCGCACCGATAGTGGTAATAGGAGAGGTGATAATTTCTTCGCGAATCGAGTCAATCGGGGGGTTAGTGACTTGGGCGAATAACTGCTGAAAGTAATCATAAAGCAGTTTTGGGCGATCGGACAAGACGGCTAGGGGTGTATCGGAACCCATGGAACCCACTGCTTCCACTCCATCCCGGCCCATGGGGGCTAATAAAAGACGTAATTCCTCAAAAGTGTAACCGAAAGCGGTTTGCTGTTGAATTAGGGAAACAGCAGTTTCCGGTGGAACAGTTTCAACGGCTGGTAAATCGTCTAAATTGACTAAATTTTCGTTTAACCACTGGCGATAGGGATGAGCTTTGGCAATAGCTTCTTTTATCTCCTCATCGGCCACGATACGACCTTCTTTCATATCCACAAGGAACATCCGGCCGGGTTGCAGACGACCTTTTAAAGCGACGCGTTCCGGTTCAATGGGTAAAACTCCCGCTTCCGATGCCATAATTACTAGGTCATCCTTAGTGACGTAGTAACGGGAAGGACGTAAACCATTGCGGTCTAACACTGCTCCCATCATCGTACCATCGGTAAAAGCGATCGAGGCCGGACCATCCCAGGGTTCCATCAAACAGGAATGGTATTCATAAAAGGCTTTTTTCTCATCACTCATCGATTCGTGGGCTGCCCAGGGTTCAGGAATCATCATCATGACAGCGTGAGGGAGAGAACGCCCCGATAAAACCATTAATTCTAGGGCATTATCAAAAATTAAGGAGTCACTACCCTCGATATTAATAACCGGCTGGATTCTTTTGATGTCTTCCCCGAATAAGGGTGAGGCAAACATCGACTGACGGGCGTGCATCCAGTTAATATTACCTCGCAGGGTATTAATTTCGCCATTGTGGGCAATATAACGGTAAGGATGGGCGCGTTCCCAACTGGGGAAGGTATTGGTACTAAAACGGGAATGGACTAATCCTAAAGCACTTTGAAAGTCGGGGTCGTGTAAATCGGGGAAATAGTCACCCACCTGTACCGGCATTAATTGCCCTTTATAGACAATGGTACGACTAGAAATACTGCAAGGATACCAGTAACGATTAAAAGATTGACGATTGAGGTGGGAACGCTTGCGAATAACGTATAATTTGCGTTCAAAGGCTAGATCATCGCTTAAATTGGCATTGCGTTCGATAAAAACCTGTTCGATAAAGGGTTCGGTAGATCTGGCCGAATTGCCTAAACTAGAGTTATCCGTGGGAACATCACGCCAACCGAGAACTTTTAACCCCTCTTCGGCGGCGATTTTCTCGAATTCCTGGCGACTTTTCCCGCGAATTTCGGCATCAGGGGCTGTGTAGAGCATTCCCACCCCGTATTGTCCCGCTGCTGGTAAGGTAAAACCTAGATTGCTGGTCACTTTCCGGAAAAATAGGTCAGGGATTTGGCACAAAATACCCGCCCCATCTCCGGTATTTTTTTCCGCACCGCACGCGCCACGGTGATCGAGGTTTAGTAGAATTGTTAAGGCCTGTTCAACAATATCGTGGGACTTTTTACCCGTTTTATGAACGATAAAACCGACACCACAAGCATCATGTTCAAATTGGGGATCGTATAGTCCTTGTTTCCGTGGAGTTTGATTGTTATTCATTTTGTCTGATAGCCTAGCAGTCTGGAAGGGAAGGGCCTAGAGGGTGAGCCAGAGTAGCGATTCTAGGTATATCAATTCTGTATCCAGACTGGACCTTCGGTCTTATATCTTAAGGAAATGTTTCGATGTGACAAGGGTTCCTCTCGCTGCTTTACCCCCTGATCGAGATCGCTTTTCCGATACAAGTTCGATCGCTCCTATAATCGAAGAAATACTCGATCGCTATCTCGATTCCGTTCGATTGATTCTTGCTGCTCTCTCCCGCCATTTTTTTGAATTTTCTGTAATTACCTCGCCCATTGTTCGGGCTTTTTCCGCCGCATCCCGTGCCATTTCCAGAATTTACTCTAATTCCCGTTCATTTAGTCCTGTTTCTTTTTCGTCCATCACCGTAAGCCCTCCAAGCGATTTTTAACCTTATTCTAGTCTCTAAAATACGTCCGAGTTATGATCGCTTAACTCTAGAGCTAAAGTAGAGATAGGGTTTAATTGGAGCTATGTATGGAAGCGATCGAATTTAGGACGGTTATTCATGACGGTCAAGTGAGCGTTCCCCCCCGATATTCTTCTCGATGGGAAGGTAAGATGATACGGGTGATTGTTTTGGATGACTCGGAAATCGTCCCCGATCCGAGCCAGAAAACTGAAAAAACGATGTTCGAGGCGATTTCTTTAAATACACGGGGATTTAGATTCGATCGGGACGAGGCTAATGCCCGATAAAGTTTTTTTTGATACTAATGTCTTAATTTACGGGTATTCTGAGGATGAGCCTGATAAACGACAGCGAGCGATTGATTGTGTTCGATTGGGTGAGGCTTGGATTAGTACACAGGTTTTAAATGAAACCATAAATGTATTAAAACGGAAATTTTCCCTAAGCTATTCGCAAATTCGAGAAGCTGTACAAGAGCTTTCCGAGGGATTCCCAATCGTCCTCGTTTCTGTTAATACGATAGAGATGGCATTGAATCTAGCGGAACGCTATCAATATAGTTACTTTGATAGTTTAATAATAACTTCGCTAGTAAGGCTAACTGGAAAAATTTAGTAGAGGTTCAAGGTCGCTTGCAGTATCAACCGAAACCGATTAATAACTCCCAAGAATACGAGCGATTTTTAAGCATAATTGAAGGGATGATGTCACGGGAGTTAAGCAATGACGAAGGACTATTATTTGATTTATTGGTGTTATTAGTGGAAGAATACGAGCGGAAACATTATCCGATCGCCCGAACAAATCCTACCGCTACGTTAGAATCTTTACTTGATGAATTCGATATCGATAGGGAGTGTCTTACCGATATTTTCGGCGATCGGGATAGGGTAGAATCGGTGATAGGGGGGAAACAGGCGATCGCTCCCACTCAAGCCGAGTCTCTAGCCGAATTTTTTAATCGTTTAAGTGCGAAACTGGCGTTAAGCGCCCGTGATTTTCTCTTGTAGCCTCGCTTTTCCTTCGGGGACTGAGGGGGGAAGACCATATAACAAATCCTTACTTTCTTCAGAGCTTAGATTAATTAAGATAATGTTACAAAACTTTATGAAAAAGGCGTAGTATGATAATTTACGCCAGTAAAGCGAACACAATAAGGAGCAACACCCATAATGCAGTCGGCCGAGATGTTGCTGACAGTCCCCAAAGAGTATTTAAAAGCACCGGGGGGCTTCAACCCAAACGTTACCATGTTTTTCAGTGCCTTGAGCCTAATAACCCTATCTACCTGTGGCTATTGGCTATGGTCCTGGCCGGACTTGATTTGTTTTAGTGCTAATGTCCTCGCTTTACATTTATCGGGGACAGTTATCCACGATGCCTCTCATAATTCTGCCCATAGGAATCGGGTATTTAATGCTATTTTAGGTCATGGCAGTGCTTTAATGCTCGGTTTTGCCTTTCCGGTCTTCACTAGAGTCCATTTACAGCACCACGCGCACGTTAACGATCCCGAAAATGATCCGGATCATTTTGTCTCCACTGGTGGACCGTTGTGGATGATTGCGGCCAGATTTTTTTATCACGAAATCTTCTTTTTTAAGCGGCAACTCTGGCGAAAATACGAACTGCTGGAATGGTTCCTCAGTCGTCTTTTTGTGGCTACCATAGTCATTGTCGCCTGTCAATATGGTTTTATTGGCTATGTGATGAATTTTTGGTTTGTTCCCGCTTTAGTGGTGGGAATTGCCCTCGGTTTATTTTTTGATTATCTTCCCCATCGTCCTTTCCAAGAGCGTAATCGTTGGAAAAATGCCCGAGTTTACCCCAGTCCCCTGTTAAATCTGCTGATTTTAGGGCAGAATTATCATCTCGTGCATCATCTTTGGCCGTCGATTCCCTGGTACAAATACCAACCGGCATACTATGCCACTAAACCGCTTTTAGACGCAAAAGAGTGTGAACAGTCTTTGGGTTTACTGCAAGGTAAGAATTTCTGGAGTTTTCTCTACGATGTCTTCTTGGGGATTCGCTTTCATTCCCATTCTTCCAAAACTTCTTGATCTCATTTATCGTAATGGTGAGGTACAAAGTTTTCATTTGAGGGAGTCGGTGGTCGATTTTATGAGAAACTCTCTATCTGTACTGGTTTTGTTGTCAACCTGATTTTTTGAAGGAGGATTTTATGGGTCAACATTGGGGAAAAGCCTTAATTTTAACAACAACTTTCTTGACAATTAACATCAATTATGCTAAGTCTTTAACCTTTGGTGAGGCCGTTGGTATTGGAGCGGGGGCCTTGTTAATCAACCGAGCGGTACAGGATAATAGACAACGTTATCGATTTGTACCACCAGAGCAAGAATTTCAGCGCGGACTAGAGGACGGTTTTAACTTTGCCCGCTATGATAATCCGCGCAATTCCAGAGACTACGATGACGGTTTTATCGAGGGACGAAGACGCCGGGAGTCGGGTTGGTCCAGTCCCAACCGGAGAAACTAATTATTTGTTTGGTCTGCGTCCCACTTCGGCGGTTTCTTGAATGGAAAAGATCCTCAATTTGCCGTCGATGGGAGCGACTTTAGCCACTGCTTCCGATGCCACTATATAGTTATCACCCTCGGTATTGGTAATATTGACTACCCGCTCGCGAGTGATAATCGCCATCTCGTCATTAGCAAGAATATCCACGTCCCAATTCTCAGAAAGAACCTCTATACTTTTGATATTTTTGTAGGATTCCTCTAAAAATATTTTATGTTCCGTGATACCATCTAACTCAAAAATTTCGGTACTAGCATCGGTTTTAATGGTCAATTGCGAGGAAATAAACGGGGCATAGTGTTTGAGGATTAGGGCGATATTTTTATCTTTAATAGCGGTTTCAATGTCTTGAATCATTGCTTTAATTTCCGCTTCACTGATTTTTTGTCCCCCATCGCGATTACTCGATTGTTTCACTGGCACTATCGAGGGATTAGCATGGACAAAAGGGGGGGAGATGCTGGGGAGAAGGGATAAACCGAGCAATAGAACAATTAATTGGGGAGAACGCATAATTTAATAAACTTGGTAAATTCAACCCGAATCATAGCATTTTCTCGTTACCGAATAAATCCTCAAGGTGAAAGTCCCTAGTTAGGGAAGCTAAGAGAGCAAAATTATGGCGGTGCAAAGTTTAGGTTGATCCTTTAGCTATTTTTGCCTTATATTTCCAGAATAACAGGGGTATGATCGCTAGGTTTTTCTTGTTTTCTGGGTTCTCGATCGATCAGACAATTAACGGCTTTTTCGTATAGCTGAGGAGTTAAATAAAGATGATCAATTCGCCAACCTCGGTTACGAGAAAAACCACCGCTGCGATAATCCCACCAACTATAATGTCCCGGTGCCGAGGTGAATTTTCTAAAGGCATCTTGTAAACCAATTTCTAAGACCTTTTCTAAAGCTTCTCTTTCTTTAGCTGAAGACATAATATGATTTTCTTTGTCCTTGGGATCATAAATATCTTTATCTTCTAAGGCAATATTAAAATCTCCGCAGATACATAATTCTTGGGGCTGAGAATTAATTATTTTATCTAGATATTTCCTGAGAGTTTCTAACCATTTAAGCTTATAAATATATTTATCACTATCTAGGGAAGAACCGTTAGGAACGTAGAGATTAATAATCCGAATATCGCCGATTACTCCAGTAATTAAACGTTTTTGTTCGTCTAGTTCTCCCGTTAAATTTTCGCCGATAATGGGACTAAATCCCACAGTGATATCGTCCAGAGGTTTCTGGCTAAAAATCGCTACACCATTATAGGCTTTTTGTCCAGAAATATAGAGATGATAACCCAAAGATTCAAAAGCTTCTCTGGGAAAATCTCGATCGATTACCTTAGTTTCTTGCAAACATAAAACCTCAACGGGATTGAGTTGTAACCAGTTAATTACCTGCTCTTGTCGGCTGCGAATCGAGTTGACATTCCATGTGGCGATTTTCATAGCTAAAAACCGAGAATTTTTCTCACACTTCCTCAGCAAAACTACTGCGACGCACAAACTCAAAAGGACCGGCGATCGAACCCCAGACTAATTGATCGGTTTCGGGATCTAAACCGCGATCAACGCTAATTAATCCCCGTTCACTAATTTCAAAACTATTATCTAAATAAGTCATTTTATCTTTGCGAAAGACTAAACATTGTTTCCCCGGTTTCACCACCCCTTTAAAACTGTTACCTGTCCAAGTTACATTCATATCACAACCCGCCATCGGTTCTAATAGGTCTAAGGTGAGATTTTTGAGACGCTGGGGTTCTCTAGAAGCACCAAAAAAGTTAGCTTCCTCTTTGACTTTAAAGTTTTCTAGTTCAATATGGTCATCGACTACCGATAATTTAAATACTCGCAAACGATAGGGGGTATTGAGCATAAAATCGTAGGCCTGCTCTAAAAACAAACTGGTTCCCTTCAGTAATTCATCGGGTAAAGGACGCATACACACGCGAATATGGGCAAAAAAAGGCGGATTAGCAAAAGCTTGTTCTTGATTACTAAAATCCGCCGCCATCCAGCGTGCTAGGGTTTTTATATCCGTGGAATGAGTCATAATTGTTGAGATATAAATGGCTATTAGCTATCAGCCATCAGCTAGTTAATCGCTCTGATAAATTTTCACTGATTACTGATAACTATGCCCCGATAATTGTTATTGTGCAATTACTTTAATTTCTATATCGGCATTAACTTCGGGATGGAGTTTGACTTGTACTTTATAGACTCCCAATTGACCGATATCGGGGACGGTAATACCACGGCGATCGATTTCTAATTTAGCATTTTCTAGAATAACCGTAGCCACATCTTGACTGGTGACAGTACCGAAAATCGCCTCGTTTTCACCCACCTGTTTAGGGATGGTGTAGGGACTGAGTTTTTCGATCGCAGTTTTTCTGGTTTCCGCTTCTTGTCTTTCAGCGAGGAGACGTTGACGCTCTTTTTCTTTCCTAAATTCTGCCTGTTTCATCGCGCCTTTGGTGGCTAAAACGGCCACACCTTGGGGGATAAGGTAATTGCGCGCATAACCGGGTGCTACTTCTACCACATCGCCATTTTCACCCAATTTGCTGACTTTTTGATTGAGGATAACCTGCATTCGTTTCGCCATGATCTTGACCTAAAACAATAGTTCTAAAACCTTTATCATACCATGCAATCGTCAAGTCTCGATCACAAGTTAGGGTGTGCTGAAAAAGTTTTTTGGTGGGGTTAAGGAGTCAGGAGCCGGTCGTCAGGAGTCGGGAGTTTCAGGCTTTGTTGCCCTCTCTTTTCGTACCAATTTATGTACTAAAAGAAGGATAATGCAAGGTTTTTGAGAGTCCCAATCCGATTTTCGCAGCATGAACATCGGATTTTAACAGGTCAAAAGCCTTATTTTAAAAGGGTTTTACCATTATTCAGCAAACCCAAGTTAGTTATTGCCGGCGGCGATTATTTGGGTTAATAGGGGACCGATTGCCTGAAAGGCCGAGGGTAAAACCGCTACGGTGGCGGCCGCGATAATAATTGTCGTGGCTAATCTCAGCACTTTCTCGGAGGCTTTTTCGTAGGTGTCAAATTTATAGTCGAGCTTGTCTAATCTTTGGTCTATTTCCTGAAAGCGTTGCCCCATAGCATCAAAACGTTGGTCTATTTCCTCAAAACTTTGATCTATCGCTTCAAAACGTTGGTCTATCGCCTCAAAACGTTGATTTACTGCTGTTTGGAAGCTTTTCAGTTCGTTGAGAACATCGGTTAGGGTGGGTTCTTGAGTGGACATGGTGACACCTAGAGGAATTTGATCGCCTAGCACAATTATAACCTTAAGTCAAGCTTTTTTGATAAAAATTAACTTTTTTGTCGGTAATATTTTGACCTTGTTCCAGTGTTGGAGACAACCAGTATTTCTATTCTAATAAAGTCTCTTTAATTGTTGTTAAAACTTTGCTATCTTTGACCATCCAAGCATGAAGCAATACGGGAATGGAAATTTCTTTGCCCACCGATAAACGGGAACTATGGGCAGGAAATATCATTAAATCGTAGGGAGTCCAGATAACTGTGGTTTTAATTTTATTTAAAATTTGTTGGCAATCTTGATTTAAATCCTCTAGAAATTGACTCCCCGGCTGCATTTGTCTAATCCCATCTAAGGGTAAACTATACGCGGTTAAAGTGCCTCGATTCGGGGCAGAAATATTTAGGTAACGTTGCACTCTTGCCACTCCTCCCAATCTTTGCAGGTAGTAGCGAGTAATTAGTCCTCCCATACTAAACCCAATCAGATCCACTTTCTGCTCTTTAGCAAAGTTTTTCTCGATATAATTATCCACCTGACTGGCTAAAACTTCTAACTTTTCGTAACCATGATTGGGAATTAGGTTAAAACTATGCACCTGCCAACCATGATAGTTTAAATACTCGCTCATCGGTTTAAAAACAGCCGTAGTGTCCAGAAAACCATGCACCAAAACAACGGGATTCATAGATGAGATTTTATTCTTGAATTCTGAATCTATTCTAACGGATGATCGGGGTAATGAGCGAAAAATTTTTGGGAAGAGCCTATCTACTAGGTACGGTTGCAGTCAACTTCTAAGGATTAGGGAAAAAACCAAAAAGTTTAGCGGCACCCCCTAAAATAGCGACTACCAATGCTATCAGAATTCCTCGATTGGTGAATTCCTGATAGGCAACCCTTGCAGTTAATCCCTCGATTTTTGTGCTTACTCGTTCATCCAGAGCTTTGATTTCTCCCTTGAGTTCGGCCTGTCCTATTTCTACTTTAGTTAACCGGTCTTCTATCTTGTCAAATCTCTCATCAATACGTTTTTCCAGAGAGTCGATTTTCTCGTCAAGGCGTTTTTCCAGAGAGTCGATTTTCCCCTCAATCCTTGTCAGGACAGCTTCTAGGGAATAAGTGACAGTTTCGTTAGACATTTTGAGCAACTCCAAAAGTCAAATCTTCAGGGCTAAATGCTGGGGGCTATATCTTACCGAAAAATCAGGAGTCTATAGGCGTACACTGATTCCTATTATAATAAAATTATAAGTCAAGACTTGAGTTTTTGTCAAGCTTTTTTTTGACGGCAATCAATGGCAAGAATTTCGGGGAAGTATTTAGCCACCGATCCCTAACCGTCCCGCTAAACTAGGGCTTAAAGGAATCAGAGTCGCCAACATTAAAAAGAGCAGTAATAAACCCCAACCAGCGCGGGTGTCATCGGGTTCGGTTAACTCGTTTAAACTAGGTCTTTCCAACTCTCTTTGTAAAAAAGCGACTAAAATTGTCCAATAGAGAGGAATGGGATTACTAGAATTAACTAAGGAAATAATGCCCAAAATAACCAAAGTTGCCACAGTGGTACGGCGGGCAATTTTGCGACCATAAATAGCCTGAACAATTCTGCCACCATCTAACTGTCCAGCGGGCAGTAAATTAAGGGCAGTAATCACCAATCCTAACCAACCGATAACAGTTAAAGGATGCACGGAGATAACGGCATTTTGTAACTCGTCGCCTAAAACTATCCGCGCTAAAAAACTCACTAAAATTGAACTTTGGAAAAAAGTACTAGGGATTTGAAAAAGGCTGGCAGAATTAGATAAAATCAGTCCAACAATTAACAAAATTAAAGAAACCAAACCTCCCAAAGCAGGACCAGCGAAAGCTATATCAAATAGGACACTACGGTTAGACAATAAAGATTCAAAACGAGTAATCGCCCCAAAAGAACCAATCTGCCAAGTGGGAAGAAAATAGGGTAAACTGAGACGAACATTATGGCGTTTAGCGATAATTAGATGACCGATTTCGTGGGCAATTAATACCGACCATAAACCCAAACTCAGGGGAATTGCTTCTCGATATCTCTGCCAATTACTAAACAAATCAAAACCCAATAAAATTCCCGCTGCTTCTAAGCTGGTGACAAGGGTGGCGACTAACAAAACTAAAGAGAGATTTTTTTGAGCAAGAGTTGCAGGACTAGGATCATTAGTTTTGGGAAGGATAATTACCACCGGTTTTTCCTCGGTTCCTTCCACCAGAAATAAACGATATTTATCGCCAAAATGATTACTTAATTTCTGGGTTAAGCGAGAGTGAACGCTATCCGGTTCTCCCCGTAAATTGCCTTTAAAAATTGCCCCTTCCTGAAAAGAGATAGTTTCGGTGGCAAAAAAAGTATCTATCCCAAAAATACTCTGAATAACTTTTAGATCCTGTTCGGAAATTGGCATCACATCGGGTACAATTGCTGTCACCGCAGCTGGGGTTTCTAGGGGAGTAACGGACTGGCTAACTACTGGGTTAACTTTTGGTTCAATTATCTGATTGGTTTTCAGTAAGCGTAAACGGTTGCCCAAATAAATATAGATAATGGTGGAAGCAACCAGTAAAAAGAGAATTACTGCTAGATTGAGTTCAATTCCCGCGGCAAATAGCCCGAAAAAAATTAACCAAGGAGCTATTAGTACCAAGGATTGTAACCAAGCTAAAATTCCCAGTTGACCGTAGGGTTTAGACCGATAAAAACTCCAAGTCAAGATACCAGCAGCGACGAGGAAAATAACAGCGATCGCAGCAATTTCCGAAGAAATATTAACCATAGGAAAGTCAAAATCAATAGGTTTTTATCAATCAATTTGATTATAAGCTTGCAGAGCGGCCCGTAATTGACCCCGATGTTTTTGTAACAATTCTTGTCCTGCGGCCGCCGAAAGTCCCGTTTTCTGCATTAACAAAGCCAGTTTAACCCGGCGGCCACTTTTTTCCAGTAAAATTGCCGCTTCCTCACGACTAGCATCGGTAAGGTGGCAGATAATCCGTAGGGCGCGGTCATGGAGTTTATGATTAGTAACAGCCACATCGACCATCTGGTTGCCGTAAACCTTGCCTAACATTACCATTGTCCCTGTGGAAAGGATATTTAAAGCCATTTTCGTCACCGTTCCCGCTTTCAGGCGAGTGGAGCCGGCCAGAAGTTCTGGTCCAGTCAATAAGCGGATATCCACATCCACAGGGATCTCCACTTGTTCGGCGGGGACACAACTAATGGCAATCGTCGTCGCACCTCGCTGTTTTGCCGCCTGTAAAGCCCCGTGAACGTAGGGAGTCGTCCCCCCGGCGGTAATCCCCACTACCACGTCTAATTCGTGAATTTCTCGCTGGGCAATAATCGCCGCCCCATCTTCCGCTTTATCCTCCAAATCTTCGGAACTACGCACCAGCGCCGCCGCTCCACCGGCAATAATTCCCTGTACCAATTCCGGGGGAGTGCAGAAGGTGGGAGGACATTCGGCCGCGTCCAAAACCCCCAGCCGGCCACTGGTTCCCGCCCCAATGTAAAAGAGCCTACCACCTTTAGCCAGAGCTTGACCGGTCAGGGAGATTGCTAGGGCCAATTCTTGCCGGGCCATGGCGATCGCTTTTAGGGTTTGGGCATCCTCCTGATTGAAGAGATCCACCAATTCGAGCGGGTTTAATTGGTCTAAATTTAGGCTGTTTGGGTTAATTTGTTCGGTTAACAGGTGTCCTCTGCTTTCCCACTGTTCCATAACGGTTTAATTGAGCTTTTCGTAAGATTATTTTTAGTATATAGCGAATCGGTGGGCTAAAAGCTTGACAATTGCCCCCCGAATATTAGATGATAGTAAATTGTGTCAATTCCTGCTCGGATCAGGTGAAGACATTAGGACAAAAGCTGGAATTTTTTTCAGCTACCTGTACGGCAAAACGAGCGCAGAAAATTTATGAGTTACGCGATTATTGAGACCGGTGGCAAACAGATTCGGGTGGAACCCGGTCGCTATTACGATATCGAACTTCTTCCCGTCGATGAACAAAGTACCCATACCATCGACAAAGTGCTATTAATCCATGATGAGGATGATATTAGCATCGGTCAGCCCTTTATCGAAGGGGCCACCGTCGAAGGGACTGTCATTCAACATCGTCGGGGCAAAAAAGTTATTGTCTATAAAATGCGCCCGAAAAAGAAAACCCGTAAAAAACGCGGTCATCGTCAAGAAATTACCCGTTTTATGATTGATTCAATCAATTATAACGGTAAAACCCTAGTCGCCACTGCTGCTACCTCCGGCGCTGAAGTTGTGGAAGATAGTAGCGAGAAAGAAGAATAACTTTTAGAATCAAAAAAGCATTTGGAGAGAAATTATGGCTCATAAGAAAGGTACGGGTAGTACCCGCAACGGACGCGATTCTCGTTCCCAGAGACTAGGCGTTAAGCGCTACGGTGGTCAGGTGGTAAAAGCGGGAAATATTCTCATCCGTCAACGGGGTACTAAAGTTCACCCGGGTAAAAATGTTGGTCGTGGTGGCGATGATACTTTATTCGCTTTAATTGATGGTGTGGTTAAATTTGAATACAAGGATAAAAGTCGCCGTCAAGTTAGCGTTTATCCTGCTGAAGTTAGCGCTAGTTAATCCCATCAACTCTGATTAATTTTTTCCCTGTAACCTCCTAATTAATACTAGGGGGTTTTTTCAGGTAATTTATCTAGCAATTATAGCAGTTATCTGAGGAAATCGGAGAGCTTTTTTTTCAGTGATCAGTAAACAGTAATCTGTGAACTGAAAACTCACATCTGATAACTGATCACTGCTCATTGATTAAGCTGTAGCTTCTAAAAATACGCCTAAATTGCGGAATTTTTGATAACGAGATTCGCGCCGTTGTTGGGGAGTTAACACAGATAAAGCCTCTAAATTGTCACTAATAGCGACTTTTAAATTGGCTGCTGCTTTAATCGGATCAGCATGGGCCCCTCTGGAGGGTTCAGGAACGATCTGATCGATAATATTTAAATCTTTTAAGTCTTTTGAGGTAATTTTGAGGGCAACTGCTGCTTTATCGGATTTTTTGGCATCTTTCCAGAGAATGGCGGCACAAGCTTCGGGAGTCGCCACGGTATAGACAGAATGCTCTAACATTAATAGGCGATCGCCGACACCGATCCCCAAAGCGCCGCCGGAACCACCTTCGCCAATAACAGTACAAATGATCGGCACATCTAAACGGAACATCTCCCGAAGATTATAGGCGATCGCTTCCCCTTGACCTAATTTTTCCGCTTCTACCCCCGCCCAGGCGCCGGGGGTGTCAATAAAGGTTAAAATTGGCTGATTAAACTGATGGGCGTGTTCCATTAAACGCATGGCTTTACGATAACCACCGGGGGCAGCCATGCCGAAATTTCTAGCCACATTATCCTTAGTATCCCGGCCTTTTTGATGCCCGATAATCACCACGGGACGACCGTTAAAACGGGCAACACCACCCACAAGGGCGGGATCGTCGTAACCACCGCGATCCCCGTGCAACTCGAACCATTCATCGGTGATGGCTTGAATATAGTCTAGGGTACTGGGGCGCCGGGGATGACGGGCTAATTGTAGCCGTTGGGAAGGGGTGAGATTGCTAAAAATTTCACGCCGTAATTGATTAGCTCGTTCGTCTAGTTGACTAATTTGTTCCGAGACATCTACGCTATTTTCTTGGGCTAATTCTTTAATCTGTTCGATGCGGGATTCTAATTCGTAGAGGGGTTTTTCAAAATCTAGGAGAAAAATCTTTTTCTCGGTAGTCTCGTTTTTAGTCATAGGTTAGTGGCTAGAAGTTTACTGTTCGCTAAGTAGTTAGGCGTTAAAAATTATCAAATACCCCCCTTATCAAGGGGGGATTAAGGGGGGATCGGCACCCCCCTTATCAAGGGGGGATTAAGGGGGGATCGGCACCCCCCTTATCAAGGGAGATCCCCCCGCCTATCGGCACCCCCCTTATCAAGGGGGGCAGGGGGGAGCAGAGGCAAAATTTATCTTCAATGTAATTATAACTACTTACTTAATCTTTTCTAGCTTACCGTTTTTCAGCGATCGATTATCGGCAGCTTCGGGATGACTGGGAGATAATTTCAGGTTATCGATCGAATTTTGTCAATTGTTGTATAATGATAGATCGTGCCTTTTTCACCCCAAGGAGGATTAGTTATGGCAGGAAGTGAACTAAAAGCGGATCTATGGGTTAACGAATATATTACCCCCTGGGACATTTATAGTCATGGGGTTTCGCGGATTTTAGCCTACAAAAAAACCGCTTTTCAGGAAATGTATATTGTTGAGTCGGGGGCCTATGGAAAAGCCTTGGTACTGGATGGCAAATGGCAATCTTGTACGGGAGATGAATTTATTTATCATGAAGCATTAGTGCAACCGGCAATGATTGCCCACCAAGAACCAAAAACTGCTTTAATTCTGGGAGGTGGTGAAGGTGCGACAACGCGGGAGTTATTGCGTTGGAAAACAATCGAAAAAGTGATGATGATCGATATCGATGGGGATGTGGTGGCAGCTTGTAAGGAACATCTTCCCGAAATGCACCAAGGCACTTTTGATGATCCTCGTTTTGAGTTAGTTGTGGCCGATGCTTTAGAAGTTTTAGACACCACTAATGATCAATGGGATATTATTATTTCTGATCTGGTTGATCCCATCGGAGAGGGTCCTTCTTTCCCCCTATTCACAAAAGAATACTTTGAAAAACTACAAAGAGTTTTGGCCGAAAATGGCATTGTGGTTGTCCAATCTGGCCCAGTTTCTCCTCCTTCAGTGATGTATCATGCGCGTTTGGTGAATACTTTAAAAGCAGTTTTTCCCTACGTTCATTCCTATTGCGCTCCTACTCCTAGTTATGGTTCCCCTTGGGGTTTTACTCTCTGTGCTAATCATCCTTTAAATACTCGTCCCGATCCCGATGTGGTGGATGAATTAATCACCGATACAACTACGGGAGGATTACGTTTAATTGATGGCATGAGTTTACTAGGAATGTTACAAACTCCTCTCTATATTCGTCAAGCTATCGCACAAAATACGGAAGTTTATACCTTAGCAAAACCCCCGAAATTCTTCGGTCAAGGAGTAATCAGTAATCAGTAATCAGTTATCAGTTATCAGTTATCAGTAAATAAGAGTTATAATTAGAAATCGATCGAGTCTTCATGATTGAGAATTGTTTGCAGTATTTCTAGGGGAACAGTAGCAAAGTATTGCTGGAGAAAGTTTTCTAGGGCTACCGCTTCCAGAAATTGCTTAATCTTATTCATTTTTGCCTCATGATTGACTAATTCAAAGGATAAATTTTCTTGATTTTCCTTGACTTTAAAGCCATTTTCTGCTAGGGAAATTAATCCTAATTCTAGGGTATGATAACTGAGGTTTAAGCGGTTTTGTAATTGTTGACGGGAAATACTGGTTTTAGTTCTAGCTAAATATTTCCCAATCCCCACAAGGTTTATCCATGGGGTGTGAGCGGATTTTTTTAAAGGACTAGCATAGGCAAGAACTAACTTTTTATCGCGTAAAATTGCCTGTTGATATTCCCTAGAAAGTTTTGTCCAATCCCGGGGACATTCCCAAAGAAAAAGGGGATTTAATTGGTTAACTTCTTGATTAATTTCTCGATTGCGATTGTCGATTAAAAAATCTTTTTTATTGCTATAGATTATGGATTCTTGTTGATAGGGTTGCAGAGCAATTAAGCGCACTTCATAGCGATTTTTGGAGGTATTAAAATCTAATTCGACTAAGGCATTATAATGGGTATCGGCAGCAATTTCGTCTTTGTGATGACCCCACCACATACCGGGGAATCCCTGCTCGATTGAACTATCCCAGATATCAAAAGTTGTTCGGAGATAAGTAATTTTTTTGCCTTTGAAATCCTCAAGATTTTTATGCCAAAGATTTTGAAAATAACAATTTTGAATTAATAGCTTTGGTGTCGGATTACCCATCCCGCAGGGTTCCAGTAATTTTAATTCTCGAAATAGACTTTTTCCCAATTGGGAAACCGTCACCACTGCATCCACTTCTATCTGAGAAGAAAGGGAAGTTAAATCAATTCCTGTGCGTCGTAACTGTTGATTAATTCCCTCAATAAATAGGGGTAAATTTTCTATGGTTAAACTTAAACCCGCGGCCAAAGGATGACCACCAAAACGATGTAAAAGATGGGATTGAGAGGATACTAATTGATAGAGATCGATCTCACGAATTGACCGAGCGGAACCCTTAGCAAAAGGTGGTTCACTGGTACTTAATAAAATTGTTGGTCGCTGGTATTCTTGGGCAATTTGTCCCGCAACTAATCCTAAAATTCCCGCTGGCCATTGGGGATCATCTAAAATAATTACATTAGTGGTAGAAAGATCAATTCTCTCTAGTTTTTTCTGAACTTGTTTAATAATATCCCGTTGGATTTCTTGGCGACGAATATTGGCTAATTCCGCTTGTTCAGCTAATTCGTGACAACGCTTTTCATCTTCACTGGTGAGTAATTCCACACAAAATCTAGCATCACCATAAATGCGACTGACGGCATTAATTCGCGGTCCAATACCGAAGGATATATCCATCGGTCTATCTCCGGTTTTGTTACATAACTCGAGTAATTTTTTAACTCCCAAGCGCTGAGTATTTTGGAGTTTTTGAAGACCTTTTTGGGCTAAATAACGACATTCTCCCGTCAATTTGACTAAATCAGCAATTAAACCAATCGCAACTAAATCCAGTAAATTTTCTAGGGGTTTTCTGGGAATATCTGCAAGGGTTAAATACATCGCTTCCACTAATTTATAAGCAACAGCAACCCCAGAAAGATGATAGAAAGGATGGGTTTCCACAAAGTAGCGGGGATTAATCAGGGCAATCACCTCGGGGCGCTCGTCGGGTAGGGTATGATGATCGGTGATGATAATATCGATTCCTAGACTGTTTGCATAGTCAATTTCAGCGATATTCGTGCTTCCCGTGTCACAGGTGACGATTAAACGGGTTCCTTGATGCGCTAGTTTCTCGATACCGGGACAATTGAGGCCGTGGGATTCTTTTTGGCGATCGGGTATGTAATAATCTAACTGTTGATAGGGTGGCAAAAACTGCCCTAATCCTTCCCAAAGGACACTGGTAGCGGTGACACCATCGGCATCGAAATCACCCCAAATAGTCACTTTTTCGCCTTTATTTAGGGCTTTTTCCAGTCTTTTGACGGCGAAGTTCATTTCTTGCCCAAAATCAAAGGGAGTTTTTGACTGATAAGCTTTCTCATCCAGAAACGTCCGCAGAGTCGCCCCATCTTGGACACCGCGATGCCATAATATTTGTGCCACGACGCTGCCATCCGACTTTGGGGTGTAGTCTTGGACTATTTTTAAAAACTCTTGGGGAAGCTCTACCGATGGGGGAATTTGCCAGTTAGACACGGGATATCAGGGAAAAAGTTAAAAAGGTGGCAGTTTTTGTGATTTTCCCTATCTCCATTTAGCCACCACTAACGGGGGGAATTAGAACTATCTCATCGCCATTTTCGAGGATTTTCTCTCCCGAAACAAACTGAAGATTGACTCCAAAACGAGTAACATCCCGCCATCTTTCTAATTGAGGATAGGGGGCTATAATATAGTTTAACACTTCTGAGACAGAAGTGTGGGCAGGAAATTCGAGGTTTAATTGTGAAGTTTGATAGACTTCTTGATAAATAGCAAATAGTTTTACTGTTACCATAATTTTTTCCATATTTTTCCTAGGATAATAACATCAATTGAGAACCCTGTTCGGTTTTGCGGACTTCGATGCGGTGTTGAAAAGCTTCTTTAAATTGGGGCATATGAGTTACAGTCAAAATACAGGCAAAATCGGCGGATATAGCATTAATTGCCGCAATTAAGCGATCGCATCCTTCCGCATCCTGAGTTCCGAATCCCTCGTCAACAATGAGCATTTGTAGGGCTGTTCCGGCTCTTTGTGCCAATAATCTCGCTAAAGCTAATCGAATCGAGAAATTAATCCGAAAAGCTTCCCCTCCTGAATAGGTTTCGTAGGGACGAGATCCCCGGGTATCGCCAATAATAATATCTAAAGTATCGATTGACTTTTGTTGCTGTTTCTTAGTACCTTTACCGCTTTTTTGGGTTAAAAAATGCACATGAAATTGATTACCAGTTAAGCGAGCTAAAATATGATTAGTTTGTGCTTCTAACTCTGGTAAAACATTCTCAATCATCAGAGTTTGTAACCCATTTTTGCCGAAAGCTATGGCTAAATGTTTATAAACTGTATATTGTTTTTTAACTTTAGCTAAATCGCTCTCTTTTTCTGTCAGTTGTTTACCTAAAGTTTCTAGTTGATGTAATTTCTCCTCAACCCGACCTTTTTGGGAGAGCAATCCATCAATTATCTGTCTTCGCTGTTGAATATTAGTCGATAATGCGGCTATTTCTTGGCGATAGTCAGTCAAAGTACCAATCTTTTGAATAATATTTGCTAACTCCTGATTTATCTTCTGGCGATCCTCATTTCGCAGCTGTAATCTTTGCTCAATGTCAGCAATTTTAGCAGCTATTTCTGGATAATTTTTTTCTGCTTGTTGCCAATCTCGATACTGTAATCTTACCCCCTGTAATTGTCGGATCAGATTTTGAATATTCTGATGTTCACTGCGATCGTAATTTAAGTTTTGAATAAACTTTTCTAAGCGTTCAATTTCCTGTTTAAGTGGGGAATTTTGACCTAGTTCTCGTTTCTCCTGTTCTAGTTTAGCTAATTGGTTAATTAAATTAGGTTTCTCAGCCTTAATATTAGCTAAACGACGGTTTGCTTGCTTAAGTTCTGATTCTTGAATTTCTGCCCAACGCCATCTTTTTTCTTCTCCTCTGACTAAAGCATGACTTTGTTCATCATAATTTAATAAGGCGATTTCTTGATTGACAATTTGCAATTCTTGCTGTAATTCTAGGGCATAATTGCCACTGCTTAAAAGTGCTTCTAACTCCACAAGTATCTCTTCGTTTTTCTCTAGTTCTATTTCCTTTTCTTCAATAGTTTCTAACTTGACTTCTAACTGCATATATTTTTGTTGTAGATTCGATCTTACTGGCAATTCTTGTTTAATTTGGGCTAATTCCTCGCGTAAACGTTTTAAATCTCGATCGCAGTCTGCCATCCGTTCCTGTAAAGACCAAATTTGCTCTTGAATTTGTTCTTGATTTTGATGGGTTTTCCTGATTACCTGATGACGGTGATGACTGTCTAAATTCTGTTCACACAGAGGACAAACCGAATCGGGAATATTTAATTTTTCCAATTTATCAGTTAACTCTAAAAGTTGTTCTTCATATCTTTTCTGCTGCTCCAATAAACTTTTTTTATCCACTTGTTTAACGGTTTCCTTTTCTTCCACTCGTTCACAATAGGTTTGTTTTTTATCTAATTCCTTAATTCGTTTGGCTAAATTGAGAGCTTCCTCTCTTAGCAGCGGAATACGAGCGATTTCTGTCTCTAATTGTTGCCGATTTTTTTGCAGTTGTTCCCGACGAGCGTTAATCCTGGCTTTTTCCCGTTCCAACTGCATATTTAGATCAGCTTTTCGGCTATTTAAAGGAGCATATTTTAAAGCTAATTTATCCAATTCCTGAAGACGTTGACGATGATAATTTAACTTCTCTAATGCTGCTTGAATATCCCCCGCTTGCTCGATAATTTTTTGATTTTCTTGCTCCTGTCTTCGCAATTCTTCTAAACGAGCGCTCGTTTGTTGGATGGGAAGGGTAAATTCGTTAATTTTTTGCTGTAATTTCTGTTCTAATTGTTGTTTATCATACTGGGCCTGTTGCCAAGCTTGCAATTGACTTGACAAACTTGCCTCTTTCTGGTCTAAATTGATTAGGCGCTCGTGTGCGGTAATAATCTCATTTTTGCGATGAAGAATAGTCCTTATTTGATTTAATTGATTGTCTAGACTAACTTTTTCCTGGTCTAATCTCTCAATTTCTGCTAATAAAGCTCGCTCCTGTTCTCTTTGCCACTGCAGCTGTTTTTCCCAATTCTGACGCTGATTTTCCTCCCCTTGCAGTTGCTGTAAACGCCGATTATTTACCTCTTGTTCTTGATTAATTTGGTTAATTTGGGTGCTTAACTCTTGCAGGTGTTCCCGATAAGAATTTTTCTCCTGAAGACGGAGTTTGATAGTTTCTACTTGCTGCTCGATCTGGAGGGACTGTCCATCGAACTGTTTCGATATATCCTTGGCTTTATTCGCTAAAATTTCATAGCGATCTAGTTGTAATAATTCTGCTAAAATCTGTTTACGACCACTGGGAGGCTGTTTCATAAACTCGTCCGCTTGTCCCTGTCGTAAATAAGCAGAATTAATGAAAGTTTTATGGTCTATTTTTAGATAAGTATTAATCTGTGCTTGGGTATCTTTAATACTTTTACCCGATAAAGGACGAAAACTTTGATCATTAATCACCTGAAAATCTAAACCAGAAGCTTTTCCCCCCCGGTGACGACTACGGATAATTTTATAGATTTCTCCCCCATAACTAAACTCGAAATCTACCCGCGCATAATCGCTGCCCGCATGAATGACATCATCAGCAATCGAGACGCGACTTTCTCCCCAAATTGCCCAAGTAATTGCTTCCAGTAAAGAGGATTTTCCCGCACCATTGGCACCACAAATACAGGCAGTATGTAATCCGCGAAAATCTAGCACTGCCTCGCGATAACTGAGAAAATTTTTTAGGGTTAATTGTAGGGGAATCATAAGCTGGGAGAAATTATGAATTATGAATTATGAAGTGGGGAGATGGGGAGATGGGGAGAAAGGAGAGGGAGAGAATGCAGTACAAGGCATAATTAGCGGAAATTCGGTCACTCAGCCTCAGTAAAATATTGGTATCAAATAGATAGTTAGCCATCAGTCATAGATAGTTTCACGCCCTAAGGCTTCATCGGGTAATCCGGGGGTATCCTTGGGTTGACTTTCCAGAAATTTTAGCCAATCTTCTGCTTTTTCGTGGGAGGTCATCTCTTCAATTTTTGGCGAAGTTCTCTGAGTTAGAAATTGGCTGAAGTTTAAGACTTCTTGTTGTTTTTCTAAAGGAAGTTTTCGCAAGTTTTCGATAACGGCTTGTTCAATATTCATCGAAATTCAGCTTGTCGATTAATCGGCGTACTAAAAAGCATCAATGTCTTCAATACCCGCCCTTTACCCATTATATCACCCCCCCGCTCTGGCACTGACCAAATCCCACCACTTGGCTGCGATATTATTCCTACGCAAGTACCTAACCGCTCAGGGTCCCTCGATTTGCTACTCTAAAGGAAAGATAACCGATTCTTAAGACTAAATCTATGAGCATTCCCGAAATTAGCGTCCATGAACTCGCTCTCCGTTTAGCCGATCATGATCCTAATTTACAACTTATTGATGTGCGCGAACCGGAGGAAGTTGCCATGGCATCTGTGGCCAATTTTACCATTTTACCCTTGAGTCAATACCAAGAATGGTCGCCCACTATTGCCAGCCAATTCAACCCCCAAGCAGAAACCCTGGTTATCTGTCATCATGGCATGAGATCCCTGCAAATGTGCCAATGGCTACAAAGTCAGGGTTTTACTAATGTTAAAAATATTAACGGTGGCATCGATGCTTATTCCCTCCTCGTCGATCCTAATATTCCCCGTTACTAATTTTCATGGCCCCCATCGGGAAAAGAGAGGGGTAAACTATCCCCTTTCTCCCCACGGAGGACTGACTACTGATAACTGATAACTGAATAAGCGTTATACTGTCTAGAAAAATGTTATAAATCTTTTCTTAAGATTATTCCCCTATGTCCGCTAGAACTAATCTCAGCGATCGCTATCAACATATCTTAAAGGCGACAATTCAACATTATATCGCCACAGCCGAACCGGTTGGCTCGAAAACTCTGCTAGAGGAGTACAAATTTACGGTTAGTTCCGCCACGATTCGCAATGCTCTCGGTAAACTGGAAAAAGAAGGTTTGCTCTATCAACCCCACACTTCCTCCGGACGCATTCCCTCCGATTGGGGTTATCGTCTCTACGTCGATGAATTAATGACTCCCGATGACCGTATCGGCGAAAAAATCGGCTATTATCTGCATCAAAACGCTAAATCTCCCGCTTGGAGTCTCGAAAGTCTGCTGCAACGGGCCACCCAGTTTTTAGCCGGTTTAAGCGGTTATATCGCTATCGTTACCCTCCCCCACACCCTCACTAATACCCTGCGTCATCTGCAATTAATCCCCGTCTCAGCCAAGCAGATAATGTTAATTATTGTTACAGATAGTTTACAAACACGCTCGGTTATGATAGAGATTCCTGAGTCTATCGCAACAGACAAGGGGGATGGATTAGCAGAAGAATTACAAATCCTCTCTAATTTTCTCGGGGAAAAATTAAAAGGTTATTGCTTGGCAGATTTAATTAACCTCGATTGGCAGCAAATCGAGCGAGAATTTGCCCGTTATACCCATTTTCTCCGACAATTAAGCCAAGAAATCAGCGCTAGTCTCCAATCCACTGCCACCCCAGAGATTATCGTCCATGGTGTCGCTGAAGTCATTCGACAGCCAGAATTCGCCCAATGGCAACAAGTACAAATGTTACTGCATCTATTGGAAGCAGAACAGGACCGCCTTTTACCCCTGATTTTACAAAGACCAGAACCAGAAAAATCAGCTAAAAAAGTCAAAATCACCATTGGTTCCGAAAATCCTCTGGAATCCATGCGCCCTTGTACTCTTATCTCCGCTTTTTATAAACAGGGAGATACTCCCGTCGGTAGTGTTGGCATTATCGGACCGACGCGAATGTTATACGAAAATACCATTCCCCTAGTGGAATCCACCGCTAACTATCTCAGCGAGGCTATAAGTAAGTAGATATCCCCCGCAAAGGTTCGGGAATAGGACAATCGACAGTAAACTCTAAAATTGTCTCACCATCCCCCAAATAGCCAGAATTGGCAAAACAGAGCAACATCCGCACCAGCGCCACCCACACCTCGGCATCGAACTCCCAATCCTGTCCCCGACGCGCTCCACAGGAGATCGATTTTAGCGCCCAAAAATAACTATTTCTCACCACTGGACCGCCTTTTTTATAAACTGGTACATCCTCATGGTGAATATAAAGAATATCATCTTTAGCGATCGCTCTCATCGGTGGCTAGGAAAGTTACAGGAATTTTCAGCTTATCGTCTAGAGAATAACACCCTATAGGAAATTTTGGGCGCATCCCCTGCACCCCTACCATTTTTAATAACTTCTGTTTATCACCACAAATAAGAAATGCCGCTTTTCTAGTGGAGGCACAAAAAGCTATAATTCTACCTTAAACCCTCGTTTTTTATCCCTAGAGCGATCGAGTTTTCCTGATTATTATTCAGCTATGACCACCGATACTATCACCACTCCCTCACCCAAAAAACTCTGGTTAGCAGCCCTGAAACCACCAATGTATAGTGTGGCGATTATACCGATTATTTTGGGAACAGCGATCGCTTATCAAGAAACAGGTCAATTTTCTTCCCCGATTTTTGTCACTTTTATCCTCTCAGCTATTTTAATTCTCGCTTGGTTAAATCTCAGTAATGATGTTTTTGATGCCGATACCGGGATCGATGTTAATAAGGCACATTCGATCGTTAATTTAACTGGCAATAAATGTTTAATTTTCTGGCTAAGTAATCTTTTTCTATTATTAGGAATCGCCGGCATTCTTGCCATTAGTTATTGGCGAGGCGATTGGACTATCCTAGAATTAATCGCCCTCTGCTGTTTTTTGGGCTATACCTATCAAGGGCCTCCCTTCCGTCTTGGTTATCAAGGATTAGGTGAAATTATCTGTTTCTTTACCTTTGGACCCTTGGCGATTGCGGCTGCCTACTATTCCCAAGTCGGTGCTTTTTCTCTCTCTAGTCTAGCGGCTTCAATTATTATCGGGATTACCACTTCTATCATCCTTTTTTGTTCCCATTTCCATCAAGTTGCCGATGATCTCAAAGCGGGTAAAAAATCACCTATTGCTCGTTTAGGTACTTTAAAAGGTTCTAAAGTTTTAACCGTAGTGACGGTTCTCGTTTACGTTTTAACGGTAGTTTTTGTCCTGCTCCAGGTTTATCCCCCTCTCACCCTTTTAATCTTCCTTAGTCTCCCTTTCGCTTGGCAATTAGTCCACCACGTTAACCAAAATCACGACCAACCTCAGCTAGTCAGTAACTGCAAGTTTATAGCGGTTAATCTCCACTTTTTTAGTGGCATTCTCTTCTCCCTTGGCTATTTCCTTGCTTCCCGTTGATCAACCCGATTTTTTTCTTAAACCCCTTGACAAAACCCCATCACTTGACATACACTTATATTCATAATGGGAATCCGTGCCTGCCTGCGAACCCCTCATTTTTAGCCTAGATAGACCGAAAAAAATCAACTGACTTGAATCAGTTATCAGATTTAAGTTTTAAGTGTGCAGTATGTATTAAGTGGGAAGTATTAAATACGGCGGATTCAGGCTTAGTTTGGTACATCTTCCAGTTTCCTACTGTCTTTTTGGGCTCTTCTAGGTTCTGTGTGATAAGTTTAACTTACATAGGTAGGATCGATCGATCTTTGTGTCCTATGTGTCTCTGTAGTTCCCTCCACTCCCTCGCCAGCAGGACTGTATCTTAGAATACATTTTACCCACCAAACCGGGGAGAGCCCTTTTTGCTGTTTACTGTTTACTGATCACTGAAAACACTTCCTCATTCATAATTCATAATTCATAATTCATAATTCATCGCCACAAATCAAGGTTAGCATGAGTGAACAGCCCCTCGGATCGGTTATTCAAGGTTCCCTGAGTGAAGGTTTAGAAATCCGTCTTTATCCGGATATTTCGGTAGAAGATATGCGCGTCGGTAAATTTTTGGTGGTGCAAGGCACTCGCTCGCGTTTTTTCTGTCTCCTCACCGATGTCTCCCTGGGTAACTCCAGTCCCCGGATTATCGCGAATCCTCCCCATCCCGATGATAGTTTTATGCGCGATGTTTTAGCGGGTAGCGGTACTTATGGTACGATTGAACTATCACCTATGCTCATGTTTACCCCGACTGGAGGTAATTCCCCGGCAGTTTCCGACACTTCTTTAGGCTCTTTTCAACCCCAAACCAGCGCCGATTTAGAATTACTGCCAGTTAAAACTATTCCCGCCCATTTTAGCCAAGTTTATGAAGCTTGTGAGCAGGATTTTCGCATGGTTTTCGGTTGGGAAGATGATCCCACCAGAAAGAATTTTGCTATTGGTCAACCCCTTGACATGGACGTGCCAATATGTATTAATCTTGATCGCTTTGTGGAACGTAGTAACGGTGTTTTTGGCAAATCCGGGACGGGAAAATCCTTTTTAACTAGGCTATTAATTTCGGGCATTATTCGCAAACAAGCAGGGGTTAACCTCATGTTTGATATGCACTCGGAATACGGTTGGGAAGCGATGAAAGAAGGGAAGGAGGTTTCTACGGTGAAAGGATTATGTCAATTATTCCCCGGACAAGTAGAAATTTATACCCTCGATCCCGATTCTACGAAACGCCGGGGAGTACGAGGAGCGCAGGAATTATTCTTAAGTTATAATCAGATTGAAATTGAGGATATTCGTTTAATCGGTCGGGAATTAGGTATCTCGGAAGCTAGTTTAGACAATGCCAATATTCTCTATAACGAGTATGGAGAATCTTGGATTACTCAGTTATTAAATATGAGTAACGAGGACATTAAAATCTTCTGTACGGAAAAACAAGGCCATGCGGGATCAATTATGTCCCTCCAGAGAAAATTAATGCGTCTAGATAGTTTGAAATATTTAAAAAGTTCTTGTCCCCACAATTATATCGATCAGGTTTTACAAGCTTTAGATGCAGGTAAGCACGTTGTTATTGAATTTGGCTCCCAAAGTAATATGCTTTCCTATATGTTAGCCACCAATATGATCACCCGTCGGATTCATGCTAATTATGTTAAAAAAGCTGAATATTTTTTACAAACTAAAAACCCCGTTGATCGGCCGCAACAGTTAGTGATTACCATTGAAGAAGCTCATCGATTTCTTGATTCTGCTGTGGTACATCAAACTATCTTTGGAACCATCGCCCGGGAGATGCGAAAATATTTTGTTACTCTCTTAATTGTCGATCAAAGACCTTCAGGAATTGATAACGAAGTTATGTCTCAGGTAGGGACGAGAATCACCTGTTTATTAAACGATGAAAAGGACATCGAAGCCATATTTACTGGGGTTTCTGGAGGGGGAAGTTTGCGATCAGTTTTAGCAAAATTAGACTCAAAACAACAAGCTTTAGTTTTAGGTCATGCGGTTCCTATGCCGGTGGTAATTCGTACTCGGGCCTACGATCAAAAATTCTATACTGAAATAGGTGCGACCGACTGGCGAGAATTACCCGATGAGGAAGTATTAGCGGCGGCCAAAATTGCCAAAGCCGATCTAGGATTTTAGAAAAATTGATTTTTGATTGTAGAATAGAGTTGGGTTATTTTTACTGAGAAGAAACCCTAGATGAAAACTGGTTTCCCTAACTATGCAACAAGGTGATTTAATCGAGATCGAGATTACCGACCTCAACCATACGGGCGAAGGTGTGGGAAAATACCGAGGACAAGTGATTTTTGTGCCAGATACGGTTATTGGCGATCGCATTCAAACTCGCATCACCTATATCAAAAAAAGTCATGCGATCGGCAAACTACAAACTATTCTACAAGCATCTCCCCATCGTATCCGGCCCCGCTGCATCGTCGCTGATAAATGTGGTGGTTGTCAATGGCAACACATCGAGGATCAATTTCAGCTTCGGGTCAAAAAAGAGCAAGTACAAGAGGTATTAACCAGAATTGGCGGTTTTACCGATCCTTTGGTTTATCCTCCCCTCACCGGTAATTCTCCCCTCGCTTATCGCAATAAAGCTACCTATCCCCTCGGATTTTCCCCCACCGGCAATGTGCAAGCAGGTTATTATCGTCGCGGCAGCCATCATCTGATTAATCTCAATCAATGTCCGATTCAAGATCAGGCTTTAAATCCGTTTCTAGCGGAGATAAAACAGGATATTCAAGAGAAAGGCTGGTCAATTTACGATGAAAAGACCCATCAAGGACAATTACGCCATTTATCCCTGAGAATTGGCCGCCACACGGGAGAAATTTTATTAACCCTGATTAGTACCGATAATAATTTACAGGGAATTGAGACCCAAGCGCAGCAATGGCTGGCAAAATACGCCAATTTAGTCGGTGTAACCGTCAATTATAACCCCGATCGAGGTAATGCTATTTTTGGCGCTCAGACCACAACTATTGCGGGAAGGGATTATATTAACGAAAAGTTCGCCGGATTAACCTATCAATTGGCTGCCGATACCTTTTTTCAGATTAATACAGAGGCTGCTGAAGCTTTATTGGCGGTTATTTGCCAGAAATTAGAGCTTAAAGGTGAAGAAATTCTTATTGATGCCTACTGTGGTATCGGTACTTTTACTTTACCCCTCGCTAAACGGGTTAAAGAGGTGATTGGACTAGAATCCTATAGCTTTTCCCTCGATCGAGCCAAAATTAACGCCCAATTAAATAATATTACCAACACAACCTTTATTTTGGGAGCAGTAGAAAAAACTTTACCGCAACTGACAGTTAAACCCGACATTATTCTACTCGATCCGCCCCGCAAAGGTTGCGATCGATCTGTCCTTGATAGCCTGTTACAGCTGCAGAGTCAACGCATTGTTTATATCAGTTGTCAAAGTGCAACTTTAGCCAGAGACTTGCAATATCTCTGTCAAACAGGCGATTATCAACTGCTAGAAGTGCAAACCGCCGATTTCTTTCCCCAAACTCCCCACGTCGAATGCGCTGCTTTTCTTAGACAAAAAAACACAGATATGGTAGGATGAAATAAGGGGAAAAACCTGACACTTTAGCCGTTTATGGCTGAAAAGTCAACGGTTAAAGATAATAGCATATTAAGCCCCGTTCCAGTCAACTACTTTTTTGATTAACCACTCGCTCAAAGCTGCCTTGATTCTCGATTGGTTTGTAGATCAATCATAAAAATATCTAATCCATCTCAGAGACAGAAAAGGGACAAAATATGACTTATTAGGTATGGCAATCATCGGTTAAGAGACCTTAATCTTTCTGTAAGAGAACAGTCATTTAATAAAAGCTAGAGGTAAAGCGTGTGATTGCTATTTCACTGCCAACAAGTAAACGAAGCTGGAACACCATGAGTTTCGCTTCCACCTTGTATCTTTGTCCGATTTTAGATTTATTGACCGCTAGTATTCCCGAAGAGTTAGAACCAGAAATTAGATTAGGATTGCAGGAAGCTTTAGTTAATGCCGCTAAACACGGTAATCATCTCGATCCCAGCAAAACCGTGGTTGTTCAATTTTCCAGCAGTAGAGACGAGTATTCTTGGGTAATTACCGACGAAGGTGGTGGATTTACCCCCCGTTGTCACCATCATGGCTGTAGTTGTGATTGTCCCGATTTTCCCCCCGAAGAAGCGGAAAATGGCCGAGGACTGTGTATGTTATATCAAATCTTCGACCAAGTTCACTGGAATCAAACAGGAACCCAACTGAAACTTTCTAAACAAATTAAACAGGAACGCTGGTTGAATTAATGACCGTGAGAAGGACAGGGAGGAGCAGAAATCGAGCGATCAAGCCAGCCTGTAGCCTGTTGTAGCCGAGGAAGTGCTTCTTCTGGCTGATTATCTAATAAAAACACCAAAGCCGTCCCCAATTGTTCAGCGGCCCGAGCATTACGGTTGGCCTTCAGACGATGCCAATCAATCGGTGCGATCGCCAAACGTTCCGCTAAAATCCGCGCCAATTCCAGGGTAGATAGATCATCAACAGTCTGAGATGAGGAAGAGACAGGGGATGGAATCATAATCAAAAGGTTTCGTAAAACCGTAAAATCGTCTATAACTATAGTTTAGACGCAGGAAATCGGATCGAGTCCATGTCCTTAGAAGAAAACCCCTACCCTAACGATGAATCGGCAGAATTTACCCAAGCAATTGCAGAAGTCGAAGCGGCGATCGCATCACTAAAAGACCGTTATCGACAGATCAACGAAGCAGAACAGCAAAAAAAAGACCTAGAGGCACAATTTAGCCAAATAGAACCCCAATGGCGGGAAAATCCCCTACCTGAACTAGAAAAGGAATTAGTACAAATTCGCGAACAGATTCAAGAATTAGAGGTAATTTTAGAAAGCAATTTACTTAAAGAAGGGGAATTAAAGCGCCTATTCTGGGAAGGAATCCGTCGCGGACTACTGGGGGAAGTTTTTTGGCAAATTGTCCGCTTTGGTGGTATTGGAGTCTTACTGGGTTGGATTCTGCGATCCTGCAGCGGGTGATTACCTGCACCGGAAGTGGGGTGTTGGGGTGTTAGGGTGTTGGGG
>NZ_JADEXY010000023.1 GCF_015206885.1 Microcystis aeruginosa LEGE 91341 | reverse complement strand
AGTGGGGAATTCAACTAAAACCCCAAAACCCCAAAACCCTAAAACCCCAAAACCCAACCCCTTCTAACTGATAACTGATAACTGACCCCTCATCTCCTCGCTTATGGGGAAGTGGGGAAGTGGGGAATTCAACTAAAACCCCAAAACCCCAAAACCCTAAAACCCCAAAACCCAACCCCTTCTAACTGATAACTGATAACTGACCCCTCATCTCCTCACTTATGCAGAATTTAGACGAAAATAGCCTCGATTACGCCCCTAGTAAACCGGATTTAGCTGAACAAAGACAGGAATTTCGGGGACTTAGCAATAAAGTTTACTTTAATTTCGGTGGTCAGGGAACCTTGCCCAAGGCCGGATTAGAAGCGATTATCGATACCTATAATTTTCTCCAACAAAAGGGTCCTTTTTCGGGACAGGTAAACGATTGGATTGCCAAAAAAACGGAACTTCTACGGCAAGAAATGGCTCAGGAGTTGGGAATTAGCCCCAGCACTCTCTCTATTACCGAGGATGTCACTGTAGGCTGTAATATCGCCCTCTGGGGGGTTGATTGGCAAGCAGGGGAACATATTTTACTAACCGATTGTGAACACCCCGGAATTATCGCTACAGTTCGGGAAATTGCCCGTCGTTATCATCTGGAAATCTCCACTTGTCCTATTCGGGAAACTTTAAACGACGGCAACCCCATAGAAGTTATTTCCGCTCATTTACGTCCAAAAACTAGGGTTTTGGTGGTCAGTCACGTTCTCTGGAATACTGGACAGGTTTTACCCCTCAAGGAAATCTCGCAGCTTTGTCATGATAATTCTGTCACCGAAAAACCCGTTTTAGTGGTGGTGGATGCTGCCCAATCCGTGGGTTGTTTGCCCCTGGATTTAAGCGCTACTGCCGCCGATTGTTATGCTTTTACGGGTCATAAATGGTGGTGTGGACCGGCTGGTGTGGGAGGATTGTATATTCGTCCCGAAATTTTCCCTAGTTTACAGCCCACTTTTATCGGTTGGCGAGGTATTGAAACAGATAAGCAAGGACAGCCTATCGGTTGGAAACCGGACGCTAGACGCTTTGAAGTGGCTACTTCTGCCTATCCTCAATTTGAGGGTTTAAGGGCAACTATTGCGGTACATAACGCCTGGGGTGATGGGGGACAAAGATACGAAAAAATCTGTCAATTAGCGGCTTATCTCTGGGGGGAATTAACAACGATTCAAGGGGTGAAATGTTTAAAAAATTCTCCGCCGGAATCTGGTTTAGTTTCCTTTCAAATTGACTCGGCCATCACCCCACAAAATTTAGTACAACAGCTAGAAAAACAAGGGTTTTTACTGCGAACTCTCCTCGACCCCCTCTGTGTGCGTGCCTGTGTTCATTATTTCACTTTGCCCTCAGAAATCGAGCAGTTAGTAGCGGCTATCAAAAAGTTAGTTTAAACTGCGTCGGGGATATTTTTATCCCTCGGCCATTAAGCGTAATAATTCGTCGGTAGATAGCTTGCCGCTTGCGTCGGTTCCCTCCAATAAACTATCGGCGAGATCGCGTTTATGGTGGTGCAGATCGACAATTTTTTCCTCGATCGTATCCTTGGCCACTAAGCGATAAATCGTCACCGGACGTTTTTGGCCGATGCGGTGAGCGCGATCGGAAGCCTGATCCTCCACTGCGGGATTCCACCAGGGATCAAGATGGATAACATAATCGGCTGCGGTGAGATTTAATCCTGTCCCCCCAGCTTTTAAACTAATTAAAAATACGTCCCCTTCCCCCGCTTGAAACGCTTTCACCTGTTTCTGCCGATCGCCAGCAGGGGTACTACCATCGAGGTATTGATATTTTATCTGTCTTTGATCGAGATAACTGCGGATAATCCCTAAATGATCGACAAATTGACTAAATACCAACGCTTTATGCTGATTATCCAATAAATCATCCAGAATTTCCCCGAAACGGGACAATTTCGAGCCGGCTAAATCCAAATCTGGAGCCACTAGCTGCGGGTGACAGCAGGCCCGGCGTAATTTCATGATCTCTGCCAGTACCTGGAGATGTTTCGCTCCGGCGGTACTGTCACTCTCGCTTAATTTCTCCAAAGCACGCCGCCGTAAGGCCTCGTAAAACGCCTTCTCCTCGACGCTTAACTCGATCGGGACTAAAATCTCGGTACGCGGCGGTAATTCCGCCAGAACTTGGTTTTTTGTGCGCCGGAGAAGGAAAGGCCGCACCAGTTTTTTTAACTGTTCGCGAGCGGTTTTATCGCCGTATTTTTCGATCGGGGTGGCGAAACGGCGATCAAAACTTTCCAAGGATCCCAACAATCCGGGGTTAATAAAACGGAAAAGATTCCATAATTCCCCTAAATGATTCTCGATCGGTGTTCCCGTGGTGATTAGTTTAAAATCCCCCCGCAGATTCATCGCTGCTTTCGATCGCTTGGTGGAGAAATTCTTAATCGCTTGGGCCTCATCGAGAACGATTGTCCGCCATTCTACCCCGGCCAACATGGTAGCCACTTCTTCCTGCTGTAATAACCCATAGCTACAGACCAACAGATCGAAAGGTTGCAGTCGATCGAGTAGTGCTTGCCGATCGCCTGTTCCCAATTGGATGATATTTAAGGTGGGTGCGAACCTTTCCGCCTCACTAATCCAGTTCAAACATACTGAAGTAGGAGCGATCGCTAAAGTCGGTCCCTCCGAGGCGCGGGTAAGGATCACTGCCAGGGCCTGTAAAGTTTTCCCTAATCCCATATCATCGGCCAAACAGGCCCCGGCCCCCCACTGGGCCAGCCTAGCTAACCAGCGAAAGCCTTCCAATTGATAGTCGCGCAATTCTGCCTGTAGAGTTGAGGGGACTTCCGGGGTAAAATCCTGACTCTCCTGAAAGCGTTGTAAATTATCGCGCCAACGTTTATCGGCCTTGAGTTGTCCCACTTCCTCGGTGAGTTCCGAGAGAATCGGGGCAGCGAAGGGATGAAACCGCAAACCGTCGCCGGACTTTTCCGAGAAAGCACGCATTTCCTGTAACCGTTCCCGAAATGCCTCGGTTAATGCCAGAAATTGACCATCTCCGAGGGGAATAAACCGCCCCGGCGCTCCCTCTAGCAATTTCATCAACTCCTGCATACTCAGCACCGATTTCTCCTCTAGGTGCAGTTCACCACTGACGGCAGACCAATCCCGTTGACTGTGGATATTTAGGTGTAGGTCTTGTAATCGAAGCTGACGCGACACCCGCCATTTTTCCCCTTCTGGCCATTCCACAAGGACGCTATCGTTTAATTCCCGCAATTCCAGCAGTAGATCTAGACAATCCTCTGGATTTTCTAGCCGCCATTCCCCATTTTCTTCCTCAAAACTGATCAGGATCGGACAAGAATCGATCGCTGTTTGGGCTAGTTTTTTCTCGTTTGGGCTAGTTTTTTCTCTAGGGCCAGATCCCTAGTGGTTTCCAGCCGTTCCCCCTCGATCTCGGCGATTACTGTTTCTCCCCCTTTTCCGGGCTGGAAATAGGGACCGGCTGCCCCAAAAGGACGGCTGAGAACCGCCACTTTTAAACCCTCTCCGGCCGGTAAGAGATGAATCCGGGGTTGACTATCGGCTGCCACTGACCGGGCTGCTTTTCCTCCGCCGATATCGGAATGTACTGTCACGATCCCGGACAGGGAATTGATCGCAGCCAGGACTTTTTCCCGGTCCTTGTCGGGGACTTCTAGGCGGTTGCTTTTGCCGATAATGTCGGCGATGCTTCGGTGTTCCGGCTTGACTTCGATTACCTTAATGCGAGTGGGGGTATCTTTCCAAATCAGCACTTCTTGGCGATCGCTGAGATCGGGCAGTAAAGACAGGATTAATTTACCCGATTTGTCCTTTCTTACTCGCAATTCCGGTTCCCCAGCGACGATTTCTACCCGCGTTCTGGGGGAATCTTCCCAAAACACCAGGGGATGACCGATCAGTTCGATAATAGCCCGGCGCTCAAAGTGATACTCGTTCTGGCCATAGTAACTGGATTCCACGAAGATATGGGCGCAAATTTTCAGGTCTTGCGGGGTTAAATAGTCAATTTCTCCAGTTTTTCGCAGACGTTTAAGGGAAACAGGACGGCCACGACTCCAATTACCCCGCGCGTCGAGTTTCTGTTCTTTTGGTTGCAGGAAATAATCCTCGGAATGGATAGTGAGAAACCAAGCAAGGCGGACGACGGGGTTAGATTTACCTGGGGTTGGTGTTGGCGCGCACAGATTAGTCAAGGCATTCAGGCACAGTTGCCAAGCTTCTTGGGGTTCGATCGCATCCACCAGGGGGGAAGGGAGATGCCATTTTATAACCATCTCCGTTTCCGGCGCTCGATCGAGTCGGGACAGTAGGGCCCCGGTTTCTAGGGCTAACCAATGGTAGCCGGCCGCCTTGGCATCTTTGTAGAGGGGCAAGAGTAGGCGGGGCAGATGTTTTTTAGCGATGCCGCTACTCATCCAGTAGAGACAGATACTACAGATAAGAGTCTCTAGACCCTGGCCCATTTGGTAGGGATTGATCGTCGCGTCGATGATTGCGTCTTTGGCCTGCATATCTCCCTGACGGGCAGCGATGATTTTTTCCAGACGGGCATAGATAGGACTGAAAGGATGATCGTTTTGACGCGTCACCCAACTGGTATAGCTGGCGGCCTCGGCGAGACGTTCGGGGGTTCCTTCTTTGAGGAGGGCGAAAATAAAGGAGAAGCCGCTAATCGAAGAAAAATAGATTTTTTGTTTTCCTTTGGCTTTTTTTAGGGCTTTAAGGGCGAGGGTATATTCTTGGATCGCTTTGCTGTTTTCCCCCCCTAGAAAGGCAATCCAACCCCGTATCGCCCCGATTTCTGCTGCTTGGCTTTCCGGGAAGGGGCGATCGAGATACCGACGCACTTTATCGCTTTGTCCTCGGATGATTGCCTGTTCGAGCCACAAATGGGCTTCGGAAACACTGGTCTGGTCTTGACAGAGTTCTTCTAGGAGGGAAAAAGCCCCATCGGCGCGAGTTATTTTTTCAAAAGCCTTGACAAGAATGCTATTTAGTGCTAGGGCTTGAAATTTGGTCGGTTGCGTCCGTAACCAATCCCCATCGAAGGGGTTATCGTAGATGAGAACCAGAAGGTCTTCTAGGCTGGTTTTTGAGGAAGAATAGCTGGTTTTCTGATAATCGGCGATTTGTTGTTCGATCGAGTCGAAATCCTGACTATAGATGGCCAGACGGATTTCTCGGATTAATTGATCTTTTCCCTGAAAAACTAGGCTTTCATCCCAACGAGTTCGGGGCTGCGGCAGTTTTGCCTTGATAATCTCGGCAAAACGCTTGAATTCTCCCTTGCTAATGCTATCACGGCTGGCAATCTCGACGAGGAGGGGATGACAGCGCGGCCCGTAGCCTTTGTCTTGGGTGATCACTTCCGCTTCTAGGAGGAGATCTAAATGGGATTTCAGGGTTTGGCCGTTAAGTCGCCGGTTGTTCTCGTCGCGGTAATGAGCTTGATTTAAACAGTCTAGAAAAGTGCTGCGGGCGATCGGTTCATAGATTAGGAAAAAAAAACGGACGATCACCTGATCTAGTGTCGATAATTTTTGGTAGCGTTCGATGAGTTGGCGGCGGATTTGCTCTATATCTTGCATATTCGGTTATATTCGCGGATAATCCTAATCTTTTCGCGGGGATATGGCGGCAATTTATGGACGGGTTTCCAAAAAAGGTTCGATATCGATCGGGAACCAATCCCCGTCTAATACCTGTTGGAGAGTGAATATAGACTCTAGGGGAATCGCATTTTTATCGACGATTCTGGCGTTAATCAGGGATTTTCTGGCGGTTAAATAGGCTTTTTCCCAAGAATCGCAGGCATGGTTGACGAGGGTGGCACTATCTATTTTTTGTTCTAATTGCGATCGGAAAGCGGCGATCTCCACTATCCAGTGACGGGCATTCCGTTTTTTTTCCGATTCCCAATAGGATAGTTTTAGCAAGTGTTCAATTAAAACGGTTAATAAACTCGTTATTGCCTGTCTCTCGCTTTTTCCCATGCACTCTACTTCCTCGATCAGGTTTTCCCAGTCCACCAGGTCAAACTCTTTTCGCTTTAACAGTTCGGCGGTTTTTTCCGTCCAGAGAACAAAATCTTCCTCGTAGAGAGCGGTCATTATAGATTTCTCATCCCGACTGGGAGCGCGGGGTAATGGCTCGATTATAACTCTCGATCGCTATCCTCGATCAGCTTCTAGTCTGGGGAATTTTTGCCAAGTTAGAGATTTATTCACTAGCACAAGTTGTTCTTTTTGTCAAAAAAACTTTTTCTTTTTAACAAAAGTACACAAACATTTTGATCAACCTTATTGACGATGTTATTTTGGGACTACAGGGGAAAGATAACGTCGCTGCTAGAATTTAATTTTCAGACAAATAACCTCAGAGCAGAAATTATGACCTTTACACCAGCTATTGATCCAGATATTGAATACCCCGATAGTGACGGTAAACCCATGGCCGATAATACCGAACAATACGAATGGATCGTGAAAATTAAAGAAAATCTTGAGATTCTCTTTGCTAACTCTCCTAACGTTTTTATTGCCGGGGATCTGCTCTGGTATCCCGTGCAAGATAAGAAAATTACTGGACCGGTTGCTCCCGATGTTATGGTAGTATTTGGTCGTCCGAAAGGAAGAAGGGGTTCCTATAAACAATGGGAAGAAGATAATATTGCTCCTCAAGTGGTTTTTGAAATTCTCTCCCCTTCTAATAGCTTAGAAGAAATGGAGCGAAAACTCCTGTTTTATCAACGTTATGGAGTAGAAGAATACTATCTTTATGATCCCGATTCTTATAATTTTCAAGGATGGTTGAGACGGGAAGGACTATTAAGTTCTATACCTGAGATTAAGGGATGGGTTAGTCCTCGGTTAAATATCCGATTTGATTTGAGAGAAGATGGGTTAGAAATTTATAGTTTAGATGGTCAGAAATTTTTAACTTCTCTTGAGTTATCTCAAAAAGCTAAACGTTTAGCTGAATATATCCGTTCTCTAGGAATTGATCCCGATACCTTATGAATATTTCAAGGAGCAGAAATTATGACCTTTACACCAGCTATTGATCCAGATATTGAATACCCCGACAGTGACGGTAAACCCATGGCCGATAATACCGAACAATACGAATGGATCGTTAAAATCAAAGAAAATCTTGAGATTCTTTTTGCCACTTCTCCTAACGTTTTTATTGCCGGGGATCTGCTCTGGTATCCCGTGCAAGATAAGAAAATTACTGGACCGGTTGCTCCCGATGTTATGGTAGTATTTGGTCGTCCGAAAGGAAGAAGGGGTTCCTATAAACAATGGCAAGAAGATAATATTGCTCCTCAAGTGGTTTTTGAAATTCTCTCCCCTTCTAATAGCTTAGAAGAAATGGAGCGAAAACTACTGTTTTATCAACGTTATGGAGTAGAAGAATACTATCTTTATGATCCCGATTCTTATAATTTTCAAGGATGGTTGAGACAGGAAGGACTATTAAGTTCTATACCTGAGATTAAGGGATGGGTTAGTCCTCGGTTAAATATCCGATTTGATTTGAGAGAAGATGGGTTAGAAATTTATGGTTTAGATGGTCAGAAGTTTTTAAGTTCTATCGAGTTATCTCAAAGGTTAGAACAAGAGCGTCTTAAAGCTGAACAAGCGAGTTTACAATTAGAACAAGAGCGTCTTAAAGCTGAACGTTTAGCTGAATATATACGTTCTCTGGGAATTGATCCCGATACTTTATAATGATATAATTTATCGGTTGTGACGAATACTAATTAACTGGTAAACTGCCGAAATTATCGTCATTGAACCTAGTCTGGAGCTATACTTAACTATGTAATTACTAAAAAAATAAATCTATGAAAGCTTGGGCAAAATCTCTAGAAAAACCAGCAGGGGAATTTTCTGAAACCCAATTAACCCTATTATCGGGGAAAATTCCCTATGGATTGCGGGGGAGTCTCTATCGCAATGGTCCGGGAAGATTAGAAAGAGGTAAGCAAAAAGTTGGTCATTGGTTTGACGGAGATGGTGCAATTTTAGCTGTACATTTTCATGATAATGGAGCCAGTGCCACCTATCGTTATGTTCAGACTGCTGGTTATCAGCAAGAAAGCGCCGCTAATCAATATTTATTTCCTAATTATGGCATGAATGTCCCCGGCTTTTTTTGGAATAATTGGGGAAAAGAGGTAAAAAATGCCGCTAATACCTCACTGTTAGCTTTACCCGATAAATTATTAGCTCTCTGGGAAGGAGGTTTTCCCCATAAATTAGATTTACAATCTTTAGAAACCCTAGGTTTAGATAATTTATCTAGCTTACAAGCAAAGGAAACTTTTTCCGCTCATCCTAAGCTAGATTTGTCCAGAGGAGAGATTTTTAATTTCGGGGTGACAATCGGTGCTAAAGTTAGTTTAAATCTCTATAAGTCTGACTCCACTGGTGACATTATCCAGAAAAACACTTTTGAGTTAGATAGATTGTCTCTGCTGCATGACTTTGTTTTAGCAGGACAGTATCTCGTCTTTTTCGTTCCACCGATAAAAGCGGATAAATTATCGATACTGTTGGGATTTAAAACTTTTAGTGATGCTATGCAGTGGCAGCCAGAATTAGGAACAAGAATACTAATTTTTGAGCGAAATTCTCTGGAATTAGTCAGTGAAAGTGTTACCGATTCATGGTTTCAATGGCACTTCGCTAATGGTTATGTGAATGAGCAAGGCAATCTTGAAATTGTTTTTGTCCGTTATGATGACTTTAAAACTAATCAATTTTTAAAAGAAGTTCCCACGGGTAAAACCGAAACCTTAGCCATCGGAAAATTAGCAAGTATTACTATTAATCCCCTATCAGCAAAAGTGATTAATCAGGAAATTCTCTCAGATTTAAGCTGTGATTTTCCCGTGGTTTCCCCGCAACTGGTGGGACAAAAATGGCAAAATACTTTTTTAGCTGTCCATCGTCCTGATAGCGATATTCGTCGGGAAATTATCGGACTTCCCGCTTGTTATAATCACTCCACGGGTAAGTTAACTATTGCTTATCTGGAAAATAACTGTTATGGAAGTGAACCGATTTTTGTCTGCGATGGTTTATCTCCAGAAACGGGATGGTTAATCGTCGTGGTTTACGACGGCAATAATCACAGCAGCCAAGTGAGAATCTATGACAGTCAGCAGTTAGAAAAAGAACCCCTTTGCTGTCTGCAATTACCCAGTGTTATCCCTCCCAGTTTTCATGGTACTTGGCAAGAAAAATCAGAAAAAGGCGCTATTTAGAAAACGGGTTTCTTAATTAGAAAACGGGTTTCTTTGAGAAACCTGTTTTCTGGACTTATTAACGAATAAAATTAATCTGACAAATATTAAGAGGAATGATCGGTTCAAATTCTTTTCTGTCAGAAGTAACTAAAACTCCTTTTTCTTGATTGGCTAAAGTTAAAGCAAAACAATCAGCTAAAGAAATGCGCTTAATTAGTGCTTTATATTTGCTTACTTGTCGCCAAAACTTGCTACTTAAATCAAAGCGAGTTTTTATGTTAATATCACTTAATTCTTGAATTAGTTTTTCTGTTTCTGATTCTCCTATGTCGCGATAAAAATTATAGTAAACTTCGCAAAGATTAACCAGATGAATGATTTTGTTATTGTTTTGATTAGTGATGATTTCTCTGACAACATCCGCTCCTGTTTCATTACGAAAAAAAGCAATTACAGCACAAGCATCTAAAATGATATTCATCTATTACGCTCCTCCCAATCAATTTCTGCTTGTTTTTGTTGGGCAAAATCTTCACTACTGGTGGGTGCGTGAGCATATTTACCTTGTAATGATTTAATTAACTGTTGTCTTTCTTCTTCTGATTTAGGTTTAATTTGAGGTAAAAAATTTTGCTCGATTAACTCTCTAATTTGCAATAATTGTTCGCCAGAAAGATTAGCTAATGATTCAATTATTTGTTGACGTATTGCTGTGGCATTCATGATTATTACTGACAATTAAGTATAAAAAGTTACTATGGTTGCAATCTATCACAAAAAATGCTAATTTGCCAGCAAACCTCTAAAATTGAGCAAATAACTGCCTCGCTTTGACGTTAGCGATCGCATCTTTGCAACAAATGAGAAAACGGGTTTCTTTGAGCAACCAGTTTTATGCAAACGCCTATTTAGAAACCCGTTTTCTTGTATAAATGTTAATTTTTGTTATGGCACCCTTGAGAAAGACATTGCTGCGATTTTTGCCAATTGTTTTCGATCTATAACGAGCTAATCAATTAAGTCTCTTGCCAGATAAGGATTTAGTCGATTTATACCCCCTATCGAACCATACCAAGTAACGAAGAGCCTGCATTGTTAATGTGTGTTAACAAAAAAGTATCGGATTAAATATCGCCTGTAGAATGCAGATATGGCAATGAATTTCAGAACATCGAGGATATAGCCGCCATGGCCACCATTAACTTTGACCTAACCTCCCTCTTCACCAGCGACCTCATCGTTAATGGTAGTGACACCAGCCAAACAGCCATTGACGCTAACTACAGCTTAATGACCCAATCTTTTGCGGTGGACAAGGGCGGAAACAGCAGTCAAGGTTTACCCGATAATGGCGTATTTGCGGCTAATACTTACCATCCGGCTTTTGACCTTCTCTACGACAATGCCAACAATGGCAACAACGGCATCTTAGCAACAGCGACAGGAACCTTTGTCACGTTTAATGTCACCAACCAAGCCTATTCTGCCCTTCATCTTTTTGCCACATCGGGCGGCGGAGCGAGTAATATTACCGTCACGTTTAATTACAGTGATGGCACCAATTCTACCGCTACCGGTACGGTTCCTGACTGGTACATCGGAGGAAATATCACCGAATCCCAAGACCGATATTATTTATCCCAAACCCTAAACGTCAGTACCCCCAATGCGTCGGCTCTCGGTTCATCGGCAGGCATTACCAATGACATCAAACTGTTTGGATTGAGGTTTACGCCCAATAGTGCCAAGATTTTGCAGAGTGTCAGCATTAATAAAACCAGCACAACGGGGAAATTAGCCTTTTTTGGAGCCGCTGGTGTCACCCTCGATAGCACTCCCCCTACAATTAACAGTTTGAATCCCAATGATGAGGCGACAGGCGTGGCCATTGGGGCAAATCTCGTGATTAATTTTAATGAAGCAATCCAGAAGGGGACGGGCAATATTGTTATTCGCAAGGTTTCAGATAATTCGGTAGTGGAAACCCTGGCGGTTACGTCGAGTAATATCACGATTAGTGGCAGTCAATTGACTATTAATCCTGTCAATGATTTAGCCTACAGCACGGCTTATTATGTTCAAATTGATAGCGGTGCAATTCAGGATTTAGCTACCAATAATTATGCGGGTATTGGTAATAATACTACTTGGAATTTTCAAACCGCCAATCCCCCTAACCAGCCGCCGACTATTACCAGTGGAAATGCTGTCAATTTTGCTGAAAATGGCACAGGCACGGTTTACACAACGGTTGCCAGTGATCCCGAAAATGCTACCTTAACCTACAGTTTAACGGGAACAGATGCGAGTTTATTTAATATTGGTAGTAATACTGGCTTAGTTACCTTTAAAACTGCTCCTAATTTTGAGGCTCCCAGCGATAATGGCGGCAATAATGTTTATGATATTGTTGTTAATGTTAGTGACGGAAGTTTGACAGCGACTAAAGCGGTAGCCATTACCGTTACCAATGTAAATGAAATTCCAGTTATTACCAGTGGAAATGCTGTCAATTTTGCTGAAAATGGCACAGGCACAGTTTATACCACTATTGCCAGTGATCCCGAAAATGCTACCTTAACCTACAGTTTAACGGGAACAGATGCGGGTTTATTTAATATTAGTAATACTGGCTTAGTTACTTTTAAAACTGCTCCTAATTTTGATCCCAGCGATAATGGCGGCAATAATATTTATGACATTATCGTTAATGTCAGTGACGGAAGTTTGACAGCGACTAAAGCGGTAGCCATTACCGTTACCAATGTAAATGAAATTCCAGTTATTACCAGTGGAAGTGCTGTCAGTTTTGCTGAAAATAGCACAGGCACAGTTTATACAACGGTTGCCAGTGATCCCGAAAATGCTACCTTAACCTACAGTTTAACGGGAACAGATGCGGGTTTATTTAATATTAGTAATACTGGCTTAGTTACCTTTAAAACTGCTCCTAATTTTGAGGCTCCCAGCGATAATGGCGGCAATAATGTTTATGATATTGTTGTTAATGTTAGTGACGGCAGTTTGACAGCGACTAAAGCGGTAGCCATTACCGTTACCGATGTTAATGAACCAGCCAATCTTTTTGAAGTCACCCAGGCCACAGATAACGGTTTAGGAAATACCGTAGGCAGTTTGAGTTGGGCGATTAAACAGGCTAATAATACGGCGGGCTTAGATACCATCAAGCTGACAACGAACGTGCGTCTTAACTTTGGTAGTGATGTTATTCGCATGAAAACCCTGATTAACAGCGACATGATCATTGATGGACAAGGATTCACCATCAGTGGCGATAATAATAACAATGGTCAAGTGGATACGGCAGATCGTCCGATTTTCTTTGTCTATGGGGGAATTGAAAAATATCAGGACTATGATCCCGCCATTTTTACCGATAAAGGAAGCAATGGCATCGTGGATGTCACCTTCAAAAATCTAACTCTCAAGGGCGGCGTTGCTCAAGGCGGCAGGGGAGCTGCGGGTATGGGCGGCGCTTTATTTATTTATGATGGCAATGTCACCTTAGATAAAGTGACGTTTGAAGGAAATCAGGCGATCGGGGGAGGTAATAGTAGCGATTATTCTGGTCTTGGACTCTTGGGTGTTGACGGCGGCGACGGCGGCAACGGCGGCGACGGCGGCTTCGGCGGCTTCGGCGGCATCGGCGGCATCGGCGGCATCGGCGGCAGCGGCGGCAGCGGCGGCAGCGGCGGCAGCGGCGGCAGCGGCGGCGACGGCGGCAGCGGCGGCATCGGCGGCAGCGGCGGCGACGGCGGCAGCGGCGGCTTCGGCGGCTTCGGCGGCAGCGGCGGCAGCGGCGGCGACGGCGGCATCGGCCGCATCTGGGGCGGCAGCGGCAAGGGCGGCAGGGGCGGCCTCGACGGATTTGGTGCCAAGGGCGGAGTCGGTGGCGCAGGCATGGGCGGAGCCATCTTTATCCGCACGGGGACTGTCATCATTACCAATAATTCCCAGTTCACCAATAACACAGCCAACGCTCCTAGTGGGGCATCGGGCTATGGCGGCGCAATTTTTGCCATGACTCAATCAGCCATTGATACCCAAAATAAAATCAATAATCAGGGGATGCCATCTACCCCCGCGACGGTCAACATCGGCTCTACAACCATCTTTACTGGCAACACCGCTTCCAGTTCAGCCACTAAAGATCAAACTGTCATTGGCTCCAACCTTAATACCGATGCCATTTATGGCAATACAGCGCAAACCGCCGCCGGTAAGGGCTTAGATGGCCCTATTTCAGGAGCCACCGTCTTCTTTGATGCTAACCTCAACGGCATTCAAGACCCCGATGAACCCTTCACCACCACCGACTCCACCGGTAATTACGACCTAACCATCAGCAACGAATTTGACACCAACGGCAACGGCGAGATTGACCCCTCCGAAGGGCAGTACGTCCTCGTAGGCGGAACCGACGCAATTACCGGGCAAACCTTCACGGGAACCCTCAAAGCCACCACAGGCTCCACCGTCATCACCCCCTTAACCAGCTTAATCACCGAATTAACCAAAACCGGACTCACCTCCGAAGAAGCTCAAACCCAACTCAAAACCGCCCTCGGCCTGCCCAGTGGCGTTAACCTGACCACCTTTGACCCCGTAGAAGCCGCCCAAAGTGGTTCCACCGACGGCCTCAAAATCCTCTCTGCTCAGGTTGCCGTCCAAACCCTAATCAACGGTATGCGGGAAGTCGCCAGCACCGTTACCACCCTAATTCCCAGCCTAACCCCCGACGCTTGGAACGATGCCTTTAATACAACCCTAGTCAATGCCATCAAAAACGGCTCCCTCGACCTCGGCAACACAACCCAAGTCAGTAACCTGTTAACCGGAACAGCCGGTATTTTGACCACCGCCAATCCTGGCATTACCACCCAATTCCAACCCTTAGTCAACGCCATTCCCGCTTCCGCCCAACTAATTGCCGGCGGCTTCAACAACACCATCCTCAACGCCACCAGCGCCACCGATATTTTCAAAGCCCAAACCGTCGCCCAGACTACCCTGACCGAAGATTACGTTGATGCGCTCCAAGGCACAGTCCCCTTTTCTACCGTTGTCACCAACAACACCGGCACTAACCTAGAAAACAAAGTAGCCGCCGCCGTGATTAACGTCTTAGCCGTAGCCGTAGGCGATAGCTTCAGCACCGACGAAGACACTACCAAAACGGGCAATCTTCTGACCAATGACAGCAGTATTGGGGGAGGAAGTTTAACCCTCACCGCCGTTAATGGCCTAACCACAAATGTCGGTCAAGCTCTTACCCTAGAATCCGGGGCCATACTGACAGTTAATGCTGATGGCACATTTACCTATAACCCCAACCAACAATTCGACTCCCTGAAAGTAGGGGAAAGCCAAACCGAAACCTTTAGCTATAGCCTCACCAGTGGCACTTCTACTGACATTGCTACCGTAAACCTCACTATTAATGGAGTTAACGACACCCCCACCGCTTTAGCCTTAACAAACGCCTTCATTATCGACAATCAACCCACCGCCTTCATTGACGAAAATCAACCAATTGGTACAGTAATCGGCAGTTTTAGCAGTACCGATGCAGACTTAAACGACACTTTCATCTATAGCCTAGTGTCCGGCGAGGGAGATAACGATAATGGCTCATTCACCCTAGTCAACGGTGAACTCCGCAGTAACGCCATCTTCGACTTTGCGGTTAAAAATAGCTACAGTGTACGGGTACAAACCACCGATGCAGCAGGAGCCAGCTTTAGCCAAAAATTCACCATCACCGTTAACGATTTACCAGTCACCTTCACCGCTACCCCTAACCTCGATAACTTAGTAGGAACCAGCGATTTTGACATCTTCGATGTCAGCGTTGCCAACCTACAAAATAACGATAATTTTGATGGTGCGGGAGGAAACGACATTTTTGTCTTAAAAGATGGAAACGCCAACCAAACATTTACCTTTAACCTCGCATCTAGCACCAATCAATTCACCAATACGGACTTTACAGGCATCGTCGTCAAAAACTTCGAGAATATTGATGCCAGTGGCATCACCGGCAAAGCCAATCTCACAGGTGATAGTGTTAGTAATCTCCTCATTGGTGGGCCACAAGATGATGTCTTAAACGGTGGAACCGGAGCCGATATTATGATTGGCGGTCTCGGTAACGACTCCTACTATCTAGATAATCTAGATGACACGATTATCGAATTAGATGGCCAAGGAACCGACACTGTTTACAGCACTCTTGACTATAGCTTGGTCGGCACCTACCTCGAAAACCTAACTCTGCAAGGTACGGCTAATCTAAAAGGCACAGGTAACGATGGGGTTAATGACATTTTTGGTAATGCGGGTAATAACGAACTGAACGGTGGTCTGGGCAACGATAACCTGAACGGCGGCGAAGGTAACGACACCCTGAACGGCGGCGAAGGTAACGATGTACTTAACGGGGGTTTAGGAACTGATCGCCTAGTGGGAGGTACTGGTGACGACACCTATATCCTTGACAACAGCCGTGATGTGATCATCGAAAGTGCTGGAGAAGGCAAAGATACCGTCCAGTCTTCTGTAAATCACACTCTCACCGTCAACATCGAAGACCTCACCTTGGTAGGCAATGACAACACCAACGGGACAGGTAACAATCTAGATAATGTCATCACTGGTAACAGCGGTAATAACCTACTCAAGGGATTAGATGGCCATGACACTCTCCTTGGTGGCGCAGGTAACGACACCCTGCTTGGTGGTGTTGGAAATGATCTTCTTGTTGGCGGCGATGGCAGCGACTCTTTCTTCTTTGGCAGTGGTGCGGGTAGAATTGCCGGTCCGATAATTCCCCCACACAGCGAGGCCAGTGACCCTGTCCCCTTTGGCAGTGGTCCTGTCTTTAATACCAGTGGTTTTGGCGTTGATAGTATCAGCGACTTTATTAAAGGAAGTGACAAAATTATCCTGAGTAAAACCTCTTTCAATGCTCTTGTCAGTAGCGTCGCTAACAACTTACAAGCCGCTGAATTTGCCACTATTAACGATGCTGCTAACGAACTAGCCTTAGTTGGTTCCAGTAGTGCTAAAATCGTTTACAATTTAGCAACGGGTAATCTATTCTACAACCAAAATGGTGCCAGCAATGGCTTAGGCAATGGCGCACTTTTTGCCACTCTTAATGGCATCCCACAGCTAAATGAGAATGACATTGTTATTCAAGCCTAAGTAGGGTTTGCTGAAAGTTACTGGAAAACGGTTTTGGCACTTTTTTAGCCAAAAAAGTGCCAAAACCAAGGTTGAGAAATCGATCCGAGGGACTCAAAACCCTTGCACTTTCCCTCTTCGATCTCGAAGGGTTCCGCTTCCAGACGTGCGAGGTCATTCTATAGCAAAGATCGGGGTGGTTAGGACAATCAATCGCTGAAACCCTTGACCGATAAGAGTTTGAAAATTGAAAGCGTCCTAAATAACCCATTTTTTGCTATATTATTCTGATACTAAATCCGTTGAGTATAGGCTACTTATGAGGACAGGCACTCATGCAAAAGGAGGAATAAATAATCAGTCTTTAATAACCAGATTTAGTATGATTAATAGTTTCTAATTTTTACCAAAAATATTGGCTGCATCTTGAGAGGAAATATTGAAAATTAGGTAACTATAAGCAAGATGATCAATAGGTTGACGACTAGAACGCAGCCAGTAAAAATGGTTAGAATCGGTGGTAATACCGATTAATTGATTAGCTTCTATCACCAGTAAATTAATCGGATTATCGAGAGAAACCTGTGAGGGTGCAACTTTTTGATTCTCGATGACTAAATTAAGTTTATTATCTCCGTCATAACGAATAAAGAGAGCGTTAGGATGTTTTTGGAGATAGTCTTGCAGATAATTTTTATTTTGTCCCCAATCTAAATTGGAATCGGCCAGAATTTGATAACTCATTGTGCGATTAATAACTAATTCGTTAAAATAGGAAATATAATGGGGAAAATAGGAAAGATTGGAAATTAGTAGGTAAAAGATCAGGACAATAATTAAAATGCGATAGGATCTTTTATAAGCTGGCCAACTGGTAAGAATCCGACTAGCAAAGACAAATAAAAAGGGGAAAATCATCAAAATATATCTAATACCTATTTGAGCAGTGTTAGAACTCATTAAGATAAAATATAAGACAGTGGGAATAATCAAAAAAGCTTCATTCTGCCAAAAATTTAACTGTTTTCTCCAGAGAAATAAACTGATAAATCCCAACCAGATAAATATTTGAGTAGCTATGGGTACTTTATAGAGAAAAGCGATCAGAAAATATTGGGGAAATCCCTTAATTTGGAATCCTTTCACAGGATCAACTATAAATCCTAACTGTCCCAAAAGATAGGGCATTCCACTACCAAAACCTGTTTCTTGTTTATACTTACCGAAGTCTAATGCTTGCAGATAAGCAGCGGGAATAGGAATCGACAAAGATTTTAAGACAGAATAGGTTTGCAGTTGCTTAAAACTATGACTGAGAAATTGATAATCTCCCAATTGTGTACCACTTCTCTCGAAAGAATAACCAATATTTATGATTAATATTGTTGATAAAATCAGAGCTAATATATAGAGGATACTGCGCTTAATTCCTTGTTGAATAACTGCAATATTTTTCTGTTGAATAGATTGAATAATTGCCCGATGGTAAAAACCTAAGCTTAAAATTATATAGATGGGAACTAAATAAACTGCTGTTAAGCGGCAAATCTGGGCAATTCCAAAAGTTAATATACTTAAAATCAGATTTTTTCCGCCACCAAATCTTAGGAAAGACCAGAAATAATAAACGGCAATAAAAATTGAAGCAGCTCCGAATAAATCTTGAGTAATTATCCTTGAATGACCGATAATATTAGGATCGAGAATATAGAGAATTAAAGCTAAAAATCCCGCTAAAACTCCATAGAGTTGTTTTGACCAGATAAAAACATATATGGCTAGAATTACTGAGATAATAATCGTAGCAAACCGTCCAAAAAACTTATTTTCTAAGTTTAGATATTTAGAGATAGGAAAAATATTTTGTATTGTTTGATCAACTAGGGGATGCAGCGCTGAAGCTGGCATAATATTGCGATGATAAATATCGCGATATCCCCGTTGCGCTGCCGTACCTCTGAGAATTTCTACTCCACTTTCATAATGATAACCTTCATCATAATTGAGGGATTCTGGTAGGGGAAAAAATAAACTGGTGACGCATAAAGCCATAAATATCAGCAAGATAATTACTAAATAGAATCGGTGTTTTTTTGAAAAGTTAAATCTTGTTTTCATAGCTTAAATTTCCTTGAAAAAATTACTTAATTTTGTTAATAAATCTAGACCTAAAATTGAATTACCTTGCTCATTTAACAGAGGACTATAACAAGCGATCGCTCCCTGTTTTGGTACAATAGATAATAAAGCTCCACTAACTCCTGATTTTGTAGGAAAACCCACCTCAAGGGCAAATTGTTGGGAAGCTTCATAAAGACCGCAATTAGTCATGATTTCTAGAATAATTTTAGCGTAAGGAGCAGCTAAAATCAACTTACCTAAATTAGCAAGATCGGCAATTTTTCCAGACAAACAACAGATTCGATTGTAGGTTTCCAGAGCTAAATAACGATGACTGATATAACCATTTTTTTCTAATTCTAAGCTTAAAGCTTGATTGTGTTCATTAGGATAAGAGTGAACAGATTCAAGCACAGAGCCATCGAGAAATAATTGACAATTACCCATTTTATTTAACCATAAAAGCAAATTTTCACAGCGAGATTCTGGCGTTTCCCCTCCTAATAAATCCGCCAATGCGATCGCACCACTGTTAATCAGAGGATTACGGGGAAACCCTCGATCCTCTTGCAGTTGAGTTAAGGAATTAAAAGGATAACTAGAAGCTTGTTTTCCCACGCGACGAAAAACAGCATCTTCCCCTAAATGAGTTAAAAGATATAATAACAAAAAAGGTTTAATCACACTCATCAAAGGAAAAGTTACAGTTTCATCCCCCCAAGACAAAATCTCCCCCTCAAGAGAGTGAATCTGAAGAGCGAAAATCTCCGGATGAACTCGGTTCAAAACTGGTATATAATAGGGAGTCTGACCCTTCATATCCGATAAATGCACTTCCCCGATCCAAGCTTTTATATCTTCCACCCTTAATCCAGCTAATCGGTTCATTTGTTTAATCCATGTACTCAGTCAAAGAAGCAGAATCTATAATTTTAACTCAAATTCAACCCCAACCAGAAACAGAAAAAGTTTCTCTAGAGGCAGCTTTTGGGCGCATTTTAGCCGAAGATATCAGCAGCGATTTAGATTTTCCCTATTGGGATAATTCCGCAATGGATGGCTATGCTGTCCGTTACGAAGATGTTAAAGATACTAACCCAGAAAATCCCGTTACTTTAAAGATTATCGCCGAAATTCCCGCCGGCAAAGTCCCCAAAAAAATTATTCAACCGGGAGAAACAGCCCGAATATTTACAGGAGCGATGTTACCCGCCGGCAGTGATACGATTATCATGCAGGAAAATACTCAACAAAAAGGGGAGCGGGTGGCGATTCTTATCCCTCCCGAAAAAATAGGTCTTTTCGTGCGTCAACGCGGCACATTCTATCAAGCCGGAAATACCTTATTAAAAGCTGGTATTGCCCTTAATTCTCCAGAAATAGCAGTTTTAGCCACGGCACAAGCTACCGAATTAACAGTTTTTTCCCGTCCGAAAGTGGCAATTTTCTCCACGGGAGATGAATTAATTAATCCCGATGAAACCCTCCAAAAAGGTCAAATTATTGACTCAAATCGCTACGCTTTAACCGCATTTGTCGCCAGTTTAGGAGCAATTCCCAGACCTTTAGGTATAATCAAAGATAATCCTGATCTTCTCAGAGAAACTATCAGAAAAGCCATTAATTCTAGTGCTATCGTCCTTTCCACCGGAGGTGTTTCCGTGGGAGATTACGATTATATCGAGGGAATTTTAGGGGAATTAGGAGCAGAAATTCTGATTCGCAGCGTTGCTATTCAACCGGGTAAACCCCTAACCTTTGCTACTTTTCCTAACGGTTGTATTTACTTTGGTATCCCCGGTAATCCCGTCTCTGCTTTAGTTTCCTGTTGGCGCTTCGTGCAAATGGCCATTAAAAAATTATCAGGATTGACAGATTATCAGAATAAATTTCTGCGAGTTATCACCCGCGATACTCTCAAATCTAAGGGACAAAGAGAAGTTTATCTCTGGGGAAAAATAGAAATTATCGAGGGAGTTTATCAATTTAAACTCGCTTCTGGACAACACAATTCAGCTAATTTAATTAATTTAGCGGGTACTAATGCTTTAGCCATAATTCCCCAGGGTAAAACTACTATACAAGCAGGAGAAACAGTAGAAGTTATGATAGTTTACTAAAAAAATACCTAACCAAATTTTTGGCTAGGTATCCATCAATTTACTTCATCGAAAATGTTGCCAGATAATTTAACCAACACCAATTAATGAACCCTGGAATATAACATCGTCACTATTCTTGGATATATCAGCTAATTGACTAATATTTTCTAACTCAATTGCGGGAGTAGTTCGTTTAATTAAACCAGTTAAAACTTTACCCGGACCGACTTCGATCGCTTTTTCCACACCCACATCTGGCAATTTTAACATAATTTCTCGCCAGCGAACCGAGCTAGTCATCTGCTGGATCAGATATTTTTTTAATTGTTCCCCGTCCTGGGTAGGATTGCTCGGATCCACATTAGAAATCACGGGAACTTTCGCTTTTTGGAAATTAACTAATTCTAAAATCTGCCGAAACTGAATAGCGGCATTTTCCATCAAGGGAGAGTGAAAAGCACCAGATACTTTTAACTGCATAACCCGCTTAACTTTCACTTGACCTAATACCAAATCCACCGCTTCAGGAGTCCCAGAAATTACCACTTGTTCAGCACTATTATCATTAGCAATAACTACATTTTCCGTCTGATTAACCACTGTCTCTAGACTGGTGCGATCAAATTTCATTAAGGCGGCCATTTTACCACCTTCGGCCGCATCCATCAAACGGGAACGGTTTTGAACTAGATTTAATCCTGTTTCAAAATTAAACACCCTGGCCGCATATAAAGCGGAATATTCACCGAGACTATGGCCAGCAACTAGATCGGGAAAATGACCTTTTTCTTGCAACAAATCCGCTAAAATACTCTCCACCACAAATAAACAAGGTTGAGTATAAAGAGTACGAGATAGGGTTTCTTCATCCCCTTGACATTTTTCTAACACCGACCAACCGAGGATTTTTTCTGCTATTTCTAATCTCTCTTGGCCAAGCGCACTTTCCGCTAAATCTCCAATCATTCCTAACGCTTGCGATCCTTGTCCCGGGAATATCCACGCTGTTTTCATAAGTTCTTAAAATAGATAGATAGATGTGTTTTGGTCAGTTAAGTAGTTGGACAAAAGTAAAGTTAACTGTGGGGTAAGGAGTCAGTAGTCAGGAGTCAGTAGTCAGTAAGAATTGCGCCAATTTACATTTCTTAAGATAGACAACAGAATTTATGTCCGACTACTGATCAGTAAACAGCAAATCATGTTTCATTATTTACTGTTTACTGATCACTGAATTAATCTCCCCAACGGAAGATAATCCCACCCCAAGTTAAACCAGCACCAAAGCCGGAAGAAGCAATAATATCACCTTTTTTGACCTTACCACTCCTGACAGCTTCATCGAGGGCTAGAGGAATCGAGGCCGCGGAAGTGTTGCCATACTCGCTGAGATTGCTGATCACTTTTTCCGGAGGCAGTTTCAGGCGATCGCTCACCGCGTCCATAATTCTTTGATTAGCTTGGTGCAGAACTAACCAATCGATGTCACTGGTGGTTAAATTAGCCCGATAGAGAGCTTTTTCGATGACCTCTGGCACTTTCGCCACGGCAAAACGATATACTTCCCGTCCGTTCATCTTTAGGGGCGTATAGGTTCCTTTTTGAACCCTTACCCCCTCCTTAAGGGGCAATTCCTCTCCCTCGTAGGCGAGATTAAGAGAACCATTCTGGCTACCGTCGCTATGGAGTTCAAAACCGAGAATGTTATCTTTTGTATCATTTGCTTGACAAAGAACCGCCCCTGCCCCATCACCAAAGAGGACACAGGTAGCACGATCGTTCCAATCCACCCAACGGGAGAGAACATCGGCCCCGATAACTAAGACATTGCGGTAAGTACCAGTACGGATAAACTGGGTGGCGGTGACTAATGCCACCAGAAAACCTGAACAGGCGGCAGTGAGATCAAAAGCGATCGCCCGATTGGCCCCGATCTGACTTTGAACTTGGGCCGCACTACCGAACAGATCATCGGGGGTAGAAGTAGCCAAAAGAATCAGATCGACCTCCCTAGGCGACACCTGAGCCATTTCTAGAGCCTTAATCGCCGCTTGGGACGCTAATTGGCTTAAAGACACCGATCGATCTGCTAAATGGCGTTTACCGATGCCTGTGCGACTTTTAATCCACTCATCGGAAGTCTCGACAATTTGGCTGAGTTCTTCATTACTGAGAAATTGCGCTGGTGTGGCCGATCCACAACCCGTAATGACGACGGCTGCCCCGAATCCGTTCAAAATATTCCCCCTTTTTCAGTTATCAGTTATCAGTTATCAGTGGGTCAGTTATCAGTTATCAGTGGCAAGTGGCAAGTGGGGAAGTGGGGAAGTGGGGAGACCACTTCGTGCGCGTTGCGGGGGGAAGTGGGGCATTTGGCTGAAATTTCCCTAAACCCCTAAACCCCTAAACCCCTATCTCGGAGTCTCCTGTCTCGGAGTCTCCTGACTCCCGACGACCGACGGCTTCAAGATGGCTGACAGCTTAATCTTCACTGTTCACCGACAACTTTTTTAATTGATGATGGTGGTCATTGTAGGCTTGAATGCGCTCAGAAACGCGATTATCGACGGCATTTTTCGCCTGTCGGATGGCGTTAAAAATTGAAGGCGCTTGGGAACTGCCGTGACTGATCACACAGACCCCATCGACTCCAAATAACAGCGCACCACCGTGTTCCGCGTGATCCATGCGTTGTTTAATCTGTTTAAGATTGGGTTTAATTAAAGCCGTCCCGACTTTACCCTGTATCCCCCTAGGTAATTCCTCTTTGAGAATTTGTAGGATAACTCCTCCCACCGCTTCGGCAAATTTTAACAGGACATTGCCGACAAAACCATCGCAGACGATCACATCGAATTGTCCCGATAGCACATCCCGGCCCTCAGCATTGCCGATAAAGGGAATTTGCTGGTTATTTTCTAATAATTCGTAGGTTTTTAGGGCGAGATCGTTACCTTTGCTGGGTTCTTCACCGATATTGAGTAACCCGACTTTCGGATCTTCAACCCCCATAACGTATTTACTGTAAATTGTTCCCATTAGGGCAAACTGCTCTAAATATTTGGGTTTACAGTCCACATTCGCCCCGACATCGAGGATAATCACCGATTTACCCGCCAACATCGTCGGCAGCACCGCACCGATCGCCGGGCGATCGATTCCTTTCAAACGACCTAAACGCAGTAACGCCGCCGCCATGGCTGCCCCGGAGTGACCAGCGGCCACCACCGCATCGGCGCGATTTTGTTTGACTAAATCCATGGCCACATTAATCGAGGCCGCCGGTTTGCGACGGATAGCGGTGATCGGCTCTTCGTCCATGGCCACCACTTCCTCTGCGTGGACGATCGTGAGATTCTTGGGACGGGGATGATGCTGGAAATAAGCCTCAATCCGTTCAGAATCGCCGACTAATAATACTTCTACATCTAATTCTTCGGAAGCTCGCATCGATCCCGCGATAATCTCGTTGGGAGCGTAGTCACCTCCCATCGCATCTACCGCGATTCTTGCCCGATTTAATGCCGTTTCTGCCATTGAGTCAGTGGGATAGAAATCTTTAATAAGTTGAGCGGCAGCTCTTGACAAAAGCTGGCCGATCGAGGATTAGTGTTTTCTGATCGAGCAATTGTTAAAAATTACCAATCATCTCTATACAATAAGGCATCATTGCGATTAAGGAAAAGATGTTCTCAGTTTTTAATTTGGCAGTTTTCGGCTTTCTCTTCGGTTGGCTAGGGGGACAATCCCAACCGATCGCCAATATTCCCCTAATTTCTTGGCAAAATCAGCCTATTTTTGACCTTCCCACCGCTCCCGATCCCCGGGTAGCGGCGATCGTGGCCGATTATCTGCAAGACTTGACTAAAAAAGGTTTAAACTCTAGTCAACAACGGGTCTTAATTGAGACGGAATGGGCTGATTTAGCTGATCATCAGGGTAATCTGCCCGCTTCGGGGGCTTCTTTAACTAAAATCGCCACTACTCTCGCCGCCGTGGAAACCTGGCCCCTCGATCATCGTTTTGCTACCCGTTTTTACACAACGGGAGAGGTAAAAAACGGAGTGTTAGAGGGAGATTTAATTATTGAAGGGGAAGGGGATCCGCTTTTTGTCTGGGAAGAAGCGATCGCAGTGGGCAATGGCCTCGATCAATTAGGCATCCGTCAGGTCAAAGGCGATCTGATCATTACGGGTCAATTCGCCATGAATTTTCAAACCGATCCCCTCAAAGCGGGAGAATTGCTAAAAATTGGGCTTAATCAATCGAAATGGTCAAAAGAAACCCAAAAAGCTTTTCAGAGCCTTCCTAGCGGCACAAAAGCCCCACAGGTGAAGATTTTGGGCATGGTTCGAGCCAGTCAAATTCGCCCCGAAAATGCCCAATTATTATTGCGTCATCAGTCCTTAACTTTAACGGAACTGTTGCGTCAGATGAATATTTATAGTAACAACGTCATGTCAGAAATGTTAGCCGAACTGCTCGGTGGTCCGGCGGCAGTGGACGCAATTAATACTAAAATTACTGGGGTAGGAGCGGAGGAAATTCAATTAATTAATGGTTCGGGATTGGGGGTAGAAAATCGCTTGTCTCCCCGGGCAGTTATTGAGATTCTGAAAGCATTGGATCGCAAGTTAGCCAATCAACCGATCAAAGTCGCCGATTTATTTCCGGTGGGGGGACGTGATACCAAAGGAACTATGCAGTGGCGGGCCATTCCTAAAGGAGTGATGATTAAAACTGGAACTTTAGCCCAAGTTAGTGCCTTAGCTGGAGAAATTCCCACCCAAGAAAGGGGTAAAGTTTGGTTTGTAATTATGAATGCCGGTAGTAGCAATATCGAGGGATTCAGAAATCAGCAGGATCGGGTGTTACAAGCTTTAGATCAACACTGGCAAATTCTCCCAGAAGCGACTCAAGGATCGATTCCTGCAAGAGCCTTTCTAGGTGATCCCAGTCGAATAAGTCAAGGTTTCTAGAATTGATTGGCTAAAAGGTTATGGTGATGAGCAAATCTGATCGAAGGGAGGGCGTACACTATGGGGCCCTACCAATCATACCAGCTGCAATGTAGGGGCGCAAAGCTTGCGCCCAAGCCGAATTTTTAGGGATAAAAACACATTTGCGGTAAACCAAGGGATTCTTCCCAACCCATCATGAGATTGAGACATTGTACCGCTTGTCCCGATTGTCCCTTAACTAAATTATCGATCGCTGACATCACGATCACTCGATCGGTTCTCGGATCCACTTCAATACCGAGATAACATAAATTAGTACCACAGGCCCATTTAGTTTGTGGATAGACTCCCCCGGGTAGGATTTTGACAAAGGGAGAAGTGCGATAAAAAGCATTGTAGATAGTGATCAAATCATCCCGCACCAGATTGGGATCCCGCAGTGTTGCATAGACTGTGGACAGGATACCCCGAACCATGGGCATTAAATGGGGAGTAAACTGGACGCGCACCTCATGACCGGCTAAATCACCGCAAATCTGCTCAATTTCGGGAGTATGACGGTGTTTTCCAGCTACATTATAGGCCCCGATCGAACTATCTGCTTCTGCCAATAACATATTAATCTTAGCTTGTCTTCCCCCTCCCGAAGTTCCCGATTTGGCATCGATAATCGTGGTTTCCGGGAGAATTAAACCCTGTTTTAACAGAGGAGAAATCGCCATTAAACTAGCAGTAGGATAACATCCGGGGCAACCGATCAAAGAGGCATTTTTAATCTCTTCCCGATAAAGTTCCGGTAAACCGTACACAGCCGTAGAGGCGATCGCTTGATCCTGACGTTCCTTGCCATACCATTTACTATAGGTTTCTAGGCTAGTAAAACGATAATCTGCCGACAGATCCAAAACTTTACACCCTTTAGCGATCAAAGGAGGGGCTAAATCACAGGCTAAACCATTGGGTAAACCCAAGAAAACCACTTGACAACGGGAGGCAATTATCTCTAAATCGATCGCCTCCACATTAAGATTAATGCTATGACCGAGATGGGGATATAAATCGCTGTAGGGTTTCCCCGCGCTACTATCACCCCCCAGATAGACTAATTCTACTAAGGGATGTTCTTTGAGCAAACGTACCAACTGTACGCCACCATATCCGGAAGCGCCGACAATACCCACTGAAACCTTCTGTTCTTGCGTCATTTCCCTTATTCCTAAAAATTCTTATCGTTAATATAACGCTTTGCTATGGCTGAATTTTAGCCTAACCAGTGGGATTTAAATCAAAAAACTTCCTGTAAAAACCTAGCATCTTGGCCGGGTTGTCCCTAAACCGTCAATAGACCTCTTGTAAAAATCAAAAATTGTTGTTAGGTTTAGGAGTCAGTAGCCAGTAGCCAGTAGTCAGGAGAATTAAGAATGAATAATAATCAGTTAAATGGTCTATTTATAGACTTTATGCTATTTAATGCTTATTTTTACCGTTTTTGAACCCTGAAAAATTAATTATGCAAGAGGTTTAATTTCTCTTGAACAATAGGCGTTTATCTTAATGATGAGGTACAAGGTTTTCCTTTTATGAGGCCAAATTAGGTTAAACTTCATCCTTAGGAGAAAACCTGTAATTCAATCCCCCATATTTACCGAAAATTTGGGTTTAAGGTTCCCCGCACGACCGGGCGGTTTTTCAATGATAGGTTGTCAATTTAGTCTTAAGTACCTAGGCAAAATTAATTACACATATCTAACCCCGCTCTTGCCTCTTGCCTCTTGCCTCTTGCCTATCTTCACTAGGAAATTAATTTTGCATGACTACTTAAGTGTGCTAAACTAGGTTTATACTGTCAAGCCTAGCGTAAATGTTTGTTCTAGAATTTAAAGTTGAGGCTAAAACAAAACAATATCAAGCTATAGACGATGCTATTCGCACCGCTCAATTCATCCGTAATAAATGCCTAAGGTATTGGATGGATAACAAGGGTGCGGATAAATACGACCTATCGGCTTATTGTCGGGTTTTAGCGCACGACTTTAAATTTGCTGGTGAGTTAAATTCCCAAGCAAGGCAAGCATCGGCTGAAAGAGCATGGTCTTCTATTTCCCGTTTCTTTGATAATTGTAAAAAGAAGGTAGCAGGAAAGAAAGGCTATCCTCAGTTTAAGAAGTTTTCCCGTTCCGTTGAGTATAAAACAACAGGATGGAAGCTTCTTAACCCTAAAACCATCCATTTCAGTGATAAAAAGGAGATTGGAACACTTAAACTAAAAGGGACTTGGGACTTAGGATACTTTCAACAGTCTGACATTAAACGGGTTAGATTAGTTCGTAGAGGCGATGGTTATTATTGCCAGTTTGTTCTTTCTTGTGATGTTAAAGAAGATGTTGAACCATCAGGTAAGTGTATCGGCTTAGATGTGGGGTTAGCTTCTTTCTATACTGACCACGAGGGTAATAAAGTTGACAATCCTAAATTCTTGAGAAAGTCCGAGAAAAAATTAAAGCGGCTTCAAAGACGGTTATCTAAAAAGAAAAAGGGAGGTAAAAATCGTCAAAAAGCTAGACAAAGATTAGCTAAGGCTCATCTTAAAATAAGTAGGCAACGTAAAGACTTTGCTGTAAAGTTAGCAAGGTGCGTAGTTCACTCTAACGATGTGATAGCCTACGAAGATTTAAGAATTAAGAACTTAGTCAAGAATCATTGTTTAGCTAAATCGATAAATGATGCGGCCTGGTATCAGTTTCGAGAATGGATAGAATATTTTGGACTTAAATTCGGCAAGATAACAATTGCTATCCCACCGAACTATACAAGTCAAAACTGTTCAAACTGTGGTGAAGTTATTAAAAAATCTTTATCGACTAGAACCCATCAGTGCAAATGTGGGTGTGTTTTGGACAGGGATGAAAACGCCGCTATCAATATCCTTAAAAAAGGGTTAAGTACCGTAGGGCATACGGGAACTTTCGGGCTAGACCCGATAAACGCTTGGGGAGAGAATACCTCTACTTTTTCAGAAGCGATTCTGTCTAAGCAAGTGATCTCGGTGAACCAAGAATCCCCACGCCTTTAGGCAACGGGAGTGTCAAAATTTTGATCGCACTGTAAATTCATAATCTCCTCCCGGTTCTAATTGATAATCGTAGCGTTCTAAAAACCGATTCAAGGGTTCAAAAATCAAAGCCCTACCTAGGGAAGGTTGTACTAATAACTTGCCTTGAAGAAAATGCCACTGAAAACGCCATTGATATTGTTCCGTCCGCACTTCCCCCTCTAATTTCCCCGTTTGCCAAGATTGCTTAATTATCCGCACATAAGCCGTGCTTTCTGGTCGATTGCCGCCACTCACCTGAACCCTACCTATAGATTAAATATCAAACATTAAGATAGCGAATTAATCCTTGTTTGTCATTACTTCAGCCAATTTTCTCGACGCTAAGTACCTAAGCAAAATTAATTACACATCTAAGCTCTCAGCCTTCAGCCTTTTGCTGTGATCACTAAACAGTGAATTAAAAACTCAAATCCGATCCCTGATAGCTGTCTCCCGTCTCCTGTCTCCTGTCTCCTGTCTCCTGTCTCGACTAGGAAATTAATTTTGCACGACTACTTATTCTGGCGAAGTGACTTCATTAACCTTAGAAACCAAGACATTTAATTGAAAAGGTCGCCCCATTTCCTTAGTAATAAATTCTTCCAACAATTCTACCTGTCTGGGGGTGATGCTTTCCGCAGTTCTTACGACTAATCTCACCTGGGGAGGCTGCTTGAGCCAATTAATCGAAGATTCCAATAATTCTGCCCGTTGAAAAGTAATCGTTCGTTGTAATAAAGCTTTTTTGATCAGCCTTTCTAAGCGAGCTTGATTAGCCAGAGTTGCAAAACTTATTCCTAAGGGAATTAGCAGAACCGCTGTCAGGATAGAAGTCAAAATTAGAGCGTTACGCGCCCGATGAAAATTAGAATAACCTGCCAGCAAAAAGACCAACAAACAGGAGAGAGCAATGCCTAATAAATTGGTAATATATAACAGAGTTGCTCCCAAACTTAGGATCCAATTGCCTTGGGATAATCCTAAACCAATCGTGCAAACTGGTGGCATTAAAGCCACGGCAATCGCTGTTCCCGCTAAAGTACCTGAAATTTTCGGTTCTATTTTGGCATAACCACTGATTGCCCCTGCGGTAATTGCCACTCCTAAATCTAAAAGATTGGGTTGAGAACGGGCTTGAATTTCACTACCAAATTCAGAAATTCCGATCAATAATCCTAGGAACCAAGCTATCGCTAAAGCGATAATCGTACCGACTAAAATCGCCAGGGCTGACTTACGAATTAATCGCCAACTGCCAATTAAACCACCAAAAGCCAGACTACGAATCGGCAACATCAAAGGTGCAATAATCATCGCCCCAATGATCACGGCTGCACTATTGGCAACTAAGCCAAAAGTAGCGATCGTACAAGAACTAACAATCAAAGCTAGATAGGGAAAATCGAGGGACGCTTCTGACCATAAATCGCGCCACATAGCCCTGGATTGTTTCCAGTCCAAGGGTTTTCTTGAAAACCACGAGTGGGGCTGTTCTTTTCTCGTCATTGTGCTGAGGAAGATAAACTTTTCTTTTACTTATAACTTTTTTTGTCTAATCAACGTATATTTGTATCATTTTCTTTAACTAATCTTACCATTTTTTTCTTCGCCTCGATCGATGAAACCTCATGACCAATTTGCTAAAAACTATCTGGAAGAATTATTATCAATCGAATCCGCCCGCGAGGAGCTATTTAAGTGTTTTTGTGATCTAACTCCCCAGTAGATGGGAGCAGGGGAGAGGGGAGAAAAAAGCTGACACTGATAACTGATGACTGACTTCTAACCCAATACTGGCTAAAGATAAACAAAAATTATCTATTGACTCCAAAAACTTGAAAATATTTAAATTAACATTTCGCAATATTTATAAATTCTTAAGAATTAATTGAGAAGGATTTTTATTTAACAACGAGATTGCAATGGTTACAGCGATTTGATAGAATTTCATAGTGGGTTATTCTGTGCTTTTTTGGACAGCAATGGTTGAAACCCTTGCTACACCTACAGGGTGATCCCAATTGAGACGGGTAAATCGGTCAATTTCACCCATAACGATGATCTTTTTTTTGTGTAGTTTTATTGCAAAGAAAAAGTTTTTTTGACAAAAAGCACAAAGTATGCAGTAGCAGTTATGGCAGAGTGGGGAAGTGGGGAAGTGGGGAAGTGGGGAAGTGGGGAAGTGGGGGAATTTCAACTAAAACCCTAAAACCCCAACAGCCTATCACCCCAAAACCCTATCACCCGACCACCGATCACTGAATTTACCGTTTAGCGGCAACAATGGCAAAAACGGTGGTATGGGGATCATCTTTTAAAGTCACCCCTTCCGGCATTTTTAAATCACCCACGAGCAGGGATTGCCCCACACCGATCCCCGACACATCAAATTCGATCACTTCCGGGATATTATCGGCAATACAGGAGACATTAACTTCGTTAACGAACTGTTCGATTAAACCGCCCTGTTTGGTTCCGATCGCTTCTCCAATGGCCTTAATGGGAACGACGATATCGAGCTTACCGTGGGCAGATACCGAGAAGAAACTGAGGTGATAGAGATTTCTTTTCCAGGGATGAGATTGTACCTCTTGGATCAAAGCTTTTCCCGTCCAGGGCATTTCGGGAACATTCACATCCACCAGGGTATTATTTACCGAAGCCTTTTTAAGCAGGGTTAAGGCCGCTTTTTCTCCCACCACCAGAGAAACCGATTCCGTGCCGTTGTGGCCATAGAGAACCGCCGGAATCAAACCCTGACGACGTAGGGCCCGGGGGTTAATATTTTCGGGTCTTTTTTGACATTCAACGCTAACTTGCATAGTTGACTAATCCTCTTTAGCAATGATTTAAAATTCGTGATTATCCCACGGTGAGCCATTTTCGTCCAAAAGAGCGCGTTTTGGCCCATGGATGGGGTCTTCAACGATAATAGTTTGGTCTCGACTAGCTCCTAGGGAGATAATAGCGATCGGTACTTCCATGATCGCCCCCAGGAATTTTAGATAATCGAGGGCCTGTTTGGGTAGGTCTTCCAGACTGCGACAATCGCTAGTGGGTTGTTGCCACCCCGGCATCGTCCGATAAATAGGTTGACAACGGGCGAATTCCACCGCACTACTGGGTAAATGGCGACAGGTTTTGCCGTCCAATTGGTAGGCGACACAGACTTTGATTTCCTCTAGGGTATCGAGAACATCTAACTTGGTGATCGCTAGACAGTCTAAACCATTGATTCGTACCGCGTAACGACCGATAACCGCATCAAACCAACCACAGCGACGACGACGGCCAGTGGTAGTCCCGAATTCCGCCCCACGATCGCATAATAACTGCTCGATCTCCCCCTCTAATTCCGTGGGAAATGGACCTTCACCTACCCTAGTGGTGTAAGCTTTGGCCACACCGATCACTCGATCGATTACCGTTGGACCAATGCCAGAACCCACACAAGCACCCCCAGCGATCGGATTGGAGGAGGTAACGTAGGGATAGGTTCCGTGATCGAGGTCGAGTAGGGTGCCTTGGGCCCCTTCAAAAAGAATATTCTTACGCTTGCGGATTGCTTCGTAGATTTTTAAGGAACTATCGACCACATGGGGACGCAGTTTCTCGGCATATTCTAGATATTCCTCGATCACCGTCTTCGCATCTAAAGGCGGTAAGTTATATAACTTTTCTAAAATGACGTTTTTATAATTGGTCGTCCATTCTAGTTTTTGCCGCAGATTCTCGGTATTGATCAAGTCGATGACTCGAATACCGATGCGCTCGGACTTGTCGGCATAGGTGGGGCCGATACCCCTTCCCGTGGTGCCGATTTTATATTTACCCCGTTTTTCCTCGGATGCTTGATCGAGCAGCCGGTGATAGGGCATAGTGACATGAGCCGTTTGCGAGATATAGAGATTGTCGGTGGTAACATTGAGGGCGTGTAATTGCGCCATCTCTTTGAGTAACACCGAGGGATCTATGACTGTTCCCGAGCCGATTATACATTCCGTATCTGGGTAGAGAATCCCGGAGGGAATTAGATGGAGTTTGAACGTTTGATCATCGACGACGACGGTATGACCCGCATTTACGCCACCTTGAGAACGCACCACTACATCCGCCGACCGACTCAGCAGATCCGTGATTTTTCCTTTTCCTTCGTCGCCCCATTGGGCACCAATCACTATAACGTTAGCCAAGGGTTTATTGAGTCTAGCTAAAGTTCACACAAACCACCATTATCTACACTGGGTGGACATTTTGTCAAGAGCGATATTGATTTAGTTATGGCTTTATTTCGCCCTTCACCACCTTTATTCAGCCTATTTACCTTTTTCTTGTCGCTCTGCGGTGCGGCAGCGTTCTTTTTCTAGGGGAAACCACGCCGCCAGCAAAACCTAGTGGCGATCGCCAATTCCTTGCTAGTAAGGCATTACGAAAGAGAATTTCAGCGTTTGTATAGTAGGGCAGTATTGGTTATCAAGAGTTGACCACAAGCCAAAAAATGCGAACTACCCTAGGCTAGGGGAATTACTTGTCAAAGAAGGGTTGATATGTTAAAGTGTGTTGCAAATATGAAAAAATATAAAAAATATCAACTAACTACTCAACTTCTCTCCTATGGATATAAGTAAATCTGCGAGTAGCTATAGACCTGAGATTGACGGACTCAGAGCTATAGCTGTGTTAGCCGTAATTATTAACCATTTTAACAAAGACCTATTGCCCAGTGGTTATCTAGGTGTAGATATTTTTTTTGTTATTTCTGGTTATGTAATCACTGCATCTCTAGCGAAGCGAACGCAGAAAAACTTTAAGGAATTTATTGGGGGATTCTATGGAAGAAGAGTAAAGCGTCTGATGCCCGCTCTAGTGCTGTGCGTAATTATTAGCAGCATTATCATTTGCCTATTTGAAGTTTATCCTATAGCCTCTCTCAGAACGGGAATCGGGTCTCTTTTCGGAGTCTCAAATCTTTATCTGCTTAAGCAAGCCACCGACTATTTTGGGGTGTGGGCAGAGAGGAACATTTTTACTCACACTTGGTCTTTAGGCGTTGAGGAGCAGTTTTATCTATTATTTCCCTTTTTAGTTTGGTTAACAGGCTTTACTCAGCAAACCGTCAAAGGAGCGAAAAATCTTTTTTGGTTGATGTGCTTGCTTTCCACTGCTTCCCTAGTCTCTTTCATTCACTTTAACGCAGCCTATCAACCAGGGGCATACTTCCTGATGACTTCTCGTTTTTGGGAGATGGGGGCAGGGAGTCTCCTTTTCCTTTTCCTATACAATCGTAAAAGTTTCCTTCACGATTATCTGAAAAAGTTGCCTGCTGGTATAGCTATATTATGCCTACTAGCCATTATGTTTGTACCGAGTCAATTTATTGTCCTCGTAACAATCGCCTGTGTATTATTAACAGCAATAGCCATTACTTCCCTACGTCCTCAAACCAAGATATTCAACCTACTCACTCAGCCCCAGGTTGTTTTTATTGGTTTAATTTCCTACTCTTTGTATCTCTGGCATTGGGCAGTAATTGTTTTAAGTAAATTGACCGTGGGGATCAATTTATGGACATTCCCTATACAATTACTGTGCATAGTATTAGCTTCTCTTGCTTCTTACTATTGGGTAGAAAAACCCTTTAGACATAAGCAATGGTCTAACTCTCAAGGGAAATCTATACTATATGGTATAACTGCTTATGCGATGGCAACTGTCCTATTAATCGGACTTCTATCCTCCCCCGCAAGAGCTTTATATACAGGCAGCAAGAATCCGGAAAAGCCAGATAATATCTCCGAGAAAAAATCTGTAATAGTACGGGATAAAAAGCAAGGTAATATAATTGTTATTGGTGATAGTCACGCTTTTCGTTACAAAGAAATGGTAGAAAAGGTGGCTGAGGAGCTTAAAATGAATAGCAAAGTAGTAGCAATTAACGCCACCATATTCCCAACTATGGACTATTCCAGTTCCTTAGGAGGAATGACCTTATCCAAAAATCAGAACAATAATAAAACCCTAAACAAAAAAGTATATAATCAAATTAATCGTTTAGATCCTCAAGAAAACAATATCATCATTCTATCTTCCTACCTCGCTTATTATTTTGGACAGCCGCGTATTGGCACAAGGAGATACGAGAGAATCAATTATTATCTTGAATCGGGAGTAACAGAAAACCCTCAAGATGCTCTATTAGAATGGCTGAAGGAGCTTAAGAAGTTTGCTCAAGACAATCAGAATACAAAAATAGTTGTTATGTTGCCAACTCCTGAGATGCCTAATTTATATCCTTTAGACTTGTGTACTCAAGAATGGTTCAGGAGAAAGCCATCGGATAAGTGTTTCGTCAAGATGGAGCGGGAAGAACTAGCGAAAAAGAATGAGAAATTTACAATCATTCTACGTCGGGAAATTGAGAGCATTCCCAATTTAGTCGCTTTCGATCCCTTTGCCTTACTATGTCCTCAGAGTGAGAAGTATTGTCATGCTGTACAGGATAATCAAAGGCTCTATTCCGATGAGAACCATCTTACTCTCCAGGCTACAGATAAAATTCGAGATAACTTTTTGCAATTTTTGCAACGATTGACTAAGGAAGGCTTTTCTCGTCACAGTACATAGTATCTAGTTGATTTTCTAAGTCTTGAGGAAATGTTAAAGATTACTGGAGGACTGAGGAAACAGTTGACAATAGCAGTAGAAAGCGAGCTACTAAAAGCTGACTCTCTCAACAGCTAGGGAAGAAAAGCCTGCCTCTCGGGAGCATCTCATTTATGCAAGTGAGTAATTATACTTATCCCTAAAACTGTTTTCTAGCAAGGCTTTCAAAATAGCTTGACATAAAAACCTGATTTAGGGGTTACAAAGGTGAGATGCTCCCGTGCCTCTCCTGATATGTAGCCTATACTCAACGGATTTAGTATCATGATAACTTTAATTTAAGCTCTTGATATTCTTGGCGGGAAGTGCTGCCACAAGTGTTAAAGAAAAAGGGAAACATAGATCTAAGGGTCCTGCTATAACTCTACGTCTCCTAATCTTGACGAAAATTTTCAAAAAAGTCTAACCGTTAAGTCGCCATAATAACCACAGACCTAAACCAAAACCGAAAAAGTTAGGCAGCCAGGCAGCTAGGAAGGGGGAGAGGGTGGCGGTTAGTCCCAAGCTGCCGACAAGGAAGTTTAAAAGATAATAGAGGAAAACAATAGCGACACTGAGACCAAAACTGGTTCCCCGACTAATTCTTTGCGGTAGAGAACCCAAGGCACAACCTATGGTGGCAAAGACGATACAGACAAAGGGAAAGGCGATTTTTTGCTGGATTCGCACTTGAAAAAACCTGACTCTCTTATCATCGCCACTGAGTTTGAGCAGTTGCACATATTCGATCGCCTGTGGTATGTTCATCTCGTAGGGATCCCGGCTTTGACGAGCAAAATCGAAAGCAGAGCGAGATAAAGCGATTTTTTCGGCTTTAAAGGGGATAACTTGGCTATAGGAGGCGTTAGGGGGGGTTAATTCATAGATAATGCCGTTAAAAAAGTCCCAGACGTTATCGACGGCATTCCAGCGGGCCGAATCGGCAATAATAATTTGATTTAATTCTTGTTTTAGCCAACGGATAACGGTGACAGTTTTCATCTTTTCCCCGTCAAATTGTTCAGCATAAAATAAACTTCTTAAATTGCGATTAATCGTACCATTTTCTAGGGTTTTTATTTCATAATCGGGATAGTAAAAGTCTTTGTTTTTCCAAAAGTTTGCTTCTTTATTAATTTTCTGCACTAAAATTTCTGTGGCTCGATAATTAGCATTGGGAACCACATATTCATTTAATAAAAATGTCACAACTGTAACTATTAAACTTAGGCAAAAAGTGGGTATAAAAAGACGGTAAAGAGTGACTCCGCAGCTTTGCAGGGCAACGGTTTCGCTATCACTACTTAAACGTCCGTAGGTGATTAAAGTGGCCAGTAAAAGAGAAACTGGCAGGGAATAACTGACAAACTCTGGCACTTTTAACAGGAGAATTTCTAGGGCCGAGGCAAGGGGGAGATTAGCATCAACTACCTGATTAGCTAAATCGGAAAGATTGCTGATCGCTACTCCCAAAGAGGCAAATAAACCAACACTAAATAAAAATGGTGGTAGTAGTTGGCTGATCAGATAGCGATCAATGAGGGCAATACCTCCATTTACCCAGTAAGAAATCTTTTTCTTAATCATTGATTTTGGTTAACTCACTCCTCTTTCATCCCATTTCCTAACCCGCAGCCGTCTTGCCTATACCTTCGGTTAGCCTATCATATTTTGTCTTTGACGAAAAACACCGCCGGAAGTTGTATGATTGCGGGGAGAGTGGACAGAAGCAAGGATTTGGGTGAGTGTAGATAATTTTTCTGTTCCTATTCCCCGATCATCCCCAGGTGAATTATGCTGCTAAACTGGCAAACTTTTACTAGACCTCCTGCAAAAGTCTTATTCAGCTACTTGATGATAGCCTAAAGCAAGTTCATAGTTGTAAATGCCAGCGATTAAATTAAATCTCAGACCAAAACGCCGTCTCCGATTCCTATATCTTGATGAT
>NZ_JADEXY010000022.1 GCF_015206885.1 Microcystis aeruginosa LEGE 91341 | reverse complement strand
ATTAATTCTCAGATATAATGCCTGTTCTCCAAAGGGTAAATCTCGGATTGTTAATTCATTGTTTTGATGAACTTTTTCCGTTTTACTTCCACAATGAATGCACTGGCTTTCTCTTGACATATTTTCTCAATGTAAAACAATTCCTATATCGGTAATAATTTGATAATTGGTAACGACAATTCCTTCTAGGTGAAGTAGCTCGGTCATTAACTTTAATTGTGGAGGGGTCAGAATCCAGAGTTGGCACAGGTTTTCCCACAGTCCCCTGAGATAGCGTTATCCCGAACTCAGGTTATGTAGGGAAAGATTCGCCAATAGACTGGACAAGAATCTCTAGATGGGCGAGGCTATGGGTGGCCATGGCAGTAAATCGCAGACGACTGGTGGGAACGGTAGGAGGACGGATGGCGGGGGCAAAAATCCCTTTTTCTAGTAGTTTTTGCGATAATTCTAGGGCTTGACCTGGATTGGCTACTGGTAAACATAAAATCGCCGCTTCCGAAGGCAATATATTAAAATTATTTAAGTTACTCTTGACAAAATTAATATTTTGGTGTAGGCGTTGGCGACGTTCCGGTTCCAGACGAATAATCTCTAAAGCCATTCTAGCGGCGGCGGTGTCGGCGGGGGATAAACCGGTAGTATAAATCCAGGTGGCGGCGCGATTGCGGATAAAATCGATAATTTTGGCACTTCCTGTCACATATCCCCCTAAACTGCCTAAAGCTTTACTCAGGGTCCCCATCTGAATTAATTCCCGTCCCTGACAACCACAATATTCCACGCAACCTGTGCCATTTTCCCCCATAACTCCGGTAGCGTGGGCCTCATCCACCAAAACCATACAATTATAAATCTCGGCTAGAGCGAGAATTCCCGCGAGGGGACAGATATCCCCATCCATACTAAACACTGTATCAGTGAGCAGTAAACAATGACGATAGTGATGACGGTGGGCTAATAACTGATTTTCTAAATCTTCGAGACTATTGTGCCGGTATTCTTTCACCGTGGCACCGCTTAACTTGGCTCCATTTTTGAGGCTAGAGTGATTGTATTGATCTCCTAAAATCAGGTCTTTCTGCGCCACTAAACAGGTAATTGTCCCCAAATTGGCTAAATATCCCGAACTAAAAACGATCGCGTCTTCGCTATTTTTAAAGGATGCGATCGCTAACTCTAGATCTCGATGAATATCTCGGTGTCCACTTAATAGACGCGAGCCGGTGCTTCCAGTTCCATAGCGTTGTGTCGCTGCTATGGCTGCTGCGATCATTCTTTCATCGGCTGCTAATCCCAGATAATCATTACTGGCAAAATTAATCAGCGATCGACCCTCTAATTCTATAACGGCTCCGCCCTGGCCTTGAATGGTTTTAACCCTTCGATACCAATTGGCCCGATGGAGGGTTTTTAAGCTATCCTCGATCCAAGAGTAAGGATGATTCATGGGCGATTTGTCAATATACAGCCAGATTATTGCCAAAAAAGGCTCTTTTAAGGGTTAATAGTTTCGTAAAAACGACAATCTTGACAGGGACCGGAGGGGTTAATCGCACAGCGCAACAGTTCGGATCTGGCGTTAAAACGACAACTAGCATCCCCCATCACCCAACGTCCTTCAATCAAACTTTTTTCGTTAGGAGTGGGAGCAGTTTGTACATAAAGGGAAATTTTGCGTAAACAATAGCCACCAATCTTGTATTGATACTGGTGGTGACGTTCCAAAACTGCGTAGGTTTGTCCTTTTAAGGCCAAATAATTACCCGGTTGTGGCATCCAATCCAATTGAATCTCTCCCAAACTTTGCCGCGGATGGGTTAGGATAACCTCCGTTGTTAATGAATCTTGCTCCATGATTATCCCTGTATTCTGGGCTACCTTTGCTCAATGGTAGCTTAGATCTCCGAGTCGATTAATAATTGTATCTCCTGCAAAAATCAAAAATCTGCCGTTAGGCAAGGAGACTCCCAGACAGAAGACTCCAAGACAGGGGAAGAAAAAAGACAAGGGACAACTATCCGAGAATTGCCAATTTCCCGATTAGAGTAGAAGATAAACCGCAGGATTTTTCCGAGAATTGACTTTGAACCTCTTGCATAATTAGGGTCTGCTGAAAAAGTTTTTCCTGGGGGTAGGAGTCAGGAGTCAGGAGTCAGGAGTCAGGAGTTTCAGGCTTTGTTGCCCTTGTTTTTTGTACCAGTCGATGTACTACAAGAAGGATAATGCAAGGTTTTTGAAAGTCCCAATCCTATTTTCTTGCACTAACATCGGACTTTAACAGGTCAAAAGCCTTATTTTAAAAGGGTTTTACCATTATTCAGCAAGCCCTAATTAATTTTTCAGGGTTCAAAAACGGCAAAAATAAGGATTAAATGGCATAAAGTCTGTAAATAGACCATTTAACTGATTATTATTCATTCTTAATTCTCCTGACTACTGACTACTGGCTACTGACTCCTAACCCTAACAACAATTTTTGATTTTTACAAGAGGTCTTTTATGGTTTACCCCATCCCGCCTGAAGATAATCTACCGCAAAAATTTCCGAAAATTCCCTTAGATCGTCGGGCCTATGCTTTCCTGATCGACTTTGCCTCGATCTGGTTTTTAAGCTCCTTTGCTAATAGTGCGCCTGTACTGCAGTTTTTCCTTTTTCTCCTGATTTGGTGGTGTTTGCGGGTGTTATTGGTGGCGCAGAATCAGGGTCAGAGTTTAGGACGTTGGGCCTTGGATATGAAGATCATCGATCTACGACTTCAGCGTTTACCCGGAATTTTGGAGTTAAGCAAACGAGAGGCGATCGCTGGTGGCGGGGCAGCTTTAATGATGGTAGGGTTAAATACTTTTTTTGGCAATCCTTTAAGCTTGATTTTATTATCTTCGCCCCTTTTTGCCGATTGTGGTATGGCGATCGGCGATGAGCAATTTAACCGCGCTTTCCACGATCGCATCGGTGGCACGATTGTTATTCCCACCCGTCGGGGTTTTTCTCTCGATCTACGTTTAAGAAGGCTTTGGTATCAAGTTAAGGGCAGAATGAGAAGATAAATATCAGTGATCAGTTATCAGTTATCAGTGATCAGTTTTAAGTTTTGAGTTTTAAGTTTTGAGTTTTGAGTGAGCATTATTATAGCAGTTTTCATCAGAATGAGGTATGGGCAAGGGGCTTAAGCCCTTTGTTGGCAAAACTTGTCGATACCTCAGTAACATGAAAAGTGCGATATGTGGGTTTTCCTGTAACGGAAAACCCTTGATTTTGTCTCCCTGACTTGGTAATAGTCAGGAAAGATTAAGGCTCCTGATGAGATCGCATTACAGGGGGAATTTAGGGAATCGGATCAGCGTTGGCATCGAAAAGCCCATAATTAAAGTTATTCCCCCATCCGACGGGCATCGGTGGGGGACAAGAAATTAGTCTATTAGGAGTTTACCAAAATGTCAGAAGACAGATTAGAGCGGATCGAGAAAATAGTGGAATCGAACGCTCGCGCTATTCAAGCCCTAGCTGATGCCGTCGCTAGTGACCGCGAAGAACGGAAACAGGAGAAAAAAGGGCTTTACGATTACCTAGCTCGAATAGCAAGCGCACAATCAGATTTTTATGAGACTCAAGCCGATTTTTACCGGCATCTAGAGAGAATGGATGATCGACACGCTCAAATGATTGAAATCATCCGACAGATTAACGAGAACAGAAGCGATCAAGCCTAACCTCACCTCAGTAAAGTGAAAAGTGCTATAAATAGCAGTTTCCCAGCATCTTTTCACTGTTTACTGATCACTGGACGGCTACGCCGTGCCTTTGGCAACACTGAAAAAGGCGGGATCGGCCGGGATCGAACCGGCGGCCTAGTGCTTAGGAGGCACTCGCTCTATCCAACTGAGCTACGACCCCAATTTTTTCCCTAACCATGATAAGCCATCCACAGCTAAATTGCCGATTGCCATGGATTATTTAGGGTTTTTTTGGGGGGTAATCTCGACTAATCCAGCAGAATCAGGTCTCGATACCAGGCTACTTTCTGTTTTATGGCCGCAACCTTGGCAGTATGTTAATTTTATTTGCCCTTGAGGGCTTTTTTAAAATTCTTGCGGTAGGCGGGATTAACAACCAACAGAAGCGGCCAGAACAGTGTTAGAGCTAAACGATTGGGTAAACTGGAACTAAAGTTAGTGCTTCTGTACCCATTCCAGAATTTCCAACCAACGAAACCATAAGCAATTATTAAGATAAAAACAACCAGTTTCATGCCATCTCATCCTTGAATTTAGACAATTCACATCTACTATTTTAAGCTTGGGTTTTGCTGACTTGGGAAAAGAAAATATTGTCCTGAATCCGGGAGACGGTGTTAGAATGCCGGTTAGGAACTAGCTCGATCGAGATAGGAAAACTAAAGCCAGAATTTGCAAAAACTATTTAAAAACGGCGAAAAGATAGCCTTGGGAGGAAGTTATGCGAGCGGTACTAATGGCAGGTGGTTCGGGGACAAGATTACGTCCGCTTACTTGTGATCTTCCCAAACCGATGGTTCCGATTCTCAACCGTCCGATCGCCGAACATATCATTAATTTACTACGAAAACATGACATTACCGAAATTATCACCACCCTGCACTATCTCCCCGATGTCATGCGCGACTACTTTCAAGACGGCAGCGACTTTGGGGTAAAAATCACCTACGCTGTCGAGGAGGATCAACCCCTAGGCACCGCAGGATGTGTGAAAAATATTGCCGAATGGTTAGATGATACCTTTCTGGTGATTAGTGGCGATAGTATCACCGATTTTGACCTGCAAAAAGCGATCGCATTCCATAAAAGCAAAAACTCGAAAGCAACCCTCGTCCTGACGCGAGTTGCCAATCCGATCGAGTTTGGGGTAGTGATTACCGACAAAGAAGGCAGAATTCGCCGTTTTATCGAAAAACCATCCACCAGCGAGATTTTTTCCGATACTGTCAACACCGGAACTTATATTCTCGAACCAGAAGTCCTCGATTATCTCCCCTACAAAGAAGAAACCGACTTTTCTAAAGATTTGTTTCCACTGCTGCTGCAAAGGGGCGAACCTATGTATGGTTATGTAGCCGATGGTTATTGGTGCGATGTCGGTCATCTGGAGGCCTACCGAGAAGCGCAATACGACGCTTTATCCGGCAAAGTTAACCTGGAATTTCCCTATCGAGAAAAATCCCCCGGGGTATGGGTCGGTACTAATACCTATATCGATCCTAGCGCCCAGATTGAGGCCCCGGCCATGATCGGCAATCATTGCCGCATTGGTGCAAATGTTCTGATCGAGAGGGGTTCGGTTATCGGCGATAATGTCACCATCGGTGCTGGTTCCGATCTGAAACGTCCCATCCTCTGGAATGGTGTGGTGATCGGGGATGAGGTCAATTTAGCCGCTTGTACGATCGCTAGAGGAACCAGAATTGATCGACGGGCCCAGGTACAGGAAGGTGCGGTGATCGGACAATTATCGATCGTCGGGGAAGAAGCGCAGATCAACTCTGGAGTAAGAGTCTGGCCGAGTAAACAGATCGAATCGGGAGCCATCCTCAATATTAACCTGATTTGGGGAAATACTGCCCATAAAAACCTCTTTGGTCAACGAGGAGTATCGGGACTCGCTAACATCGATATCACGCCCGAATTCGCCGTTAAACTGGGGGCAGCCTACGGTTCCATCCTGAAACCGGGGTCAACGGTAATCGTCTCCCGGGATCAACGTAGTGTCTCGCGCATGGTTAGTCGATCGCTGATTGCCGGTTTAATGTCCGTGGGGGTGAATATCCAAAACCTACAAGCGAATGCTTTACCGATTTCGCGGACTTTAGTGTCTAAATTAAACGTAGTCGGTGGCATTCACGTCCGTATCCATCCCGATCGCCCAGATTTTCTCTTAATCGAGTTTTTAGACGAAAAAGGGATTAATGTTTCCAAAGCGAGGGAAAAGAAAATCGAAGGGGCCTATTTTAAAGAAGATCTGCGACGGGTGGGAATGCAGGAAATCGGCAGTATGTCCTATCCGGCTGATATTCTCGATAATTACCGCAAAACCTTTGAAACTCAGCTAAATGTGGAGGCTATTCGCAATAGTAGTTCCAAAATCGTCATTGATTACGCCTACGGAGTCTCAGGGGCAATTTTACCAGAATTACTGGCCAAATTTGGCTGTGATGCCGTGGTTCTCAATGCCAGTTTACGTCAGAATGCCCTTTCCATGCAGGAAAGAGAGTTACTAATCCATCAATTGGGCCATGTGGTGGAGGCCCTGAAAGCGAACTTAGGGGTACAAGTTTCGGCCAACGGGGAACAATTAGTCCTCGTCGATGAGAGTGGTTTATCGATTCGCGGGGAACAATTAACTGCTTTAATGGTGAATGCAATTCTGACCGCCCATCCGCGCGGTACAGTGGTAGTGCCGGTTCATGCTTCTAGTGCTGTGGAACAGATCGCACGTCGTCACGATGGCCGGGTGGTGCGGACAAAAGCCAGTCCTAGCGCTTTAATGGAAGGATGTCAAACTAATCCTAACGTGGTTTTAGGAGGATCTGGACAAACTGGCTTTATTTTTCCGCAATTACATCCCGGTTTTGATGCCATGTTCAGCGTGGCCAAACTTTTGGAGATGTTAACCATTCAGGAACGTTCTCTAGCTCAGGTGCGGGCCGAGTTACCACGCATTTACAATAAGAATACGGCGGTGCGTTGTCCTTGGAAAGTAAAGGGATCCTTGATGCGCTATCTGGTGGAAACTCACGCTACCGATAATCTAGAGTTAATCGATGGGGTGAAGGTGATTAATCCCCTTAATGATGACTGGGTATTGATTTTACCCGATGCCGGAGAACCTTTAGTACATATCTATGCTAACAGTGAGCAGCGGGAATGGGTCGATCGGACAATTAAAGAATATCGTCATCGTGTGCAGTATTTCGTCGAACATTACCAGGGCGAAATCGTGATGATTTAGGATTTTTCTACCCTATTAGCCCCGAAACTTGACTATGATGACTTTTTTGACCTAAAAAGTGGCATAGCCCTCTAGATGCTCATTTTTCCCGCAAAAGGAAGGCGATTCGATCGGCTGCTGCCTCACCAGTGCGGATCGCTCCCTCAAAAAATCCTGGCCAGCGATCGGCCATTTCTGTGCCGGCCCAGTGAATCGGTCCGACGGGAGTAAAAAGAGCCTCGCCGAAACTTGTCCAGACTCCGGGGGGCATAAAAGCGGCATAGGCGCCACCAGTCCAGGGATCCCCGGGCCAATCCACTTCATCGTAACTGATCGGGAAAAGAGCCTCTTGACCGAAATAAATAGCTAAATCCGAGAGGACGGCGGCACGACGCACCGGACTACTCATGGAGCGCCAACGAATATAGCGATCGCCAACCACAAAGGTGGCGATTACCCCGACACCGGTTTCGGGATCGGAACTATCAGCACAGAGTTCCAACCATTGACAATTCCCCTGAGCAACTCCCGCTAGTCCCTGTTTTCGCCAGAAAGGTTGCTCATAGGAAGTCAGGATTTTAGCGCAGCATCCCATCGGTACTCGTTGGGTTAGTTGTTCTCGCTGGGGTGGCAGCGGGGGATGATAAATAATGCGGCCAGCAAGATGGGGTGGCATGGCAATGATGGCAAATTTGGCCGTAAAAGTGTTCTGAGTGGTTTCTATGGTGACACCGGCCGAGTCATAATTAAGGCGAACAACTGGTTCCCCCAGTCGAATTCGCTCTCCTAATTCCGCCGCGATCTTGTCGGGAATTTGTCCCGCTCCGCCATGGATCAGTTCGGCTTCTGGATGTTCAGCTTGAGCGGCGCAATTTTGTCCCCAAAGAACGTGCAGCAGTGAGACTTGCTGGGGTTCGGCCGGCCCGAGAAAACCCACTGCACGCACCATATAAGCAAAATACCATTGACCAAAATCTGTGCTGGTGTTTTCTTCAATCCACTGGGCAAAAGTTTTACTGTCTAGTTTTTTGGTGTGATCGTTGCTTTGGGGATAACCGGAAGGTAGGGTTTTGGCTAGTTCTTGAAAACGCGCCCATGCTGACATCGCATCTTGCCATTCTGCTGGGCCGATATCGGGTACTTCTCCCTCGTGGAAACCTTGAAAAAAACCATTGAATTCATAGCGTTTGTTGTTGAACACTAGGACGGTTTTTCCCTGATTGGGAGAGGGAAAACGACGTATTTTATACTCATCAAGGAGGGCTAAAAAACGCTCTTGGGTTGGACCCACCCACTGACCACCTTGATCGATCCACTGTCCGGAGGGGAGATATTCACCAAACATTCTACCACCGTAACGATTTCGCGCTTCGATCACCAGAACTTGATGACCTTGCCTCTGGAGATTCCGCGCGGCGATTAATCCTGCTAATCCTGCCCCGACAACGATACAATCATAGCTAGTCCACTGGAGATTTGTCATGATTTTAGCTCCACAGAATATTTTATAATTAACAATTATTATTCTCCCCGATTTTTCCCTCAGTTTCTCTATCCATTGGCTCTTTTGATTAAATTATCTGCTGCCATCAATGTTTGATCTTCTTAGCGATCGCTTAAGCCAACACCTAGAACAAATTGTCCGCGAAAGAAACCCTTTTTTCTCTAGTCAAGGACATTTTTATGTGCGAGAATACCTGCGGCAAGAGTTAGGCAATTGTGGAAAGGTTGAATCACATTTTTTCACTTTTCAGGGAAAAGTTTACGAAAATTTAATCTTAGATTTGCCTAATAATAGTCAAAAACCTCCGATTTTAATTGGCGCTCATTATGACACGGTGCCGGGGTCGCCAGGGGCCGACGATAACGCCACGGGATTAGCGGTATTATTAGAATTAGCCAGGTTTTTTGGGGAGAATCAGGCTAATTATCCAATTCGTTTAATTGCCTTTGATCTAGAAGAATACGGATTGCTGGGGAGCATTGCATATTCGGAAAAATTAAAACAAACTAAGCAGGATTTAAGGTTAATGTTATCCTTAGAAATGCTTGGTTACTGTGATAAAAATCCCCATTCTCAAAAATATCCAGCTTTTCTAGAATATTTTTACCCCAACACTGGGGATTTTATCGCTTTGATTGGCAATCTCAAAACGCGCGAGGATTTAATTTTTCTCAGTCGAGTCATGAGAGAAAATCAGACTCCCTGCGAGTGGTTGCCGGTAATTTTTGCAGGTTATATCGTCCCCGATACTCGACGCAGCGATCATTCTCCCTTTTGGGATTGCGGTTATTCGGCAATTATGGTGACAGATACTGCTAATATGCGTAATCCCTATTATCATAGTTCTCGGGATACAATCGCTACTTTGGACTTAAATTTCCTAACAAGAGTCTGTCAAGGTCTCTGTTTTGGATTGCAATCTTTACCGATGAGATAAAAGCAGACCACGGGGGAATTTTTCACAGCACTAAAGCTCTGTAAGAATTATCACTTTAAGCGGTGACATTTTCTGTTTCTGCTGGTTGAATTTCCTGCATTTCCACTTTAATTAAACTCACTTTAGCACGATAAAGTAGTTTTTCCCCATGACGATAGCCCCGATAACGCACTAGAACTTGTGTACCTATTTCTGCCTGACCATCGATCAATTGATGGATTTGCGGATCATAACTAACATGATCACCGACGCTGTGAATTGGTTGCACTCCCCAGCGCTCCAGTAACTGCATAATCGGTTTAACTAAAGAGAGGATTTTGACGGCTGCTAGGTCGGGATTTTTGCGGGCAACGGCCTCGGCCGTGGGCCATTGAACTAACCAAGATTCGATCGCTTCGATGCTTTGACGTTGAAATTCTGCGGCTAATTCGTCTTTTTGCCTATCTAATTTTTGCTGTAAATTTTGATACTCTTGTTCGAGAATTTTTAATTCCCCTGAATGATCCTCTGTCTTGATCGTCGGAATTTGAAAATGATCGAGAAGATCGCTAACTGGCAGCTGCAGACCCTTAGCTAACTTCACCAAAGATTCAGAGGATAATTTGGCGATTAAACCATGGCAAACTCTCTGCAATTGCCAAGAAGATAGACCCGATAACTGACTCAATTCTTCCAGATTTTGACAGCCAATTTCTGCCATTAACTGCTCTAATTTTTGCCGATGATATTTATATAAGGACTCATTCATGGGACTTCTCAGCTTAAGCGATATGTTTAGCTAAAACGGATTTAGGAGCGCGACGAACTCGACAGAGAATTGTTTCTTTACCGAGACGCTGATGAGCGGCAAAGCGATGGCAACCGGAAAAACCGTAGTAGTTACCATCCACCTCCAAAACATCGATCGGTTCTCGTAATCCCTCCTCAGCGATCGATTGCATCAACTGATTAACTTTTTCGGGATCGGTTTGTCGCGGTAAAGGACGACGAATTTGGGACAGAGGAATGTTTTTAATTTCCATAGTGTCTTCACTATAGCACATTTAGGCTAAACTGAAGATAAGTTGACTCGGTTGCTGATGCACTGGTCTGGCTCACTACTGGTAGTTTTCTGGCCACAGACAAGATTCTATCACCCAATCCTCTCCTTTTCTGACTATGACTATTCCTCCTATCAATGAAAAAATTATCCAGCAAAATAGCACCAATGCTTCCTATCAGCGCGGTCAATATTATTACGATAGCGGTGCAGTTATTTCTCTTTGGCAACGGGGGCAAAATCTACAAGCTTTGGTGAGTGGTAGTGAGGTTAAACCCTATCGAGTTGCTATCGATTTTAACCAAGAAAATCTTGAGAATGTCTCCTGTTCCTGTCCCTACGATTATGAGGGTTGGTGTAAGCATATTGTGGCGGTTTTATTAACCTGTTCTCGTCAACCAGAATTAATTATTAAAAAAGCATCCCTAGATGATTTGCTGACACCGATCGATGAAAGTAAATTAAGAAAATTACTTAATCATTTAGTGACTAAACACCCAGAAATTATCGAGACAATTGATAAGTTTTTATTGCCAGCTACCCCAGTTAATAAAGCGGGAGGGAAGATAACTATTAATGTCAAAGCTTATCGTAATACTGTCCGTAATGAACTGCGGCAATCCCTGCGAGCGATCAAAGAAGATTACTACGAAGAAGATCCAATTTCTGATGAAATTTATGCCCTAGTGGATGAGGCCAAAGATTATTATCAAAAGGGAGAACCCGATAACGCGATCGCTATTTTAGAAGCAATTATTAGCGCCTGTATCGAGGAATGGGATGATTTAGAAGATTACGGTGCTGTTAATGATGATTTAAGTGCTAGAATCGATCGAGTTCTAACGGCAGCAATTTTAAGCAAGGAATTTAATCCCCAAGAAAAGCAAGATTTAAGGGAAAAGATCGAGCAATGGCAGGATGAATGGAGTGCCGATTTTGAGATGAGTTTAGCAGCCTTACAACAGGGATGGGACGATCCAGTTTTAGAGAAGATTTTACGAGGAGAATCGGCTAATTTTTCAGAAATGTGGTCAGGGAATATCCCTTATTATGCCCAAAAATTAACTTCTATTCGCTTAGAAATTTTCGAGCAACAGGAAAAAGATCAGGAGTATTTGAATCTAGCTTTAGCTTCAGGACAAGTGGTAGAATACCTAACTAAGTTAGTCTATCTTGATCGCATTGAGGAAGCGATGGCAGCATCAAAAAACATGATAACTAAAAACGATGAAGCCTTCTTTTTTGCCAAAGCTTTACGCGATGAATCCGCACCAGAATCCGCTCTCATAATTGCCAGGGGTGGTCTAAATTTCCCTGGTAATTATTATTATCAATTAGCTCTCTGGACAAGTGAACTAGCGCAATCTTTAGGGGATATAGATACAGCTTTGGCTGCTAGAATTAAGGCATTTCAAGACCAACCTTCCTTTTCCCATTACCAAAAAATTGAGTCTTTAGCTGGGGAAGATTGGCCCGATTTAAAATTAGACTTGTTAGATTACTTGCGCGAGTTTAGTGGTGGACGTTCCACAGAGGCTAAAATCGATATATTTCTCCACGAAAATTTAGTTAAAGATGCAATTAAAGTCGTTTCTGATAATTCCTATGTGCAGTCTCACCTAATTTGGCGGATAATGGATGCGGCTGCTACCGTCGATCCTAACTGGGTAATCGATCACGCGCGTCCTCCTGCGGAAAAGATACTCGACGAAAAAAAGGCTGACCGCTATCAAGAAGCGATTAAATGGCTGAAAAAAGCTCGTAATGCCTTTTATATGTCGGGAAGACGGGAAGAATGGCAAACTTATCGGGAAAGTTTAATTAAGGAACACGGACGCAAACCGAAATTTATGGGGTTATTCAAATATCAGGATTTACAATAATTTAAGCTTGTAGCCGTCAGTTATCGACTAAAATCATGCTCTTTTTAGCTTGTAGAGCGGGGATTGTCCTAATCTTAGGTCTAGTGATATTTTGGGGCAAAGTAGAGTATAATGGAAGATTGGTCTAAACTTATCTCCAGACTACTTATACTGAATATTCATTGTCAAAAAATATGACTGAAACTATTCGCTTTTTGATGTGTTCTCCCGATCATTACGATGTGGATTATGTGATTAATCCCTGGATGGAGGGCAACATTCACAAATCTTCCCAGGAAAAAGCTAGGCAACAATGGCAGCAGCTTTATCATATTCTCAAGGATCGGGCGCTCGTGGATTTAGTCCCACCAGAAAAAGGCTGGCCCGACATGGTTTTTACCGCTAATGCAGGTTTAGTTCTGGAAAAAATAGTCGTTCTCAGTCGCTTTTTACACAAAGAAAGACAGGGAGAAGAACCCTATTTTAAACAGTGGTTTGAAGATAACGGTTTTACGGTTCACGAACTGCCCAAAGATTTACCCTTTGAAGGTGCAGGAGACGCATTATTAGATCGGGAAGGACGTTGGTTATGGGCAGGATATGGCTTCAGAACCGAGTTAGATTCCCACCCTTTAATCGCTAAATGGCTCGATATTGAGGTTTTATCCCTACGTTTAATCGATGAACGTTTCTATCACCTTGATACCTGTTTTTGTCCCCTTAGTGGTGGTTATCTGCTCTACTATCCCGATGCTTTTGATGCCTATTCTAATCGGTTAATTGAGTTAAAAATTCCCGAAGAAAAACGCATTATCGTTGAAGAAGCTGATGCGGTTAACTTTGCTTGTAATGCAGTGAATATCGGTCAAGTAATCGTCATGAATAAAATTAGTGACGATTTACAATATAAGTTAGTGTCAAAAAGCTTTGAAGTGGTACAAACTCCCCTAACGGAGTTCTTAAAAGCAGGAGGAGCCGCTAAATGTTTAACCCTGCGTACCACGGAACCCTTAATTCCAGACCATCACGCAAATGTCACCATTGAAAGTCGCATTCTCCAGCTAGAAGGTCATCTGCTCGACGCGGGAATTATGAATAAAGCTCTCGATGTTGTGGTGGGAAATGGCGGCAGTTTCAAGGTTTTAAACTTCACTTTGGGGATTGAGCGCCAAAGTACCTCCTCGGCCGAAGTGCGCGTTTCTGCACCCTCTCACGAGGTAATGGAGGAGATCATGGTACAATTGATCGACCTCGGTGCGGCCGCTCGTCCCCAAGAAATCTGTGATGTCAATACCGCAGTGGTGGCACAAGATGGGGTCGCTCCCGATGATTTTTATGTCAGCACCATCTATCCCACGGAAGTGCGGGTTAGCTGTGAATGGGTGCGGGTGGAAAATCAACGCATGGATGCAGCCATCGTCGTCACTGAAGGTGCGGAAGGCAAAACGGCAAAATGTACTCTGCTGCGGGATTTAAAAGCTGGCGATCGCGTTATGGTGGGAGTTGAGGGCATCCGTACTATCCGACAGGCGGAATCCAGGGAACAACGGAACAGCACCCAGGAATTTACCTTTATGGGTGCGGGGGTTTCCAGCGAGCGCCGAGTCGAGTTAACCGTGGAGCAGATTGCCTGGGAAATGCGCCAAATTCGCGACCAGGGCGGTAAAGTGGTAGTAACGGCAGGTCCGGTGGTCATTCACACTGGAGGAGCGCAACATCTCTCCCGTTTAATCCGCGATGGTTACGTTCACGCTTTACTGGGGGGAAATGCGATCGCAGTTCACGACATGGAACAGGCGATCATGGGTACTTCTTTAGGGGTAGATATGCAGAAAGGCATCCCGGTGCGCGGTGGCCATCGTCACCACCTCAAGATTATCAACCTCATCCGTCGCCACGGCAGCATCGCTAAAGCTGTATCGGCCGGGGTATTGACAAAAGGCGTAATGTATGAATGCGTCAAGAATAATATCCCCTTCAGTTTGGCCGGTTCAATTCGCGATGATGGTCCGCTTCCAGATACGGAGATGGATTTAATTAAAGCACAGGAAGAATATTCCCGCTTAATTCAAGGTGCAGACATGATTCTCATGCTCTCTAGTATGCTCCATTCCATCGGTGTGGGCAATATGACACCGGCGGGGGTAAAAATGGTCTGTGTTGATATTAACCCGGCCGTGGTGACAAAATTAAGCGATCGAGGTTCCGTAGAATCCGTGGGTATTGTCACCGATGTGGGTTTATTCCTGAGTCTGTTAACCCAACAGTTGGATAAGTTAACCCGTCCCTTGGTAGAAACGGTTTAAAACCGCAAATAGATATCGGGTGGGTTACGCTTTGCTAACTCACCTATTTTTATCTATAAAGCCCGAAACGACCGGCTACTGACTCCTGACTCCTACCCCCAGGAAAAACTTTTTCAGCAGACCCTATTTATCAACTTTAGAGCATTGCTGAACAGAGAGGGAGCTTGGGGAATTTTCTACAGTGTAAGTTCGGAAGAACCATTTAATTCCACTCACCCACTTAACTTCTGCTGCTCACCATATAGCAAAAAATGGGTTATTTAGGACGCTTTCAATTTTCAAACTCTTATCGGTCAAGGGTTTCAGCGATTGATTGTCCTAACCACCCCGATCTTTGCTATAGGTGAGAGAAAGTCTCAAATATGAGATGTACCCCAGCAATTCTAATTTTAAGGTTTCATGAGATAAAAATCCTTATAACAAGAGGGTTGTACAATTCTTAACATTTAGAGTGATCCCTGAAATGGCGCAAAATCCTATCGTTCCGAATTTATTTTTGCTGAGATGCACCCCAAGATATCCACCAATATGACGAAACAAATATCGATGTCATTTTGTACTGGTAGAGGTTACGTGCAAGGTATATATTGACAATGTTTTTCTGAACTGGTAGTGTAAAAACGTCAAGTCTATGATCAAGGACAAATCTATGTCATTGAAACTATTTAATACCACGTTGTTGGCAACAGCAACTGGCGCAGTAATCGCGTCAACCTCGGCAGCACTTCTGCCCGCCCCCGCCCAAGCAGCCTGCACCATAAATATAGGCGATGATCCCATCAGTCCCTGTGGCTTTCTCCTCAAAGCTAGTAGTGTGATCGAAACGCCCTATATTTTTGGTCCCACATCACCTGGCTACGTCGATACATTTTTCATCACATTCAGTAATACTCCAACGAAAACAACCCCTTTTGCCCTTGGTGGCCCAAGTTCTGCCGCTAGTTATTGGCCTCAACCTGGGGGAACAGTGCCACCTTTCCCTCCTAACTCGACTACTATAAGGGACCAATTGTTCAGATTTGACCCCGGTGATGCCCATTTCCAATCATACTATTACCCAAATTCCAATCTAACTGGGACTCCCGTAACTCCAACCTTTGATGGGACTTTCCGTTTCCGAATCATTGATCGTGGTGTGTCGGACCTGGCTTTAGGTACTTTTGACATAGTAGTTGAGGAGGGGTCATTCGGTAATCCAAATGTCAACGGAAATAGCATTGGGGTACAACTTAACCCTAGCATTACGAAGCCTACCGTAGGGAAAATAACTATCTCTGATAATGGCAATGGCACCTACAATGTCGTCTCCAATGCTTTTATCTATCCTCAGCAGGTTATCAACGGCACACCCCAGGACGTTGCCAATACTGGAGCAACTAGCGCGCCACTGACCCAAATACCAGAAGGCTCATCCGTATGGGGTTTATTGGCATTAGGGTCTCTTGGTGTGGTTTTAGCAGGGAAGCGGAGACTAAATTAGTCAACAGGGCTTGAGATTGACCGGGATTTGAACGCCTGTCTCAATCTAGAAGACGTGGCGGTAAGCTCTGCTGTCAGTGTACTTGAAAAACAGCTTATAGCAGTTCTCACATCTGTGCGGCACACTTAAACCTTTGCTGATTAAGCTTTTCAGAATCAGGAATGTACCTCTTGTGAATCAGAAACGCTATAAGCCAATGTAGCACTAGCTCAAAGCTGTTTTTCCTTCATTTACCTATTTTCTCATGCTGTATATTTTCTCATGCTAGATCGTTCATATTCTTGGGCTAATGAGACTACTAAGATAGCAATAATTGGCATGGGATGTTATTACCCTGGAGCCAATGATTTGCAAAAACTTTGGGAGAATATCCTAGCAAGACGACAGCAATTTCGAGAAACACCTGATGCAAGATTGCCCTTAGTTGACTATTACGATCTTGACCGTAAAACTCCCGATAAAACCTATGGCAATCAGATGGCAGTCATAGACGGTTTTAGGTTTAATTGGGCGAAGAGAAGAATTCCTAAAAAAGCATTTGAGACAACAGATATTGCCCATTGGTTAGCACTTGAAGTCGCGATAAAAGCCTTTGAAGATGCTGGCTATACGCGAGAAAATATTCCTACTGACAAGACTGGAGTCATTTTAGGCAATACCTTAACGGGTGAGCAAAGTCGTTCTCTATCTATGCGAATGCGCTGGCCGTTTGTGCGCCGAAGTTTGCGGGAGTCCGCTCGGATAAAAGGTCTTCTCCCAGAAAGCTTAGGAGTTTTGGAAGAGCTAATGGAAAAGCTCTATAAATCTGTATTTCCCAACATTAATGAAGATAGCCTAGCTGGTAACTTGTCTAATACTATTGCTGGGAGAATTTGTAACTTTTTCAACTTAGATGGAGGCGGTTATACCGTTGATGGTGCTTGTTCTTCCTCTCTCATTGCTGTCATAACAGCTTGTACCCATCTAGCTAACCAACAATGGGATATAGCTTTAGCAGGAGGCGTGGATATCAGTTTAGATCCCTTTGAATTGGTTGGTTTTGCCAAAGCAGAAGCACTAACCGCCAATGAGATGAGAGTATATGATCGCCAGGCCAGTGGATTTATTCCAGGAGAAGGCAGTGGTTTTGTTGTCCTCAAACGTCTAGAAGAAGCTAGAGCGGCTGGAGATTATATTTATGGGATTATTGAAGGATGGGGGATTTCCTCTGATGGCAAAGGCGGTCTGACAGCACCTTCCCAAATTGGTCAAGCCAAAGCACTGCGTCGTGCCTACGAACAAGCAAGCTATAGCAGCCACGCACTAGATTTTATTGAAGGACATGGAACGGGAACTCCTTTAGGCGATCGCACAGAATTAGAAGGAATTACCCTAGCGCTTGCGGCTGATGGAGAAATTGCGCCCCGTTCTGTTGGCGTTACCTCTTTTAAATCCATTGTCGGTCATACTAAAGCGGCCGCAGGAATAGGCGGTTTAATTAAGGCAGTCATGGGAGTTAATCAACGGGTGATCCCTCCCACTGCTGGTTGCAGGGAACTTAACCCCGTATTTGAAACCACCGCTCAAGCCATTTATCCTGTCATCAGTGGAGCAGTTCGTCCCACCAGCGATATTTTGCGGGCTGGAGTCTCAGCGATGGGATTTGGCGGGATTAATGCCCATGTAACCCTGACTTCTGGCGATCCTCCCTCGGTTTATTTAAAATCTTCCCTTAATGAACGGGCCTTATTAGTTTCTCAGCAAGAAACAGAGCTATTTGTGCTAAATGCTGGCTCGAACGAGGCTTTAATCGAACAAATTGAAGAATTATATCCCATTGCACAAAAAATGAGTCTGGCAGAAATGGCCGACTTAGCCGTTCATTTAACTCAACAACTGCAACCCTCCCAACCGATTCGCGCCGCAGTGATCGCTGAAACTCCCAAACATTTAGGAGAACAACTGCAAAAATTACAACAAATCCTCAAGGAGCAGCCACCGAGTCCAGGGGAGGTGAGGACATCTGTGCCAAAAGACTTATGGCTCGGTAATCGGGTTAAGCGCAACCGTGTCGCTTTTCTGTTTCCCGGTCAAGGATCGCAAGCTTTAAACATGGCTCGAACTTTGGTGGAACGCCATAGTTGGGCGCAAGAATTTCTAGCCCAAGCGGATCGATGGCTGCAGGAGCAACAACTTGACCCCATCAGTCCCTACATTTACCATGACCTAGAACGAGCCAAAGATCAGCAACAAATCCAACAGTGGTTAAAAGCGTTAACGGCTGCTCCCATTGCCTCTGCTGCGATTTGCTTGACTTCGCTACTCTGGCAACGTTATCTCGCTCGCTTAGGCATTAACCCTGTTGCCGTTGGTGGTCATAGTTTAGGAGAATTAACCGCTTTTCAGGCTGCTGGAGCTTATGACGAGAAGACTCTCCTGTGTTTTGCGGCCATCCGAGGAAGGGCAACCTCGACATCAGGACAACCGCCTGGAACCATGGCCAGTTTAGGATGCGATCGCTTAACTGCTGAAAGCTTATTAGAAGGAATTCCCAGTTATGTAGTCGTTGCCAATATTAACAGTCCCAGTCAAACGGTCATTTCTGGAGAGCTAGAGGGTATTACCGAGGCGATCAGTCGGGCTGAGAGGAAAAATATCCTAACTCGTCAATTACCCGTGTCCAACGCCTTCCATTCGCGGCTGATGCTGCCATCAGCGAAGGTACTCAGGGATAGCGCTCTCATTCCTCAACAATTGGTCTCACCGTCAGTATCGCTGTTTTCCAGTGTTAACGGCCAACAATTACAAGCAAGATTAGAGCTGCGAAACCATTTTGCTGATCAAATTGTCGCCCAAGTTGACTTTATTTCTATGGTTAAGGCGATGACATCGTCATCTGACTTGATGATTGAAGTGGGCCCGGGTAAGATACTTTCTGACTTGGTAAAAGCGAATACGACAGCTAACGAGCCTTTCTGTCTTCCCTTGGAGTCAAAAGCTGGACGTGATCGCGACCTCAACACTGTTTTAGGTAGTTATTTTGTCCTCGGTGGTGACGTTCATTGGCAAGAAGTTTATGAAAATCGTCTGATCCGGCCTTTTGTTGCTCCACAGGAACAGGTGTTTATTCAAAACCTCTGCGAAAGACCGTTTCAGGTGTCTGAAGAAGAAATCTCTGCCATCGCTGATAATCAGCACCTAGTCGATTTAAAATCATTGTTACTGACTAATAAGTTTCAAGAATCTGAAGATTTCAGCACTAAGATTGATTCTTTAAAGATTTTTCAAAGTATCGATGATAATGCCGACAAAGGCATTGCTCAACAAATTCCCGTGAATAGCCAACCACTATCTTTATCGCTGGAAGCAATTCTTATCGATTTAGTGGTTCAGCAAACTGAATATCCACGAGACAGTATTACCTTAGATGCCAAATTACTTGACGATCTCAATTTAGACTCGATCAAAGGAGCAGAATTAGTGGCCGCTATGGCTTCTCAATGTGGTGTAGCTGGTCAAATTGATCCGTCCAGTCTAGCTAATGCTAGTTTACAAGAAATCCTAGAAGTTTTCCGTCCTTTAATTGGAGAACAGACCAACAATAATTATAGTAACAACAGGCAACAATTACCGAAGACAGAGATCAAGCAAAATTCGCCACAGTTGACAACGAGTAAGGCGAGTACAGCCCTAACCAACCGGCCAGTTAGTTTATCTCAGGTAAATAAAACCAAGCTCCCTCTAGGAGATTTAAATCCTTGGGTTCGCAATTTTGTAATTGAATATGTGTTAGAAGAAACTGCGGCCAATAATAATGTGATCAGTCAGACAAGAGAAACCGAGGAGAATCAGGAATTAGAAACGGCTAATCTGTTCTGTGAGGATAACTGGGAAAAGGCGAAGGTGGTGATTGTTTGCGAAGTCGAAGAAACTGATGTCGCCCAGGCTCTTAGTCAAGTTCTGCAAACGAAAGGATCTCAAGTCCAAATTGTTAATTTCAGTGCAATGAGTCATGAGGTTGTTCAGGCAAAGAGTGACTTTTCTCTCAGGCAAAATGTAAAAATTAGTCACTTTATTGCCATTTTTCCTCGCCATCCTCAAGAAAATCTTTCTATAGAAAACCGTCTCCAAAAAGCAATGGCTAGACTACAATCTGTAGCAACACCTCCTCTAGCTTCTCAGGATCAACGTCAGTACACTAGCGTCAGTTATGTTCAGTTTGGCGGAGGCTATTTTGGCAAAAGAGGGCAGAATCCTCAAGCCGTAATTTTCAACCAAGATCGTCAGAATCGTAAAAAAGTAAGAATCGGGAGCCAACCTCTCGAGCAAAGCTGTAGTGTCGGTTTTGCCGCCAGCCTCCATTTAGAACGCGCCGATCTCAAAGTGCGGGTGATTGATTTATCCTTAAAGCTTTCTTTATCTGCGATCGCTCAACGCATTATCGAGGAAATCTCTCAACCGCAAGCCTATCTTCTTGTCGGTTATGATGAACAACTCTGCCGACGAATTCCGCGACCGCAAGTTCAAGACCGAGCCAGCTATTCTCCTCGTAATTTAACTTGGTCTGCTGAAGATGTGTTCCTAGTTACTGGAGGAGCCAAAGGGATTACCGCCGAGTGTGCCTTAGCCTTAGCCGAAAAAACAGGCGTTCCTATGGCTTTGGTCGGTAGTTCTTCCCATCCTGAGGAAAATTCCCCCAGTCCCCGGAGTGCAGAGATTGCCAGGACTCTCAAACGTTTTCAAGAGAAAGGACTAACTTGTCACTATTATTCCTGTAATATTGCTGATATTGAGTCAGTCAAAACCCTTGTCGCCAGGATTGAACAAGAACTCGGACAGATTACAGGAGTCATTCATGGAGCCGCTATTAACCGCCCTCAAAAGGTCGAACAATGTCCTTTAGAAGAAGCTTATCAAGAAGTTACTCCCAAAATCTTAGGGCTTCTCAATCTTATGGGAGTTTTAGAAAACAAAGCGCCCAAGCTAATTGTTGGCTTTTCCTCAATTGGTTCGGTGTTGGGACTGCCTGGAAATACTTGGTATAGCTTCTCCAATGAAGCATTAGATTTAATTCTCCGGTGTTTTCAGCAAGAACACCCCAAAACAGCGGTTATTTCCCTTGCCTATAGTATCTGGGCAGACGTAGGCATGGGAGCGCGGATGAATGCAGTAGAAAGTCTAGCCCGTAGGGGGATTGAAGCGATCTCGGTATCAGAAGGAGTCAGTCGTTTTGTTGAACTGGTAGAAAATGATCCGGGAGATGCTCAAGTCGTAATTGCAGCAAGACTCGGTAATCTAGATTCTCTCAAAGGAAATTTTGATACTTGGCTGACAAAACGAACAGCACCGCCAACAAGACTGACTTTTCTAGAACAGATAGAGATACTAGAACCTGGCGTAGAAAGCGTTATTCGCAGCCATCTTACTCTAAAACGGGATTCCTACGTTCAACACCATATTTACAAAGGTTCTTATCTATTCCCTACCGTGTTTGGTCTGGAAGCTATGGCCCAAGCGGTAGCTTATACTTTAAGAAAAGAAAACCTCTTATCAGTTCGCTTAGAGAATATTCGTTTAGAAAGGCCAATCGTTGTTGACCCCAAAAACGGAGTAGAAATTGAACTTCGGACTGAGGTACTGGAACGACAGTCGGCTCAAGAGCCGATACGAGTTCGCGCTGAAATTAGAACAGAACGAACAGGATTTGCCCTAGCGCATTTTGCGGCTGACTTTGTCTTTGGCCAAACAAAGGAAATTCCTCTGGAGAAAAGACAACTGCCTTCAACACCTCTCGATCTCGATCCCCTTCAAGATCTCTATAGCTGGTTATTGTTTCAAGGTCCTCGTTTTCAACGCTTAGAGCAGATTTATAGTTTAGACTCTCGTCATATCCTCTTTCGCACACAGAAAGGGATTCATAGTTCTGCGAGGGAAAAAGACTATTTAGATCGGGCTGATGGGCCGTTCATTTTAGGAGATCCCTATTACCGAGATTCTTTAATCCATTCAGTACAGGTGATGATTCCTCAATATCTTTGTTTACCGATTGGAATCGAGAGCCTTGAAATTAACCAATTTAATGCCTACGAGTCAGAGTCTTGTTTTGGTCTAGCGATCAACCAAGGTCAAAAAGACCGACAGTACAATACGACTGTTTTAGCGATGAATCCAGAGGGGGCAGTTATTGAAAAGCTTGAGGGTTATCAAGTTCGTGTTCTTGAACGCCGTGAAGATTATCCGACAGCCGAAGAAATTGCTGATCCTAGTGAGCGAGATGAACAAAGACTTCAATCTCAACTGTATCGACGATCGCCAGAATTAAAAGTGGCGGTTCCTGCGTTGTCTCTCGTTTATCTTCCAGGGTTACATCGCTTATCTGTTGAAGAACGTCATCAATGCGAACTGCCAATTTTTGAGAAAACGCTCAAAAAACAAACATCTCAACCATTTCAAATCAAATGGCTTGATTCAGGAAAACCCGTTGTTGAGGGGCTAAAAGAAGACTCATTAGAAATCTCTTTATCTCATGATGATCAATTTTGTCTCTGTGTGTCCGATCGCTTTCTTCAAGGATGTGATCTGGCACCAATCACTCACCGTTCTCAAGCTGATTGGTTAGCCTTGTTAGGAAATGCCCGTGAACCCTTGATGCGGCAGTTACTACTTTCTCGTCAAGCGGAATCAGTAGATGTTGCAGGAACTCGGATTTGGGGAGCGCTCGAAGCTCTACGCAAAGCCATAAATCTTCAAAACATTGATCTAACGCTGAGTCATCAAGTCGAAGATAGTATTCTTTTTGTGGGAACGGCTGAAGGTTACTCTTTAAGTGTTCTCACTTTTCCTATAGTTTTGACTCGCGGCGCACCAAGAATTGTGGCAGTGGTGGTTAAGGCGTTCAATATCCCCCCAGAAACCAGAGATTTTATCCCTTGTTCTACCACCTCAAGGCTCGATCAGGGCGTTCAACCTTCTGATATTTATCGTCTTAACATTGCCCACGATAATTCTAAAATTTGTGTCGTTCGCTGGCCAATTTCTCATAAACACACGGCGAATTTTAGCAAAACAGTTTATTTTTCTCAATTTTTTGCTTGGATAGACAATGTTCGAGATCTGGCGATGTGGCCGTTGCGGGAGGCTCTAGTTGAGGAATTGGCGACTGGAAACTGCGGGATGGTGACTAATCACGCTCAAGTTGAGATTTTTGGCGAGGCAGGACTCCAAGATATTCTGGAAGCCCGTATTTGGATTGGAAATGTTTCAGGATCAGCCAATTCTACCGTTAATTTTTATTATGATTGGCTCAAACTGCTTCCTAATGGTGAGTTTGAACGGATTGCGACAAGTAAATTGACAATGACTTGGGTTCAGTTATCTCCTAACTTTAGCTCTGAGCCAACAGCTTTACCCGCTTTTCTGCAAAATTTTGTCGAGCAGCTTCATCTTCCAGATTTTACTCTTCAACCTGTACCAAAATCTGATAAAATGGGCAAAAAGATTTATCAATTGCCGACTGGGCCTCATCCAGGTCTATTTTTACACAAAGAGATCTTCAAAACCTCTAGAGAAGACAGTGATGCAATGGGGAATATTAATTTTGCTACTTACGGGATTTGGCAAGGCAGAGTTCTCGATCAATTTATTTATAAATTAATTCCAGACTACTATCAAAGAACTCAAAGTCAAGGAGAATTTCGGACAGGGCACAGTGAGGTTAAATATTTGCGAGAAGCATTTCCTTTTGACTCCATTGAGGTAATTATGTCTCTCCAATCAATCTCCGAGTGTGGGATGGGTTTAAGATTTGAATATTTCCGAATCACCCCGGAGGGAAAAAAACAAAAAGTTGCTATTGGCGAACAATTTACCGTCTGGTTAGTTGCAACAGAAAAAAGAACTTATGAACCAGCACCTTTACCCCATCGAGTTAAAGAAGCTTTATCCAATTACTGCGACTTATCATAAAGTGCGGAAAGTGGACTAAATCATTCGGCAAAGAGGCAACGCCTTCAACAAACTCTATTGACTTCAATTAGTCGACCATCTTCCATGTGAAGGAGGCGGTCGGCAATATCTAAGATGCGATTGTCGTGAGTGACTAGCAAAATAGTACATTGTTGTTCTCTGACGAGACGCTGCATTAGGCAGACAATATCTCGACCTGTCTTGCTGTCCAAAGCCGCTGTTGGTTCGTCAGCCAAAATTAATTTGGGGTGATGAACCAAGGCACGGGCGATCGCTACCCTTTGTTTCTGTCCCCCTGAGAGGTTCTCAGGATAGTAGTTTATTCTTTCTTCTAGGCCAACTTCTTTAAGTATTACTTTTGCTCGCTCATCAGTCTGCTGTTTATCTAGATTGTCATCGAGTTCAATAGACATTTGAACATTTTGCTGAACCGTTAGGAAAGGTAATAAATTATGTGCTTGAAAAATATAGCCAAGCTGGCGACGAACTTCTACCAGTTGTTGTTCACTGGACCCTTTTAATTCTTTGCCTAGGTTTTTTATGCTTCCTTTTTGGACTGAACGTAATCCTCCAATTAAAGATAGCAATGTACTCTTTCCTGACCCTGATAGTCCACTCATGATCACGATTTCTCCTTGGGATAATTCGAGATTAATATCAAACAAAACCTGTTTAATTAAATTACCTTTTCCGAAGTGATGATTGAGATTTTTAATAGCAATTGGCTTCATCTGTTCTCCTAAAATATTTACTTAAAAATGTCAGCTGGATCTGCATCTTTGAGTTTTCCGACGGCAGTTATTCCTGACAAAAAACACATAGTAACAGTTAAAGAAAAGACAAATAAAGAGCGGCTTATCGTCATTTGAATTGGCAATAAAGTTGCCTGTTGAATAAATTGGTATTGAATCAGGGAAATCAAAAAACCAGGAATATATCCCAAAATAGCAATCAATAAAGCTTGTTGCAAAACCATCGACAAGAGATAGCGGTGTCGGTACCCGATCGCTTTTAGGGTGGCGTATTCAGATAAGTGTTCAGCAACATTTGTGTAGAGAATTTGATAGACAACGATGCTACCAACAATAATACCCAAGGTAGCAGACAGATTAAAAGTAAAGCCAATTGGCGTACTAATTTGCCAATAATTTTTCTCGAAGTCAATTAGTTCTTGTTTGCTTAATATTTTGACATCTTGTGGTAAGTATTTTTTGAGATTATCTAAAAATTTATTTAGATTAGTTCCTGGTTTTAAGCGGATCAACCCAATATTAACAAACCTTTGATTTCGATTAGCAAAAATTCTCAAAAAGTTCAAATCGCTAACAATTAAATTGCCATCTGCACCAAAAGAAGTTCCCAGTTTAAACAAACCGGCTACTTGAATTTTCCGATTATTTCCCTCTTTACCAACTTCTGTGACCACCCTGCCATTTTTCTGAAAATCAGTAACAATTGGTCCAAATTCAGACCGAGAATCTGCATCAAATAGAACCTGGTCTGGAAGTTTTAATTGCTCCTGATTTTCTGCCACACCTGGCAAATCTAAGATGGAATGCCTCAAGTCAAAACCAATAACAAATATATTGCGCCAATAATTGCGAGTTTTCGGATTTTTCCACTGAGCAAAACTTAAATAAATCGGACTGACTAATTCCACTTCATCAAAAGCCGATGCTTGGAGCAAACGGCGTTCGGGAAAGGTTTCCATACCAATTAGTGAAGTGGTACGAGGACTAATCAAAAAACAGTCTCCCCGGAGAGCTTTGTGAAGCCGGACAGCACTGTCAAACAAACTATCTCGAATCCCCAATTGCATGAAGATAATTACAACCGCAAAAATAACCCCCGAGAGAGCTACCAGCAACCTCGTTTTTTGGTAGCGTAATTGTAACCAAGCTGTTGGTAATTTCCAGTTAAAATTTTTCATTTTTCCGTCATCTTAAAGACTGCTAATTTATGGCTAAGTTATTCACAGATACTGTTCATGATTTTAAAAGGTAGTTTTGCTCGTATCGATTACGACATTGACTTGTAAATTAGTCAAGTCGGCGACTTGCTTACTAGAAGAGGGGTCAAGACGAATTTTGACTTCCACCACTCTTGCATCTACATCAGCAACTGGATCGGTTCCCAAGACATCTTTTTTGCCAATTTGTAAGCCAATCTCAGCCACAGTTCCCCGCAATTCTCTAATAACTCCATCCCTAGTTATTTTCGCTATCTGTCCTATTTTTACCTGGCTGACATCGGTTTCATAAACTTCAGTGTTGACGTACATTTGGCTGGTTTGACCGAGGTCGAGAATGCCTTGATCGCTAATCAATTCTCCCGGCCAGGTCCAAATTTTGAGAATTTGTCCCGCTTTCGGAGCTTTGACCAAGGCTAAATCTAAATCAGCCTTGGCTTTTTTTACAGCACTTTGAGCCGCCATCAATTCCGATTGGGCAACTTGAACGTCTACGAGGCGGACTTCAGCTACTGAATCGAGGGTCGCTTGGTTTTCCTTGATTTTTTTATCGAGAGTTGTCACCGTGCGCTGAAGATTAGCTTGATATTCATCAATTTTCGCTGTTAGAGTGGTGACAATTCGATTTAAATTAGCCTTGGCTTCTCGCAGACTTTCTTGGCTAGTTTTAGCCATCAGGCAAAAGCGATCTCGATCTTGCTCTGAGACAGCACCCTCCTGGGATAGAGTCTGGTAACGCTGACAATCTTTTTGTGCATTTTGGAACTCGGCTTTAAGGCGCTCAATAGTAGCGTATTGAGCAGTTTTTTCTCCTTGCCATTGAGCCATCAAACTGACGATGGCCGCTTTTTGCGTGATAATTTGACCTTCTAGCTCTGCCCGGGCTTCTTTAGATCTAGCATCTTGGGCAATAATATCTCCTTGTTTGGCTCCAGCCATCACCTGGTCTAGGCGGGATTGGGCAATGCGAACCTGGTCTTTCGCCTGTTGCAGTGAAGCTTCCAGCTTATCCCAACTGTCGAGTACCACTAGAACTTGGCCTGCTTTCACCCATTCTCCCCGTTGCACTAACAGTTTGTCGATGCGGGAGCCTTCTACCAAAGCGGGAGCAGAAATCTTGATTGCCTCTCCTGCTGGTTCCACATAGCCTAAGGCCGCCACTGCTTTCGGCTTTGTCGGAACGGATGAAACATCTGAAGAAGATATTGTATCCGAAAATTGATAGCGCCAAATTACATAAGTCGCCACCGCCCCACTCGCTATAGTACCAAGGCCGAGACAGGTAATGAGAAGCCGGTTATTGAGTTTAACAAAAAGTTGGGATTTCATTTGTAAGGTAAATTCTCAAAAAGTTCTGTTAAAGAAGCTATGACCAGGCTAAGCTGTTGTGCATTTAAATTTGGTCTATGGGGATAAAAGAACAGATAACAGTAAGGGCTATCTGATCTACCGCTCAGTGGAGGGCTTTCTCAACTTTTTCTTCGCTTTGTGTTACCACACTTGTCTTTCCATTAGACCAGATTTACTCCCCAATAGCAACCCCTACACGACCTTAATTTTTCTTCGGTACAACTTCTGGCAGACTAGCTTTGGCTCTCAGAGTGCAGCAGGTAGTGTTTTTGTGGTCAGCTACTTGACACCCGACTCCTGAACCGCTATGCTAAACCAGGAACGGGCAGTCTTTTTGTGGTTAGCTAATTGACACCTCCCCCTGCAACGGTTACATAAAGAGGTAGCAGTTAATGAATGTTAGTGAAAATCTAGTGTCTGTATCACCAAAAGTTTATGATGTCGTTGTTATGGGGGCGGGATTTGCCGGTGTCTGTCAAGCAAGACATCTTTTACTCAAGGTTCCCAATCTTCAAATTGCTTTAATCGATCACCGCTCCTTAGAGCGGTCAGATAAAGACCTAAAAGTAGGAGAATCAACGGTCGAAATTAGCTCGATGTTTATGTACAAAGAGTTAGGGCTTTACGAATACCTCATTGAACATCATTGTCCTAAGCATGGACTCAGTTTTCATTGGCCAAAAAATCAATCTCAAACCGAAAGTTGTGAAGATTACTTTCATATCTGGACAGCCAGTCCACCTCCTTTGGAAAGCTTTCAGATTAATCGAGCTAAATTTGAGCAAGATGTTCTGAAAATGAATTTAGAAATGGGAGCAGAATTTTATCATGGTCGTGTTGCTGATGTAAATTTAACTGTTCAAGATGAGTTGCATACTGTTAAAGTTAAACTAGCTAAAGAAACAGTTGAACTGAAAGCTAAACATCTTATTGATGCAGCTGGTCGTTCTTTTATTCTTGGCAAGAAAACAGATAATTTAATGTTTGACCCTGAGCAACTTTATGGAATTAATACCGGCTCTTCATGGCTGCGGGTTAAAAACATAGATCGGACAATTCTTGACGATGGATATGACCCTGCTAATAGTGCTGCTAGTCGCTATTATACAACGAATCATTTTTTTGGTCATGGGCATTGGATATGGATGCTTCCAATTGAAAGGAATGAAAGAGAATTATCGATCGGGATTGTTTATCATAAAAATATTATTCCGACTTCTGAAATCAATAAAATCAATAAATTTCAAGCCTTTTTAAAGGCTAATCATAATTTGGTTTACAACATTATCGAAAGTGGTGAGACAGTTGATTTCCATAATTTGCCCAGATTAGCTCATATGAGTAAAAAAATAATCTCTCAAGACAACTGGTATATTTTAGGTGATGCTGCTCATATGTTTGATCCCTTTTATTCTTCTGGGTTAGTTTTGACTGCTTTGAGTATTGAAAGTGTCACTGAAGCAATTCGTTCCAAGCTAGCTCAAGAACCAGACGCTCGGCAAAAACAAGCTGACTTTAATCAGTTTTTATTGACGAATGCTAGAACCTATAATTTCTTTTGTCAAAAGCATGAGAAACACTTAGGAAATGCTTCTGTCATGAGTTGGAGAACTTATAGTGAAAATATGTTATGGTTTGGTGTTTTATTGCCGATGTATGTGGGTAAGTGGTTTCTCAACTCAGAATTTATCAGTCATTTTGTGAAAATAGCCAACTTTTTATTTTTTGCTCAAAATAGTTTTTTTAATAATTTGCATAGACACTTTGATGAGTTAGTTGATGATCAAGTTCATATTGGCTTAATGGATTTTACCCGCAATGATCAACTGTTATTTGGTTATCGAACCAGTAAAGAGTTTGATCATTATTTAGGAAATACTAAGTTTGAACCCCTACGGTGTAATGTTTTTGCAGGAATGAAAGCAACTATGTTTTACCTGAGCCTCTATTATCTTAAATTTCGTTTTAAAAGCTATGGAATCTTAGGAATGTTATCTCCTCGCTCTCTTTTCTACGTTTTTCAACTCCTGTCTTTATCTGCTTACCTGGCCATGGGAGAACAAATTTATCTATTTAAGACCCGTCACCTTCCCGATAATACCTTCGTTGAAAAAATGAAAAAAGATTTTAAAAATTATAAGTATGAGCCTAAGCTACAACCTTGGGGAGAAAAGGCACAAGCTTGAAAGAAAACTTGAGTTTTTAAGCACTCTTAAGGTACAGTTAACCTAAACTTAAAAGGAAGGTAAAAAAAAGATGAATTTTGCTCAAATGGACATTGCCCCCTCAAAAATTTGTCAAGAACAAGTTTATGATGTTGTCATCATGGGAGCCGGGTTTGCTGGTATTTGCCAAGCTAGACACTTGCTATTAAATATTCCAAACCTTAAAGTTGCGCTGATTGATCCTCGCTCTCTTGAAAGGTCGGTCAAAGATTTAAAAATAGGGGAATCAACGGTTGAAATCACCGCTATTTTTCTGTTTAAAGAACTTGGACTTTATGAATATATGATTGAGAACCACGCACCCAAGTACGGACTCAGTTTTCATTGGCCAAAAAATCCAGAAAAAACGAAAACGCCTGATGACTATTTTCATATTTGGATGAACCGTTCTCCCAGTATTGATAGCTTTCATATCAATCGAGCTAAATTTGAACAAGATGTCTTACAAATGAACCGAGAGATGGGGGCAAAATTTTATAATGGTCGTGTTGTCGATGTAGAACTAACTCCCAAAGATGAGTTACATACTGTCAAAGTTAAACTCGATCAAGGAGAAATAGAACTAAAAGCAAAACACCTGATAGATACGGCTGGTCGGCGCTTTATCATTGGCAAAAAAACGGATAATTTAATTTTCGATCCTGAGCAACTTTATGGAATCAATACTGGCTCTTCGTGGCTGCGCGTCAAAAATGTAGATCGTAGCATTTACTATGATAACTATCGGCCTTCAAATGGTGGTGCTAGCCGTTACTACACAACGAATCATTGGTTTGGCCATGGTCATTGGATATGGATGCTTCCTATTGACAGAAATGAAAAAGAATTATCTATTGGAGTTGTTTACCATAAAAACATTATTCCTCTCAATCAAATCAATACTTTAGATAAATTCACCAGTTTTCTAGAGGCCAATCAAACCATTGTTTTTAATATTATTAAAAGTGGTGAGATAGTTGATTTTCATCATCTACCGAGACTCGCTCATAATAGTAAAAAAATTATTTCTGAGGATAACTGGTATGTTTTGGGGGATGCTGCTCAAATGTTCGATCCTTTATATTCTCCAGGTTTAGTATTAGCAGTTTTAGGTATTGAATCTACTACAGAAGTTATTCGTGCGAAGCTAAACAATGATGCTGACGCTCCACAAAAACAAGAGATGTACAATAAATTTTTAGTCACCAATTCTCGTTCTTACAATCAAGTTTATCGTCATCATGAAAAACATCTGGGCAATGCCAGTGTAATGAGTTGGCGAATTTATCTTGAGAATATGGTCTGGTTTGGAGTTTTAATTCCTATGTTTGTCGGCAAGTGGTTTTTAGATTTTGACTTTATCCAGAAATATTTAGCCATTGGTGATATTTTTTTCTTTAGTAAGAAGAGCTTTTTTTCACAGATGTATGAGGAGTTTGATCAATTAGTTGAACGTAAAATTAACATTGGAATGATGGATTATAGTCGCATTGATCAATTAATGTGGGGTTACGGTCCTCTAAAACACGCTGATGATTATCTTGAAAGCGAAAAATATGAGCCAAAACGTTGCAATGTTTATGCTGGCATGAAAACAGCTCTATTTTTTATGGCCATGTTCTATATTAAACTTAGATTTAAAGCTTACGGCGTTTTAGGAGTGTTAGCTCCCCGTTGTTCTTGGCGAATCATGCAACTTTTATTCTTCTGCTTAATGGCAACAATTGGCGAGAAAATCTATTTGTTTAATTATCGTAATGTTCCTGATAATACGATGATTGAAAAAACGAAAGAAGAGTTTCAAGCTTATCAACATCAACCTAAGTTAAATCCTTGGCATAAGCAAATAAGTGTTTAGTCTTCTTTAGATTTTTCAAGAAAACTTTTAGTAAAAAAAGGAAAAAGATTCATGAATAAAACTCAACAGCAAGTTTATGATGTTCTTATTATGGGAGCCGGTTTTGCGGGAATTTGTCAAGCGAGGCACTTGTTATTAAACCTCCCTAACATTAAAGTTGCAATTATTGATCCTCGGAATCCAGAAAGGTCAATTAAAGATATGAAAATTGGCGAATCAACTGTAGAAATTAGTTCAATGTTTATGTGTAAAGAGTTAGCTCTCCATGAATATTTACTGGAGAATCACGCACCTAAGTATGGACTAAACTATCACTGGCCTAAAAATCAAGCTCAGACCAAGAGCGTCAATGATTATTATCATATGGGTTTTAATCGTACCCCTTTAATTGATAGTTTTCATATTAATCGAGCTAAATTTGAGCAGGATGTTCTCCAAATGACTCAGGAGATGGGGGCAACTTTCTATAATGGCCGTGTTATCGATGTAGAATTAACTCCTTGTGATCAATTACATACGGTAACCGTAAAACTCGATCAAGCATCTATCGAGTTAAAAACTAAGCACGTTATTGATGCAGCTGGCCGTCGTTTTATTATTGGGAAAAAACTTAATAATGTAATTTTAGACTCTGAAGAGATGACTGGTATTAATACGGGTTCTGCTTGGCTTCGAGTTAAGAACATTGATCTCAATATTTTTGATAATATTTACAATAAAATTAACGGTACAGCTAGTAGTTACTATAGTACCAAACACTTTTTTGGAACTGGACACTGGATTTGGGTTCTCCCAATTGATACCAAACAAAAAGAAATATCTATCGGCTTGGTACACCATAAAAATTCTATTGCAGCCAACCAAATCAATACCTTAGAAAAATTAAAAAGTTTTTTTAAAGCTAACCACGAAATTGTTTATAATCTTATCGAGAGTGGGCAATGTATTGATTTTAATTATCTTCCTCGCTTGGCTCATAATAGCAAGCAACATCTTTCCCAAGATAACTGGTATGTTATTGGTGATGCTGCTCAAATGTTTGACCCATTATACTCTCCTGGGTTAGTCGTAACAGCACTGGGAATTGAATGTGTGACTGAAGTAATTCGAGCTAAATTAGCCAAAGAACCTGAAGCTGAGAAGAAGCAAGATATGTATAATAAGTTTATGGTGGCGACAGCTACTTCATATAGTCGGCTCTACCAAAATCACGAAAAACATTTAGGTCATGCTAGTGTAATGAGTTGGCGGATTTATATGGAAAATATGTTTTGGTTTGGTAACTTAGTGCCTATGTATATTGGTAAATGGTTTCTGGATTTCCACTTTATCAATGAACATATCAAAGCAATTGAATTTTTGGCTGGTCCCCAAAATAGTCTTTTTTCTGATTTGCATCAACAATTTGATCAATTGGTGGAGTGTGATGCCAATTTAGGAATTATGGATTTTGCTCGAACTGATCAATTACTTTGGGGTTATGGACCTAGCAAATATTTTGATAATTTTTTAGAAAATTCAAGGCTTGACCCTCATCAATGCAATGTGCTTCTTTGTTTAAAAAATACATTTTTCTTTTTGGCTGTTTTTTATTTAAAGCTTCGTTTTAAAGGGTTTGGAATTTGGGGGGGATTTGCTCCTAAAACATGGATACGAGTTACACAATTATTAAGTTATTCTTTTTACATTGCTATTGGTGAAAAAATTTATCGGTTTAAAGTTCGTCAATTAAACCATAAAACTTTTATTAAAAAGATGCGCCAAGAGTTTAAGACCTATCAATATCAACCTAAATTACACCCTTGGAATTAACGAACTATAGTAAGCTGTTAAGCATCTAAATTAGTCTATGGGGGGGATAAGGGAACAGGGAACGGGAAACTGTAAATGCGTCTTAGCTTATCTCTCCCTTATCTCCTGTTCATCATTCATAATTCATGATTTTCTAGCAGGATTTTTGAGAGTTTACCGCGTTAATTGGGAACGGATGGCTTCACGCCAAGTTTCAAAAATCGGCTGTTCAACTAATACTGATTCATCGGGATCAATCTTTATTTCTTTGGCAATATGTAAAGTTAATTGTCCAACTTCTTCAGTTGACATATTACAGAGAATAGAACAAGCCAAATCGTTATGTTCAACGATATGATCAGCCGTTAAACGACACTTAGCAGCTAGAGCAGAGCCTAATGCCAAATAAGAAACGTGAGACTTTGCTGATTCTTTTAAAAACTCGATCTGTTTTTGATTCACTCCTCCAGCATAGGTACAAGCTAAACCTATTCCATTCCAAAGGTCAGCATGACGAGAGTCAGGAAAATTTTGTAATTGATCAACAATTCGCATTACATCTGCATCGTGCATGAACCAAAACCAACGACCTAGCCCACGATCAAATGCTCTTAAAAAATAACCATCAAGGCCATAAGTGACTTGGTGGATGACACATTTTTTCCATTCAAAAATTCCACGACAGAAGGCAAAACCATCCATAGCCCACCAACGATAGAAAGGAGGCATTTGCGATAAAGTTTTATGAATATTTTTATGGAGTAGGGCAATACTAAAACCAGCACCTACATGGATTAGTTCTGGATATTGAGCGGCAGGTCCTTCCAAAAATTCTTGAAGTCGTGAACGCTTACCCAAAGCGGTGTAGTCAATCATTGCTAAACCCATGCCAGCACCTTCGTAAGCAAATCCCCGTAGGTTACGATTGTATCCATCTAGTTCGCTGATGAGTAACGGAGAAAAACCAAATTCAAGAGCTTTATTATAGCCACCAAGAAACCCAAAAGCTGACTTTTTTACTTGCTGTCTGCCGAGTGTTTCAGGTTCAGGAAAATCTGTATTCCATTTTTTATTAAATAATTCAACGGAGCGACCCATTAAGAGTCGGCGTAATAATCCTCTGGAAATTTGAAACATTTTATTTTCCTATTGGTTATTTGGTTAAACAAGGTTTAGGACGGGTAACTAATTGAGTTCCTAAGGTATCAGTAAAGGTAGTCTCATCTTTATAGTGGATAGGGGTTTGTAACATTAAGCGCCATGCTTCTTGTATCGGAATAAGGTTAAGCTTCTCGGGAAATTTTTCTATTAAAAGCTGCTGCACAAGCGGATAGTAATCTGAGTTTATTGTCGGAAAAACATGATGTTCCGTATGATAAGAAAAGTTAACATGAAGATAATCAACAATCCGAGGAACGCGAACCGAGAGTGTAGTCATTAGACAATCATCAGTTTCCGACATAGGACAAAGCATATGATGGGTGTAAAGGTAAGACATAATCCCAGTATAACCAATCCATATTGGTAAAAAATAACCGAGTAAAAGTTTTACAGGATGAAATTGTAAAAAAATAATAATACTCAGATGGATTATAAAAATAATTAGTAGTTCAATTGTAATAACCTTTCGTTCTTTGGGATAGACTTTAAAGGGAGCTGGTCCATACCCCAATAATTCATCATTAGATAAAATAACAGAGATAAGATTGCGAAAAATATAGATACCCCAGACATTACACGTTCCTAAAACTAAACTCAATGTTTTGATTTCTGAAGACGGAACAAACCACTCCTGAAGTAATTTTCCCCAACTATTAGGTTGCTCGAACAAATAACGGCGATCAGGGTCCTTAAGGCTATTAGTGTTTTGGTGATGTTGACGATTGTGAAGTGCATTCCAAAAAGTAGGAGGTAGCCAGGTCATCATAAAACCTAATTGATTCACAATTTGTCTTAAAAATCGGTTTTTGATGGTTTTACAGTGCGTGAGTTCATGAGTAATAAACATCAAAGCCATGATACTATTGCCCATAATTAAAGCTAAGGGAACAAATAACCATAGAAAATACCAAGGCCATCGATCAAGGTAGGACGCAGTTCCCCAACCTAGTAGCAGAATGGCAACATTAATCCCTAAAATAAAGACCTTATTAAGGTCAGGAACAAAAGCCTCATCAGGAAGTAGGGGACGCAAGATTTTGGCGTACTCTCCCTGTTTCATCAGTGAGTTAAGATTAACGTTATTTTTCACGAACTAAACTCCATTCGCTTTGCCAGAGAGGAATTTTGCAGAACTGCCCCATTTTTCCTCAAAATTGTATTGTAGCGGCGTGATGTTATAATGTCAAGCGTGCTACTTGTTCAGTCTTGCGGGCTACTTGTTGGGGACAAGACAATTTAACCTACTCGTCCATGCCCTTGTTGGGTTCACGCCGAAGGTGCGATGCGGCACTTGTCATACCTAGATCATGCCTCCTGAGTCGGTAGGCTGGCACAAGCGGACTGAGTAACCTGGTTGACTGCGGCTGCAGTTTCCGTCTCCATTACTCGTGCGACTAAAAACTGGCAGGTTTGATCGACGTAGCTAGTGATCGCCGCTTAAAAATGGCAAAAAAGAGATATAATTGGGCTGAGATGTCTGTAAGCGTTCACGGAGGCTACGAAGTTAGTGATGAAATCAGAAACCTTTATGGTTCAAAGCAATCACCATATTCAACAGGTAATAACTTGTGGTATCATAGATCAGTTGTTTGCTAATCTTCCTATTAGTGTTGTCTTCTTCTATAAAGAAAGTGTTGAGTCGAATATATTAACAGATTCGTTAAAAATAGTGTTAAGTGATTTTTCCATTTTTGCAGGGAGATTGAAAAAAATAAACAACAATTTATGTATAGATGCTAACAATCAAGGAATAATTTTCTTAATTACTAAAGATGACTCTTCATTAGATCATGTTATTGAGGACCTTCCAAAAATCAAGAAAGAAAGGCTTGTTAATCTAATTAATCCCCAAAAAGTAATATCTAACCAAAGCCCTGTAATGACTATAAAACTGACCTATTTTGCTTGTGGAGGAATGAGTCTTGGGATTTCCTGGCATCATTCTATTGGCGATATGCACACATTTATGCAACTGATGAAAGCTTGGTCAAATTCAGTAAATGGGAAAAAATATGCTGCGCCACTAATTGTTGAAGAAAGAGATTTGTATCTCCAAGAAAAATTAAAAGACAATAACAACACTATTCCTAGTGTTAGATATTTAAGCATTAAAGAATTGTTTAAATTAATATTTTACATATTTTCTTCTGGACAAAATAAGTTTTTATTACAATTTTATTTTTCAAAAAATGAATTAAATAATATGAAACAAGCATTTTTAGAAAATACCAAAAAAAGTTTGTCTATAAATGATGCATTGTGCGCGCATCTGTCTAGTATAATCTCCGAAGTCGATCAGTATCATAAAGAAAGATACCTGTCAATAATAATTAACTATAGATCCCGAATAGAATTACCAGAAAATCTTTTGGGAAACTTTATTTCAACGATTAATGTTGCTGCGGCTAGTGATACAGTTAATGTTTTCCAAATAGCTAAAGATTTAAGAGAATCAATTAATAATTTTCAAGAATTAAATATGAATTTTTTCTCTACCCAAAAATATATTGAAGAAAAAGGAGGCACAAAAAAAATCAACAGGTTTGTTAGCGAAGGAATTAATCCACTCAAAAGAACATTATTTATTACTAGCTGGGTCAACTTTGGCATTTATGATATAATATTTGATCAGTCAAAGCCATTCTATTTTAGTTATTTTGGAGAGCCTCCTTTTCCTTGGATATCAGCAATGACTGAGGAATTTTCCAATAATGGTGGATTAATTTATTCTGCCTATCTACCTAGTAAATTGGCCAAAAATTTAAAACAAAATGAGAATTTACAAAGAATCCATAAATATCGCGATCAAAAAGAAGTCATGCCAGAATTAGTCAGAAAATTAGAATGGCTTTACTAAAACATCATTACCCACCCTGAAAAGTATTTTCGGCTCTTCCGAACTTGTCATGTAAAATCAAATAAAAAACAGACAATTATTGCTGACCAATAAAAATAATATAGCGGTAAGCGCTTGAGTGAGATACAAACCAAGCTTTGCCTAGCATGGTTTATAGCTCGTGACACTGTACCTCATACGACTGCACACCGCTATAAGAGGGACCAAATTATCTTGCTGGGCGATTTAGTCCAAGAAAAGAACGATGCCACCTTAGACGAGTTAAGAAAACAAATCGAGGAAAAAACACAGACGGTGGTGAGCAACTCAACAATCAGTCGAATTTTAA
>NZ_JADEXY010000021.1 GCF_015206885.1 Microcystis aeruginosa LEGE 91341 | reverse complement strand
ATCATCAAGATATAGGAATCGGAGACGGCGTTTTGGTCTGAGATTTAATTTAATCGCTGGCATTTACAACTATGAACTTGCTTTAGGCTATCATCAAGTAGCTGAATAAGACTTTTGCAGGAGGTCTACTGATAGTTTCTTCCGTGGCTCGACTGAGCCTCGCCGAACGTCCGAAGTCATCGTCGAACGTTAAAATAGCCCTAAATGTCTTGCCGATAAGCATTTCAAGATTCCATAAGCAAAAATTATCAAACAAAGTCGAGAAGAGCCCTGATATGTTTTCAGTGAGATTAAATTAGCAACGATAGATATACATTTGAGCTATCGAACTATTTAGTTAGTATATACACCCAAAGCAGGCTGTGATCGGGTTATAATTTTTGGAGATGTTTAATGAGCATGGTGCATTCCCCAAAATCTATCGGTCCAGCAGTAGGAGCCACATCAAGGAACGCACCCTACAGCTATGACAATCGCTATCCTAGAAATAAGCTCTGTTTCGTCTGCGGTGGCGAAGTGTTAGACATCTTTTAGCTCTTCAAACCTTGACAAGAGCCTATTAGGAACCAAGAAAACCATTTTAACACGAGAGTTTGTCGGTTTTGTTTCAATCTTCATGAATTTTGGTCGCGAATTATCTCCATCCTCGTCTTTAGATTTAACGAAAGCAAAACAGGTAAATTCAATAGATTTAATAAATTCAAGGAGCTTGGTTGTTGGATAAATTTCGGACAAGACCAAAGGTTGATCTCGAATCAGAAGATTTTTGCCACCCATTAGTATATCGAAATCTGCTCCCTCAGCATCTGTTTTGATACAGGAAACACTCAGTAACGGATAATCAGACATCAATTTGTCTAAAGTATTTACCTTGACTGTCACCTTGTTCTCTTGGGGACTATGCCTAACCAGCGAATTTAGTTCAGGCATTGAGTTCAAATTAAGATCCATAGTGCCAGGCTCAGAAAAAAGTGCTTCTTCTAGAATATGACAATTTTGAAACTGGGAAAGATTTCTCTTTAAGTGTTCAACCATTCTCGGATCGGGTTCAAAGGCATAAACCTGATTAGATGAAGGAGCAGCCAGTAAACTGTAATAACCAATATTAGCCCCAACATCAATAAAGTCTTTATTAATATCTAAGAACCGATGAAGGATAATTTCAGATCCCCAATCTAACTTGCTTCCCTTGAGAAAAATTTCCGTTCCGAATCGACTATCATAGGGCAGAGTCATTTCTACATTATTAAATAGAACCATTTTCTGGTTGAGCTTGGTTATTTTATAAAATGCTCGTACTACATAGCGGTATAGGAAATCCCAGCCACCAATCTCTCGAACCAATCCAAGAAAATAACTGAACTTATGCAAATAAGTAGTTTCTTTAAACATATACTCTCACTTCAAGTTAGCCGTGGAGGCATCTAAATATTAATCATACCCCTCCCCGCAGTCTAGCAACCTCCTCTATCCTACTATCCCAATCCCCATCGGTCTCACACCCCCTTAACTAAGGCGGTTTCATCACCTCAATTTGGGCATAATTACCGCAGAGGGTAGTCTAGCACCCCACCCAAGGGGTTTCTAGCACATTTAAGGTAAGGGGGAAATTAAGAATTGTTGCCATTGTACGGCCAAAAGTCTAGAATGGTCATTAATTTTTGTGAATGGTCGGGTCTTCTAACCGAAGGCATTGACGAAAAACACATTGTATCTGTCCTAGAGGCACTATGAAAAAGCTTAAGCAATACTGGACTGCTGAAGCACTGGAAAAAGACTTAGGCGATCCTCTCAATCCCGATAACCCTCTATCCTACAAGCGGGTGATCGAAATTGACGAGAGCGAAGAATTTCCCCACGAGGAAATTCGCTGGTTATACGACTGGAAACTCCAACACTACTACATTCCCACCGATTGCGGCGGTGAGTTCACCTCTTTTGAGGAATTTGTCGCTTTTGTGCGGGTACTGTCTCGACGGGATCAAACTATCGGTATCGCTTTTACTACCCTATTCTGGTCGTTTTTAAACTGGATGGCGGGAACCCCAGAACAGAAACAGAAGCTCGCCCGTTTTATTATGGATGACTATGGGGCGATGTGTCTGGGTTACTCGGAAAAGGAACACGGCAGCGATCTGATCAATGGTGATCTAACCGCGACGAAGGTGGAAGGAGGTTATATTCTCAATGGTGAGAAATGGCCGATTAACCGGGCGACTATCTCTGGAATTTCCTTTATTTTGGCGAAAACCGATGCTAACGGCGGGCCGAAGTGTTTAACCCTATTTATGGTGGATAAACGGCAATTAGACCCCGAAAAATACTATAATTTGCCGAAAATATACACCCATGGCGTGCGGGCCTCGGATATGAGTGGCATTGGTTTTAAGGATTGTTTCGTCCCCGATTCCATGCGTTTACGCGAGGAGGGAGACGGTTTAGAATTAGCCCTGAAAGGTTTCCAGATTACCCGAATGTTGTGCGCGGCTTTTTCCCACGGGGCAGCCGATACCGCTTTAAGAACTACCCTCGGTTTTGCCGTTAATCGGGTAATTTATAACAAAACTGTGATGGATTTGCCCCAACCCCGGCGCACTCTCGTGGATGCTTTCCTTGACATCCTCATTTGCGATTGCGAGACGATTCCGGCTGCGAGAGGTTTTCATATTATCCCCGAACAGTTTAGCGTCTGGGCTTCGGTGGTAAAATATTTTGTTACCGTCCGTCTGGAGGAGATGGTTAATAGTGTTTATGTGGTCTTGGGATCGCGTTTTTATATGCGAGAAGAACACGAATTCGGCATCTTCCAGAAGCTACTGCGGGATAATTCGATTATCAGTATGTTTGACGGCAGTTCGATCGTCAATCTTCATGCTTTAATCCTACAATTGCGTCCTTTAACCAAATATCGGGCTAAACGCAACTCGCGCACCATGTCGGCGTTAAAAAGCCGGTTAGAGGCGATTTTTAGCCTAGAAAAGTCAGTTCCTCCCTTTGAACCTAATAATTTAGAATTATTTGGCCGGGGAATAGATGATTCCCTACAGGGTTTAGAGATTGCCCTTGATATGCTGGAAGGATTGAAAAATTCTGATGAAATCGACCCAGAGGTATTAGAAAATCTGTTGATGTTGGGTAATTTAGTTTTAGAGGAACTAAATGCTCACGATGAACAGATTAGTCAATCGAAATTCGAGTATGGTCACGACCAATCACCCGAATTGTTCGAGATTGCCAAGAAATACTGTACTTTACACGCCGCTTCTGCTTGTTTACACACTTGGCTTTATAATCGTTCCATCTTGGGTGAATTTTTTGCCCGGGGGGAATGGTTGGTGTTGAGTTTACACCGATTACTGCGAACTCTCCGGCCGCTGCCTTACACTCTGTCTGAGGTGTATGTAGAAAATGTTGCCCAGGAATTGCTGAAATTATATCGAGAAAATCAACATTTTTCGATCGCCCCTTTTCAATTAGCCCATTCACAAACTACCGAGGAAAAAACCCATGAACTCCAGTTCCAATCTTAATAATCTGGTACAAAATTGGTTAGTTAAACAGTTAGCCGATCAGTTATCTTTAGATGCAAAAACGATTAATGTAACTGAACCTTTAACCCGTTATGGTTTAGATTCGATCGATGCAGTAACGATGGTGGGTGATCTAGAAGATTGGGTAGGTCAAGAGTTACCTTCTACCCTTTTCTGGGATCATTCTACTATTGAAAAAGCGTCTCTTTTCCTAGTAGAAAACTACGATCTTTCTAATCTTTCCGGTGAGGAAACCCCCGCAGAAGTTGCCCCCGTCGCTGAAAAAGCTGAACCTGCCGTTAGTGGTGGCAAAGGTTGGAGTTTATTCGGTCGTCGTTAATTATCAGTTATCAGGTGTAGGGTGGGTTAGGCGACGACAATTTATGCTAGGGAAAATTATCTAGTATTCGCCGTAACCCACCTATATTAGTTATCAATTGGCTCTATTCTCTACTCACCAGTATAGGAATTGCTAAGTACCTAAACAAAATTAATTACCCATTTCTGCGTAAAGCAACAATCGCTGTATTTCTTTTCTGTTGCCCGTTCCGCAGTTCCGGAGTTCCCTCTCAGCACTAGGAAATTTATTTTGTACGACTACTTATATAGCAAAGATCGGGGTGGTTAGGACAATCAATCGCTGAAACCCTTGACCGATAAGAGTTTGAAAATTGAAAGCGTCCTAAATAACCCATTTTTTGCTATAAATTGAAATATACAAAAAAGGGCGCTCAATTGAGCGCCCTTTTCTCCCACTAAATAACAAAAATTATCTCAAGATATACACCAGTAAAAACAGGATAATCCAGACCACATCGACGAAATGCCAGTATAATTCTGCTGCTTCCACACCAAAATGAGATTGACTAGAATAGTGGTCTTTTTGACGAGAACGCCAGAGGACAGATAGAATCAGCACTAAACCAAAAGTAACGTGGAGACCGTGGAATCCGGTTAAGGCATAAAAAGCGCTGGTGAAAACATTAGTTGTCAGACCGAATTCAGCGTGATAATATTCGTATCCTTGACCACAAAGGAAGATAATGCCCATCAGGGCAGTAATACCGAACCACAATTGTAAACCGGCGTTATTATTTTGTTTAATCGCCTTTTGTCCTATGTGCATAACAAAACTACTGGACACCAGAATAATTGTGTTAATTGTCGGTAGGGTTAACTCTAATTCTGGCGTGCCGGCGGGGGGCCAAACGGGTAACATGGTACGGTAGAACAAGAAAGCGGCAAATAAACCTAAAAAGATGGAACTTTCCGCCACTAGAAACAAAACCACACCGAATAAGCGATGATCCGGGTGGCCATGATGTCCGTGTTCCACCGTTTCCTGATGATAATTGACAGAGAGTTGAGAATCTTCGAGCGTTGAACCTTGCATGATTGAATGTCCTTAGTTTACACGGGAGACGGGAAGCTTTTTTTCAGTGATCAGTGAGAAGTGGGAAGCTTTTTTTCAGTGTTGCCAAAGGCACGGCGTAGCCGTCCAGTAAACAGTAAACAGTAATCAGTGAACTGAAAACTCACATCTGAAAACTCACATCTGATAACTGATAACTGATAACTGATTATTGCGATTCAGCGCCCACTTCAGCGAGGAGATCCTGTACTGATTCCTCTGCTTCCGATTCTTCCATATCAATACCGTAATCGTAGGGGCCAGACCAAAGAATCGGCATTTCCTCGAAATTCTCGATAATTGGGGGAGAGGAGGTTTGCCATTCTAGGGTTAAAGCGCGCCAAGGATTACGACCGGCGGGTTGACCTTTAAAGGCACTCCAGACCATATTAATAGCGAAGGGAATACTCGATATACCGAGAATATAAGCTCCTGCGGTACTAAGAACATTTAAATCCTGAAACTGCACATCATACAAAGCAATACGACGGTTCATACCCAATAATCCCAATTCGTGCATCGGCATGAAAGTTAAATTCAAACCGATAAAACTGAGAACAAAGTGGATACGACCGAGAGTCTCGTTATACATCCGTCCGGTCATTTTCGGGAACCAATGGTAAACGGCAGAAAATAAGGCCATTGCCGTACCACCAAATAGTACATAATGGAAGTGACCGACGACAAAATAAGTATCGTGGACGTGGATATCGAAGGGAACAGAAGCCAACATAATCCCAGTCAAACCACCGATGAGGAAGGAAGACAGGAAACCGATCCCAAATAATAAAGACGTATTGAGACTAAGTTTACCCCCCCAAAGGGTGGCACACCAACTAAAGATTTTAATGCCCGTGGGAACGGCTATTAACATAGTTGCCGCCATGAAAAACATCCGTAACCAACCGGGGGTACCGCTGGTGAACATATGGTGGGCCCAGACGATTAAACCCAAGAAACAGATGGTGAGACTGGAATAGGCGATCGCTCGATAACCAAAAATCGGTTTACGCGCGTGAACTGGTAATATCTCCGATATCGTGCCGAAAAAGGGCAAAATCATGATATAAACGGCAGGATGGGAGTAAAACCAGAACATATGCTGATAAACCACCGGATCGCCGCCGCCGGCAGGATTAAAAAAGCTCGTGCCGGCGATTAAATCAAAGGACAAGAGAACGAGAGCAGAAGCGAGAACGGGGGTGGAAAGCAGTACCAGAGTCGAGGTGGCCAGCATTGCCCAACAAAATAGCGGCATACTGTACAAATCCATCTCAGGAATCCGCATTTTCAGGATCGTGGTGATGAAATTAATCGAGCCTAAAATCGAAGAAGTCCCGATTAATAAAAGGCTCAAAATCCACAATTCTTCCCCCCATTTGCCGCTAATTAAGCTTAAAGGTGGGTAGGAAGTCCAACCAGACTGGGGTGCGCCGACAAAAAAACTGGATAACAATAGCAGCCCGCCGGGGGGGTTAAGCCAGAAAGCCACAGCGTTAAGACGAGGAAAAGCCATATCTTCCGCCCCAATCATCAGGGGAATGAGATAATTGGCAAAACCTGCCCCAACCGGAACGATCCAAAGAAAGATCATGATCGTTCCGTGCATGGTCATGAATTGGTTATATAGTTCTGGGGAGACAAAATCGGGGTCAGGAGTGGCTAATTCCGTCCGCAGCACTTCCGCAAAAGCACCGCCAATAAAGAAGAAAAGAAAGGCAGTCACCAGATATTGAATCCCGATGACTTTGTGATCGGTGCAGAAAGTAAAGTAATCCGTCCACTTGCGGTGGTGGATCACCTCGGGAACGGTTGCTGGAGTGGTTATTTCCGTTGATGCTGTCATAAGGCCAAGATTTTAGATGACAAGAAAAATTACATTTGCTGCTGATGGGCAACTTGGGCGAGGATTTCACCGTTTATGCCCATTTCTTCGGTGTAGGGGGTCAAATATTGACTATCAGAGCGATCTTTAGTGGTCATAGCTACGGTTCGATCGCTGTCAACTTCGGCGATCGTGTTATCCTGCACCCATTGGTCGTAATCCCCTTGGGAGTGAACCACAAAGCTAGATTTCATGCCGCCGTGATAGGCCCCGCAAAGTTCCGCACAAATGATCGGATATTGACCAATTTGGTTAGATGTGAACGATAACACCGTTTCCTGTCCGGGGATAACGTCCTGTTTTAGACGCAATTGGGGAACCCAGAAAGCATGGATCACATCCCCTGCTTCCATATTCAGTTGCACGGGACGATTGACGGGAGCGTGCAGTTCTCCGGAAACAATGCCGGTTTCGGGATAGGTGAAAATCCAAGCGTATTGAATACCTTTAACATTGACCACTAGGGGGGGAACTCCTTCACCATCGTAGGAATTGCCGATACCTAGTGCTACTCTGCGATCGCCGCCCATGGCCATCATTGTGCCGTGGTGATGACCGTGGTGGGCGATTTCTCCTTTGCCACCCTTGGAAATCAAGGGATCGAGACCGCCGATATTGTTATAAATCTCGAAGCTATAGACGGCAAGAATAAAAACGATTACCGTCGGGATGGCTGTCCAGAAGATTTCTAGGGGGACATTGCCCTCCACTGCCGGCCCGTCGGTTTGATCCCCCGGTTTACGGCGAAAGCGAATCACTATATAGATAATCACGCCTTCAACTATTAAAAATAGTCCCGTGGCGATGGTCATCATCAGATTAAAGATATTATCTATCTCCTGAGCATCTTCCGAAGCGGCCACAGGCATTAAGCCATGATTTTGGCCATACCAGAGACTAATTAAGGTTAAGGTGATCCCGAGTACGAGCGTCAGGATACTGCTGGGAATTTTCACGGTCTTTTCAATATTTTTAATAGTGGCTACTTATTCAAGGCTAAAACATGATTCCCCTATAGATGGGAAATTTAACCAGCATCTTCTGAGAATTTTATCTTTTCTTTGGGATCGTTTTCAGGGAAAGTATTTAAAATAACTAATTTTTATGTTTTATTCTGAGTTTATGTAAACAAATGTAACGGAAATGGCCAGAAATCTAAAGAATATCTAAAAGGTTTTACCAGTCGTAAAAAAACTCATTCACAGTGATAACTAACTGGTAAACAAAGCCAGGATCTTTGATGACAGACTCCTTGAGAACAGGCAAACCGATGACCGAATCTGTTTTTAACCCGACACCCCGAAGAGAAACCGGCAATATTCAGGTGTGGATGCGCCGCTTAGTCTGGAAAATTGCGATCGCCACTTTCGCCCTCATGGTGGTGGGCGCTGCCACCAGAGTTATGAACGCCGGTTTAGCTTGTCCCGATTGGCCCCTCTGTTACGGTCAATGGATTCCCAGTCAGCAGATGAATCTACAGGTATTTCTGGAGTGGTTTCATCGTCTCGATGCCTCTTTGATCGGGTTTAGTACGATCGCTCTCGTCGGTCTGTCTTGGTGGTATCGTCGCCATCTTCCTACTTGGCTGTTGCCCTCTGCGATCGTCGCTTTAGCTCTAATTCTCCTGCAAGGAGTCCTGGGAGGATTAACCGTCACCCAATTACTGCGATTTGACATCGTAACCGCCCATTTAGCCACAGCTTTGCTCTTTTTCTCCACCTTAATCGTCATTGCTATCGGTCTGACTCCCTACCGTGGCACAGGTACAGTCGGGAAACTAACCGGGATGGGAATGGTTGCCACCGGTCTAGTTTATCTGCAATGTCTCCTCGGCGGTCTCGTCGGTTCCCGTTGGGCAGCCCATCAGTGTTTAACGGTTTCCCAACTCTGCACGGTGATGAATAGCCACATTATCGGGGTTTTTCCCGCCACTATCTCGGTTTTAACCCTAGTTTTCTTCGCTTGGCGAGCTGCCGCTATCCATCCTCTCCTCAAAAAACTAGCTTTTAGCGCCGGGGGATTAGTCGCCCTACAGGTGTTTTTAGGCGTTGCCACCCTGAAACTACATCTCCAGGTGGAACCCTTAACCATTACCCACCACAGCATCGGTGCGCTATTGGTGGGAACCCTCGTCGCTTTTACCACTTTTGCCCTTCGCGATCATTCTTTCGCGCCTATAAGCCATCTCTAAGGATTTAATCACGATGACTGGAACTCAAGCCCTTCGCCACCACGATAATTTTTTACAAGTCGCTAAAAGTTATTATCAACTCACCAAACCGCGAATTATTCCTCTACTGCTGATTACTACAGCCGCTTCTATGGAAATCGCCTCTAAAGGTCAGGTTTCCCCTCTCTTACTCTTTCTTACCCTCCTCGGTGGCACTCTCGCCGCCGCCGCCGCTCAAACCTTAAACTGCATCTATGATCGCGACATCGATCACACCATGCTTCGCACCCGCGCCCGTCCTATTCCCTCCGGCCGCGTGCAACCCCTCCACGCCCTCATTTTTGCCCTCGTTTTAGCTTCCCTTTCCCTAGCACTTTTTGTCTTTTTTGTCAATACTTTGAGCGGATTTTTAGCAATGACCGGTATCGCATTTTATATGCTGATTTATACCCATCTGCTCAAGCGTCATAGTGTCCAAAATATTGTTATCGGCGGCGCAGCCGGCTCGATTCCTCCTCTCGTCGGTTGGGCGGCAGTAACGGGCGATCTCGGTTGGATTCCCTGGATTTTATTCGCAATTATTTTCCTTTGGACTCCTCCCCATTTTTGGGCTTTAGCTTTAATGATCAAGGATGATTATGCAGAAGTAGATATCCCGATGATGCCCGTAGTTAAAGGGGAAGAAGCCACTAGCGAACAGATTTGGCTCTATACTTTAATCGTCGTTCCTTTCACTTTCCTCCTGATTTATCCCTTGGCTGCCTGTGGTGTGGTTTATGGTGTAGCGGCTTTATTTTTAGGGTTTGTTTTCCTGAAAAAAGCTTGGCAATTAAAACAGAATCCTTTTGATCGGGACATCGCTCGATCGCTGTTTAAATATTCCATTCTTTACATGATGTTATTATGTACAGCTATGGTGATCGATAGTTTACCCATGACCTCTCGTCTCCTCGCTACAATTGCCAGTTTATTCCCCTGTAGTTAATCTCAGTTATCAGTTATCAGTTATCAGTTATCAGATGTGAGTTTTCAGTTCACTGATTACTGTTCACTCTTAGCTGAAAATACTCCCTACTGCCTGCTCCCCAATTCCCAATTCATAATTCTCCCATCTCCCCAATTCCCAATTCATAATTCATAATTCATAATTTCCCCCGACTACTGATGGCGACTGAGGGAGTTAATTCGCTCGATTAGTTGGGCTAATATTTCTTGTAATTGTCGATCTTGATGTTGGGAAAGATTGATTTTATCACAGCTATAAATAACGGTGGTGTGATCTTTGCCGCCAAATTCTTCGCCAATGCGCGGTAAACTTAAATCCGTGTGTTGACGCATCAAATACATCCCAATCTGTCGAGCAAAACTAATTTCTCGTCGGCGGGAATTTCCCTTTAGATCAGCGATCGAGAGTTGAAATTTTTCCGCTACTACCGCCATAATAATCTCAGGAGAAGTGGAAATTTTGGCCATTGGTGGATTTAAAACCGGGGCGATATTTTCTACCGTCATCGGCAATCCAGAGATAGAAATATAAGTAGTAGCTCGGATTAATGCGCCCTCTAATTCGCGAATATTAGAAGTATAATTAACGGCAATATATTCGATAACTTCTCGTGGGAGACGCAGATTTTCGTACTCGGCCTTTTTTTGTAAAATTGCCATACGAGTCTCGATATCTGGTGCTTGGATATCGGCGACTAATCCCATAGAAAAGCGAGAAATTAAACGATCCTGTAAACTGGGAATCTGTTTGGGGAGGCGATCGGAAGCTAAAACCACCTGTTTTCCCGCTTCGTGCAGGGTATTAAAGGTATGAAAAAATTCTTCTTGAGTGTATTCTTTTCCTTCAATAAATTGCAGATCATCCACTAATAATATGTCAGCATGGCGATAATGATTACGAAAACTTTCCATACTATCTTGACGGATAGCGGTGATTAAATCATTAGTAAATTGTTCCGTCGATACATAAAAAACCCTAGATTGAGGATATAATTCTAGACGATAATGACCGATCGCTTGCATCAAATGGGTTTTACCTAATCCCACCCCACCACAGAGAAAAAGCGGGTTAAATTCGCGTCCGGGTAATTCCGCCACCGCTAAAGCAGCTGCGTGGGCCATGCGATTAGTTGGCCCGACAACAAAACGGGAAAAATTATATTTAGGGTTAAGTTGATTGGTGGGGGATAATTCTGATTCTAAGCTAGTGTTGGGCTGGAAAATAGCGATCAAATCGCCCTGTTGTGCCGTTAGTTGAATCTCGACGGGATAACCGACGATATCCTCCACTACTTCGGCAATTGTTGACAGATAATTTTTCTGAAGATGGTTAAGAATAAAAGGATTGGCAGCCTGAATTACTAAGCGGTCGTTTTGCCATTCTTTAACCGTCGCCGTTTGAAACCAAGTCTCAAAAGCGGGACGGGTTAATAGTAATTTTAGACGCTCTAGGAGATTATGCCAAAGTTGTTGGGCGCTGCTATCCACGGTTAATTTTGATTAACAAAGTTGCTCTAGTGCTGCTGCGGGGAAACCTTATCAGTTTAGCGAGATTTTGCCGCTCAAGATAAAATGATTTTCAGAGGGAAACAATTAATCCTTATACAGATGACACAAGTTTTAACAATCACCCAATTAGGAAACCCAATTCTACAGCAAAAAGCACCAGCGATCGATAATTTTCTCGATTCTGACTGTCAAAATTTGATCGATTCCCTGATTACCACCGTACAAGCTGCCCACGGGGTGGGAATCGCCGCGCCCCAAGTTGCTCAGTCTCTGCGTCTGTTTATCGTTGCTTCCCACCCCAATCCTCGTTATCCCGACGCTCCGATCATGTCACCCACTGCCATGATTAATCCGCGTATTTTGCAGGTGAGCGAGGAAATGGTCAAGGGTTGGGAAGGTTGTCTCAGTGTCCCCAATTGGCGCGGTTTTGTCCCCCGTCATCAGTGGATTGAGGTGGCCTATTATGATCGCAATGGTCGCGAAATCCATCAAGTTTTCAGCGATTTTGTCGCGCGTATCTTTCAACACGAATACGATCACCTGGAGGGAATCCTCTTTCTCGATCGCCTTGCTTCTCCGGCGGATTTATACTCGGAGGAAGAATACCAAAAAATCAGTAATATTGCTGAATATAAGCGATAAAATCGCAAAATATGCCTATCTCTTCAAAATAGTTTAAACAGCTTAACAGGACTAGATTTATCTGACGACAAAGTTTTTGTTGGTAAATCTAATTTTTTTGTTAAAATGATAACGATTATCATTCCAGACAAGCTACCTTTGTGAACAAACGAACTACTTGACAAAATAAACTAATTCTGGATTGGAACTCTGCCCTCAATTAACGAGGGAGATACTCAAGACTTTTTCGGTGACTAGGAAAATCAATTTTTCCAGATTTCTGCACCGGAGATAACCCCAGAGACGAGGGAATAACCCGATAGCTTTCATTAGTTATCGTCTAGATGCCCAGAAAAATAAATACTCTAGCAAGGGGTATTTATTGACATTGGTAAAATCAGAAAACTTTGCCGATCAATTAACTATTGGAGTCCATAAAAATATCTATGACCTTAGCTAAGTCCAAAGCAATTTTCGACAATGATGACTACAATCACTTTCCCGAAGTGATTACCGAACCTAAATCGCCGGTATCGGAAGCCGAGATGATGCAAGCGGTACGAACACTGCTGTTAGGATTAGGAGAAGATCCCGATCGCGAAGGTTTACGAGACACTCCTAAACGAGTAGTAAAAGCCCTAAAATTTCTCACTTCTGGTTATCAGCAATCCCTCGATGAATTGCTGAATGGGGCAGTTTTTCATGAGAATGCTAACGAGATGGTTTTAATCCGAGACATCGATATGTTTAGCTCCTGTGAACACCATATTTTACCGATTATCGGCCGCGCTCATGTTGCCTATATTCCCAACGGGAAAGTGATCGGTTTATCGAAGATTGCCCGCATCTGTGAAATGTACGCCAGACGACTGCAAGTGCAGGAACGTTTAACCGCACAAATTGCCGATGCTTTGCAAGGATTACTACAACCTCAAGGGGTAGCTGTGGTGATTGAAGCGACTCATATGTGTATGGTAATGCGCGGGGTTGAAAAACCCGGTTCTTGGACTTCTACGAGTGCCGTGCGCGGTATTTTTGCCGATTCTGCTAAGACTCGTCAAGAGTTTATGAGTTTGATTCGTCATAGTCCCGATTTTCACTAATTAGTCAGGGGGATCAGGATTATTTGATCGTCCTATCCCCGGTTTTTGCCTAGGTAAAAAACTAGAGCAAAACCAGCTATTTACTGTTTACTTTTTATTTTTGACGCGCTGTTATCATGCTGATTCGTCCCCGTCGTCTTCGTTACACTCCAGCGATTCGCCGTCTTGTTCGTGAAACCGAATTAACCGTTAATGACTTGATTTATCCCCTCTTTATCATGGAAGGAGAAAATCAAAAGGTTGCTATTCCTTCTATGCCCGATTGTTATCGTTATTCCCTCGATTTATTGCTCAAAGAAGTAGTTAATGCCTATAACTTAGGCATTAATGCCATCGCTCTTTTCCCCTTGATTGCCGAAGATAAAAAAGATAATTTCGGTAGAGAAAGTTATAATCCCGATGGCTTAGTGCCAAGGGCGGTGAAAGCGATCAAAAAAGAAGTCCCTGAAATAATTATTATCACCGATGTTGCCCTCGATCCTTTTTCGATTTATGGTCATGATGGTATTGTCGAGGACGGTAAAATTCTCAATGATGAAACCCTAGAAGTTTTAGTGAAAATGTCGCTCTCGCAAGCGGCAGCCGGGGCTAATTTCGTCGCTCCTTCCGATATGATGGATGGTAGGGTTGGGGCGATCCGTCGAGCTTTAGATGCGGCTGGGTATCTGGATGTGGGAATTCTCGCTTATACGGCTAAATATGCCTCTGCTTATTATGGTCCCTTCCGAGATGCCTTAGAATCAGCGCCAAAATTTGGTGATAAGAAAACCTATCAAATGGATGGGGCTAATAGTCGGGAAGCCTTACGGGAAGCCAGTTTAGACATAACAGAAGGGGCAGATATTATTATGGTTAAGCCCGCTCTGGCCTACCTCGATATTATCCGTCGTCTGCGCGATAGTAGCCATCTTCCCGTCGCCGCTTACAACGTCAGTGGTGAATACGCAATGATTAAAGCGGCGGCAAAACAGGGCTGGATTGACGAAAAAAGCCTGATTTTGGAAACTTTAATCAGTATGAAACGAGCGGGGGCCGATTTGATTTTGACCTATTTTGCTGCCGATGTGGCATTAATGAAACAGGAAAGCCGATTTTAGGGTTTTTGCCAGCGAAATTGATAGAAATTATCCTGCGCTCCCCATACCTGCTGCCCAAGACTATCATAACCTCGATCGCTGGTATCCATGCCCTGGGAATGTAGAATAATTGTATTAGTTATTTTCACCGCACCTCTGGCATTAGTCGGACAACCCTGGGGGGGAGTTTCTCCCCGATACCCCCCCGCTATCGGTTTTAAAAATACAGTACACACCGACTCAGCCAAATCTGACACATTTAATCTTCTTTCTGTCAAGTCTTTGTTACAAAAATTAATAAAGTTAGGGGCATTATTTAACTTATAAGCTTTTGATTCCACAGTGGAATTATCGGGGCTAGGTTGAATGACTAAAATTCTTTGACGATAGGGTTGATTTAAGCGATCGATAATTGCCTGTTCCTGATAAAGATAAATACTATCCTGTTTCGGGGAAAAATCCACCGCACAGGTAGTCATTTGCACTTTAGCAACGCGGGGGTTAGTCTGCGCTTGTTGCGTCGTATCCATAACCCCAATTAAATGATTAGCCACCCCCTGCACTTGCGGATTAAGGGGCAAAGATTGAGTGAGAAAAAATCCTAGGGCGATCGAAGTTTTCAGCATGAGCAGAGGCTTGATTCCAGTTAGTCTCTAATTAGCTTAAACTGATAAGCAGCAAGAGCAAAAATACCCCTTTTCCCATGGCTAATCATCTGGCTAAATCTGAAAGTCTTTACCTGCGAAAACACGCCGAAAACCCGATCGATTGGTGGTATTGGTGTGACAGCGCCCTAGAAATTGCCAGGAGAGAAGATAAACCGATCTTTCTCTCGATCGGTTATTCTAGCTGTCATTGGTGTACGGTTATGGAAGGAGAAGCTTTTTCCGATCGGGCTATTGCCGATTATCTCAATCAGTATTTTTTGCCGATCAAAGTTGATCGCGAGGAAAGACCGGACATCGATAGCATCTATATGCAAGCATTGCAGATGATGGTCGGTCAAGGGGGTTGGCCCCTGAATGTCTTCCTAACACCCGATAGTTTAATTCCCTTCTATGGTGGCACCTATTTTCCCGTGCAACCGCGCTTTAACCGGCCCGGTTTTCTGCAAGTGTTGCAATCGGTACGTCGCTATTATGACGAGGAAAAGGAAAAATTAAGCAAATTTACCGCCGAAATGCTGGGCGCACTGCGTCAATCGGCCATTTTACCGCAAGCAGAGACGAATTTAGCCGCTCCTTCCCTTTTAGCCACAGGAATCGAGAAAAATACGGCGGTGATTCAGGTTAATCCCAATAACTACGGTCGGCCTAGTTTTCCGATGATTCCATATTCTCATCTGGCTTTGCAGGGTAGTCGCTTTGGTGACGATTTTGACGATTCCCTCCGGCAAGCAGCCTATCAACGGGGGGAAGATTTGTCCCTGGGGGGAATCTATGACCATGTGGGGGGAGGATTCCATCGTTATACGGTGGATTCGACGTGGACAGTTCCCCATTTTGAAAAAATGCTCTACGATAACGGGCAAATTGTCGAATATTTAGCCAATTTGTGGAGTGCGGGTGATCGAGAGGCGGCCTTTGAGAGAGGGATTAAAGGCACGGTTAACTGGCTAAAACGGGAAATGACCGCCCCAGAAGGTTATTTTTATGCGGCCCAAGATGCCGATAGTTTTGAGAAGGCCACGGATGGGGAACCGGAGGAAGGGGCCTTTTATGTCTGGTCGGATCTGGAGTTAAGGGATTATCTCTCGACCGAGGAATTGGGGCTGCTGCAGGCTAATTTTACCGTCACTGCCGAGGGGAATTTTGAGGGTCGTAATGTGCTGCAACGTCGGCAAGGGGGAGAATTATCGAAGGAGATAGAAAATATCCTCGATAAGTTATTTATTCGGCGTTATGGCAGTTCTCAAGCTCAATTAGCTCTTTTTCCCCCGGCCAGAGACAATCAGGAGGCGAAAACCGTCTCTTGGCCGGGACGGATTCCGGCGGTAACGGATACGAAAATGATCGTCGCTTGGAATAGTTTGATGATTTCCGGTTTGGCTCGGGCCTTTGCCGTCTTTGGCGAACCTTTGTACTGGCAAATGGCTACGGTCGCGGCCGAGTTTATTCTCAAGCATCAGTGGTTAGATGGCCGTTTTCAGCGCTTGAATTATCAGGGTCAGGCCTCGGTTTTGGCCCAATCGGAGGATTTTGCCTATTTTATTAAGGCTTTGCTGGACTTGCAAACCGCTAAACCCCAAGAAACTGGCTGGTTAGAGGCGGCTATCGATCTACAGGGGGAATTCGATCGCTGGTTTTGGGCCGAGGATGAGGGGGGATATTTTAATACTGCGTCCGATCATATTCTCGATCTGATCGTGCGAGAGCGAGGTTATACGGATAATGCCACCCCTTCGGCTAACGGAATTGCGATCGCTAATTTATTGCGTCTGTGGCGATTGACGGAAAATCTAGAATATCTCGATCGGGCCGAAAAGGCCTTGCAATCTTTTAGTACCATCCTAGAACAGTCCCCCACCGCTTGCCCCAGTTTATTTGTTGCCCTCGATCACTATCGTCACGGTTTCTGTCTGCGTGCCGCGGAAAGCTCGATCGAGCCGCTGTTAAGTCGCTATTTGCCCACTGCGGTGTATCGAGTCGATGCCAGTTTGCCCACTAGCACATTTGGGTTAATTTGTCAAGGGTTATGCTGCCTTGAACCGGCGGAAAATTTAGAACAGTTAGACCGACAAATTGCCGGGGTGATGAGAGGGGAGTCAATACTGCTCGGTTAAGGTTTTTTTCTCTCTGCTCCCCACTTTCCTAGGAAATAGGATCTGGTTTTTGGCTTTCGTTGGCAACTTCTAATACTAAATCCGGTTATTAAAGACTGATTATTTATTCCCCTTTTTTGCCTTTTGCATGAGTAGAAAACGGGTTTCTCCGAGAAACCCGTTTTCTGAGCGTTAATATCGCCAAAAAATCTCCCCTTTTTACTGGAAATAAAAAGGGGAGAAAATATTAGATAGTGTTAGGATTCAGTCATCCATTCCGTATGGAAAAACTCACCTCTGGGTTTATCGGTACGTTCATAGGTATGAGCGCCAAAATAATCCCGTTGTGCTTGGGTGAGATTTTGCGGTAAATTAGCCCGACGATAACTATCAAAATAGTCCAAAGAAGAACTAAAAGCCGGGACAGGAATTCCCAACTTATTAGCTAAGACTAACACCTCACGCCATGCCTCTTGGCGATCGAGGATACTTTGCTTAAATTCCGGCGCTAACAACAAATTCGGCAGGCCCGGATTTTCCGCAAAAGCTTTGCGAATTTTATCCAAGAAACCGGCCCGAATAATACAGCCGCCCTTCCAAATCCGGGCTGATTCCGGCAGACTGATATTATAGTTAAACTCCTGAGAAGCTTTAGCGATTAAAGCCATACCTTGAGCATAGGAACACATTTTCGAGCAGTAAAGAGCATCACGCACCTTATCCACAAATAGTGCCGCATCCCCCAGATAGGTTTCCCCAGGTCCGGGTAACTCTTTGGCGGCAGCCACCCGTTCATCCTTATAAGCGGACATCACGCGAGCATTAACCGCAGCATAAATGGTCGGAATTGGCACCCCCAACTCCAAGGAACTTAACACTGTCCAGCGTCCGGTTCCCTTTTGTCCCGCCGAATCCAAGATTAAATCTATCAGATGATGACCGGTTTCTGGGTCAACACACTTAAAGATATCGGCGGTAATTTCAATTAAATAAGAATTAAGCTCATCGGTGCGGTTCCACTCGGCGAAAGTTTCCTGTAACTGCTGATTACTTAGTCCTAGACCATTTTTCAGCACATCGTAGGCTTCCGCAATTAACTGCATATCGCCGTACTCGATGCCATTGTGAACCATTTTCACATAATGGCCCGCACCACCAGATCCCACATAGGTGACACAGGGACCATCATCGACTTGGGCGGCAATTTTGGTTAAAATCGGCTCTAATTCCCGATAGGCGAACTCTGTACCCCCCGGCATCAGGGAAGGACCGTGCAGAGCGCCTTCTTCGCCACCACTGACTCCCATGCCGACAAAACCCAGTTTAGTGGTCGATTCTAGGTCGCGGGTGCGTCTTTCCGTGTCCTCGTAGAGGGAGTTACCGCCATCGATAATCATATCTCCTTCTTCGAGAAGGGGTTTTAATTGTTCGATCACGGCATCCACCGGCGGGCCAGCTTTTACCATGACCAGAATTTTGCGGGGACGCTCTAAAATTTGGACGAATTCTTCTAAACTATAGGCCGCCTTGACATCTTTGCCGACGGCGCGAGTTTCCATAAATTCTTTAGTTTTGCTGGCGGTGCGATTGTAAACAGCAATGGGAAAACCCCGACTCTCCACATTGAGAGCGAGATTTTCTCCCATGACAGCTAGTCCGATAACACCGAAGGTACGTTTAGTCATAGAAATTCAGTCTCAGCTGATGCGTTCTTCTTCCCCTTTTAGCGCCTACTTTCCCTAAGATAGCTAAACTTTCCCTATTTCTTAAGCCTTGACCAATCAGTGATCAGTGATCAGTAATCAGTAATCAGTAATCAGATTTGGGTTTTCAGTGACCAGCATTAAGTGAGGAGTGTTACAGCGTTTCTCCTCAAGATGAAGTGTAACCTAAGTAGATAGGTATTAAAAACTTTCAGATCCCCCCGCCTATCGGCACCCCCCTTATCAAGGGGGGCAGGGGGGATCGAACCTAAAATCCATTTTTAATTTAATTATAACCAGCTACTTAATTTGGTATCATCCCCGAACGACTGGCTACTGTTGCCTGTTCCCTAAAACCAGAGACTTCCTACCTCACCATTAAGATAACTGCTATGAATGGCATTCACTGATGACTGAAAAACCCCCAAGCGCAGAAAAATTAATGGTAATGTTAAATTAAATTAAGAAAATCCTCATTCTTGTTATATGCAGTTAACTTGGCTTGATAGTAATTCTTGGTTAATCGAAATCGGGGGAAAACGCCTGCTTCTCGATCCTTGGTTGGTAGGTTCCCTGACTTTTGGTAATTTAACTTGGCTATTTGAGGGTAAAAAAACCGCTAATCATGCCATTCCCGAACATATCGATCTGATTCTTCTCTCCCAAGGTTTGGAAGATCACGCTCATCCTCCCACTTTACAGGTACTCGATCGCCAAATTCCCGTGGTAGCCTCTCCAAATGCCGAAAAAGTGGTTCGAGCGCTCAATTATACCCATCGCATCCCTTTAACCCACGGTGCTAGTTATATCTTTGACAATGCGATCAAAATTACTGCTGTCCCCGGTTCTCCAGTCGGGCCGACTCTGGTGGAAAATGGTTATGTTATCAAGGAATTAGCGACAAATCAGAGTATCTACTACGAACCCCACGGTTATCATTCTCCTAGCCTCGATTCTCTCGGTAAAATCTCCGTGATTATCACTCCTTTGATTGACTTAAAAATACCTTTCCTCGGACCAGTAATCAAAGGACAAGAAAGCGCCTTAGCAGTCTGTCAACGCTTGCAGCCTCAATATATTATTTCTACGGCTGCCGGTGGTGATATCGAGTTTAAAGGATTATTGATGGCGGTGTTAAGTGCTGGGGGTAGTCCCGAATCTTTTCAAGAATTATTAACATCCCATGACTTGCCGACAAAGGTAATTGATCCTCGTCCCTGGCAACCTTTTACGGTGGAATTAGGCGAGTGCGTTCCGGGTTTGAGCTAATCTAAGTTAAGGGAAGAATAGAAAAAAGTTAAAACTTTCTTCCCGATTTTTATCTAAAACAGTAGAATTTTTGTTATAAGCAGATAGGTATTAAAAACTTTCAGATCCCCCCGCCTATCGGCACCCCCCTTATCAAGGGGGGCAGGGGGGATCGAACCTAAAATCCATTTCTAATTTAATTATAACCAGCTACTTATCTTTGCTGACTACAGATGACATTAATTGTTTGAAAAAACTGGCTCTCTTGAATATTGGATGTAAAATGGGTAAAACCCCACACCCCACACCCCACACCCTACCCCTAGGAAAAACTTTTTGCCGCAAACCCTAATTAAAAGTGGCTCTTCTCTGCTAAATTGTCTATGAATCAGTTGCCCTTATTTTCTCAATCAAAATCAGTGCGAGACTTTTATCAACCTGATGCCGAAATAATTCTTTATCAAGGAGATAGCAATAATTTTATCAAGACTATACCAGATAATTCTGTGAGCTTGATTATTACTTCTCCTCCCTACAATTTAGGAAAAGACTACGAAAAAAAAATCTCTTTGGATACTTATCTGGAAACCCAAACCAAAATTCTGCAAGAATTCTCTAGGATATTGCAAGATAATGGTAGTATTTGCTGGCAGGTGGGAAATTTCGTTCAAGAGGGAGAAGTTTATCCTTTAGATATTTTTTATTATCAGCTATTTAAACAAATGGGTTTCTTTTTAAGAAATAGAATTGTCTGGCATTTTGGCCATGGATTACATACCTCTAAAAGATTTTCTGGCAGGTATGAAACTATTTTGTGGTTGACAAAAACCGATAAATATACCTTTAATCTTGATCCAGTGAGAATCCCCGCTAAATACCCCGGTAAGCGTCATTTTAAAGGTAAAAATATCGGTAAACCCTCTGGTAATCCTTTAGGGAAAAATCCCAGCGATGTTTGGGAGTTTTTGGCACAAGAATGGGATGAGTTACTGTGGGATATTCCTAACGTTAAATCTAATCATCCAGAGAAAACTATCCATCCTTGTCAATATCCAATCGAATTAGTAGAAAGATGTGTTTTAGCCTTGACAAATGAGGGGGATTGGGTTTTCGATCCTTTTGCTGGAGTCGGAACTTCTCTGATTGCTAGTATTATGCACAATCGTCGAGTGATGGGGAGTGAAAAAGAAGCAGAATATGTGAAAATTGCCAAGGAAAGAATCGCCGCTTATTTACAAGGAAATCTCAAAATTCGTCCTTTAGGAAAACCTATTCATCAGCCTAATGGTAAGGAAAAAGTTGCTCAAATTCCCGAAGAATGGCACAATAATATATAGGAAGTAACACTGAATCTCCCCCCCAGGTAGATGGATTTATGAATCCATCTACTATGAGTTGATGCTAAATCTGGTTATTAAAAACTGATTATTTATTCCCCCTGTTGCCTTTTGCATGAGTAGAAAACGGGTTTCTCCGAGAAACCCGTTTTCTGTGCGTTACTCAACGGATTTAGTATAACCCATCCTACAATAATTGATGGTTCTTCCGAACTTACGCTGTAGAAAATTCCCCAAGCTCCCTCTCTGTCCAGCAATGCTCTAAAGTTGATAAATATCAATCTAACAAAAACTCAAAGCCTTGCTGTACAAGCTTTACAAGCATGAGTTGTTAATAGTTTTGCATGACAAATTCGGTAGAGCCTAATTGATCAATTTTTTGTCACCATTTTTAGAGAAAACTTTGCAGAATTGTGGCGGTTTCTTGTCCGGTTTTTTCCCAACTAAAAAGCTCGGCGCGTTGGCGACTCAAGGATTTTAATTTTAGACGTAATTGTTCATCAGTAGCGATTTGCTGCATTGCCTCCCTCATCTCATCAATGCTATAGGGATTAATTAAAATTGCCGCATCTCCTGTGACTTCTGGGAGAGAGGAAAGATTAGAAGTAATTACAGGAGTTCCACAGGCGATCGCTTCTAGTACAGGTAATCCGAAACCTTCCCAAAGAGAGGGATAAACTAAAGCAGTTGCTTGGTTTAAAAGTTGCGGCAATTCTTCATAGGAAACATAGTTTAAAAATTGCACTCGTTGAGAGATTGATAATGCTTCTACCTGTTCCTGTAGAGCCGGGGTAAAACGGGGGTCAAATTGACCGACAATTAATAATTGATATTCGGGATCGATTTGGGAAAAAGCAGTAATTAAACGAGCGAGATTTTTATGAGGATCATAACGACCAAGATAGAGAAAATAGGGACGAGTCGCCAGATTTAGCGGACGAAAATTATGAGAATCATATCCAGAAAGAATCACGGTTATTTTGTCAAGAGGTATGTTAAAAAACTTATTAATATCGGAGGCAGTTGCTTGGGAAACAGCGATAATATGTGTAGCTTTTTTCAGGACTTGGGGTAAATAGTATTTATTATAAAAAGTCAGAGGGGAAAATTTCGGAAATCGTAGGGGAATTAAATCATGGACTGTGACAATATAGCGGCAATTTTCATAAATAGGCGCTTCGGGAATGGGTGTAAATAGCAGGGAAGACTTTAATCGTTGATAGGTTTGATGGAGTTGGGTTTCTGTCCAAATTAAGCGCCTAATATTGCCTTTAGTTCCCTGTTCTTGGGTGAGGTTTGCCGACACAGGATAGGTGTTAAAATCTGGGTAACTATTAGAAGTGATTAGGGTAGGATTTAAGTTAGCTAATTGAGGAATGAGATTTTTAGTATAGGTAGTCAACCCAGTATATTTAGTACCGAGAAAAGCGAGATTGATTAATAATTGATGATTTCTATTCATAGATATTAGCTAGTTAAGTAGGTAGGTGTTAAAAGTTGTCAGACACCCCCCTTATCAAGGGGGGATTAAGGGGGGATCAGCACCCCCCTTATCAAGGGGGGATCAGAGGCAAAATCTATCTTCAATTTAATTATAAATACTTACTTATTATAAAAGAGAACGATAAGCTTTTATGGTAGCTTGTGCGGTTTTTTGCCAAGAGAATTTTACTGCTTGTTTTTTTCCTTTAGTGATTAATTCTTGACGGAGAGAGGTATCACTAATCACCTGATAGATTGCTGCGGCAATTTCTAGGGGATTATCGGGATTAATTAATATTGCCGAGTCTCCCGTGACTTCCGGTAAGGATGCAGTATTAGCAGTTACCACAGGACAACCTAAAGTCATCGCTTCTAAAACCGGTAATCCAAAACCTTCATAAAAAGAAGGATAGACAAAAACATCGGCTTTTTGATAATAATCCGCAACTAAGTCATCAGCAAGATAATCAAGATGTTGGATGCTATCTCGAAAGGGAGACTGAGATATTTTATCGAAAATTGGTTGATACTTCCATCCTTTTTTGCCAATCAGAATCAGATTATGGTCTAATTTATACCTGTCCTTGAGATAGTTAAAAGCGGTGATAAGATTAATAATATTTTTTCGTGGTTCTAGGGTACTAACAAAGAGTAAATAGGGTTTAGTGATAGTTAGAGATGAGGGAGAATTGGGGAGGGAAGAATAACGACTTGCGAGGGGAGTAACAAAAATTTTCTCTGGGGTTACATCTAAATATTCGATAATATCTCGTTTGGTACTTGCGGAGTTAGCAATAATTAAATCTGTCCATTGTAGAGATTGTTTAATCCGTTGGGTGTAGGTTTTGACAATCCCCGTGACAAACTCAGGATATTTAATAAAAGTAACATCATGAATAGTCATAACTTTGCGACTCTGACGACAAGGATACACCACATGATCCAATCCGTGGAGAATATCGGGAAAATCAAGAAAGTTTTCTAGATAGGGAATTAGAGGATTAGGAAATCGGGTTAAGATATTGCTAAGACTGACGGGAATTGGTAAACATTTAACCTCTGGATAGGATTGCAGTTTTTCAGGAATAGAAAGATTACCCCGCAGCCAGTTTTTTACCGATGGTTGAAAACAGAGGGACAGGGAAAAGTTTTCTTGATTTTGTAATTTAGCTAATTCGGCAATCAGGTGATAAGCATATAATCCAATTCCACTAGGATTTTGTCTTATCGGTGTACCATCAACTAAAATTTTAAGCATTTGCGGTTAGATGAGATTGACGGGATAGATATTTTAAAAATTACACATTTAATTGTCAATTTTGCTCGGTTAGGACAAGATTAAAATCGGCAATAAACTCCCCCCTAATGGTTAATCTTACCCTATAACGTCCCTAAATAGCAGCCTTTTTTGGCTAGGTTACGGCGAATACTTATATTTATCGGGCAATTTTTTCGATTATTGTCCCCTCACCCACCCTGCGACTAGGATTGTCAACGGGTACTTATAAGCTATGAATCTCCTTGACGAGAAACGCTATAATTAGTTCTAATTATGTAAGAATGGCTTCCCCGTACTTGTGGTGATCGGAAAAAGTTATCTCAGGGATGAAGTAGTCCCCCAGAGAAAAACTAATATCTGGTAATGCCGAAAAATCTTGATTAACTAATGTTTTCACTATGTTTAATCCCTTAGTATCTTTTAAATCCCTAGAAGGCCATGAAGGTGAGGTTAAATGTCTAACTTTTTCCCAAGATGGTAAACTTTTGGCTAGTGGAGATAACGAGTTAACTGTTATTGTTTGGGATTGGCAAAAAAATCAAAAGTTTATTTTACAAGGACATGAAAAAGCTGGTTGGTGGGATAAGGGAGTTAACTCTGTTGCTTTTAGTCCCTGTCAAGGATTTTTGGTTAGTGGAGGAGATGATCAAACCGTAAGAATTTGGTCACTGGAAACTAAAGAATTAATCTCTACCTTAACGGGACACCAAGACAAAGTTACAGCAGTAGCTGTTCATCCCGATGGGGAAATTATTGCTAGTGGTAGTGAAGATAAAACGGTGAAAATATGGTCAGTAAAAACTGGAGAAATTCTAGCCACTTTACAAGGTCATAGCGATAAAGTTCTAACAGTTAAATTTAGTCAAAATGGTCAACTTTTAGCCAGTGGTGGCGGCGAAAATGACAAAACGGTAATTATCTGGAATCTGGGAGAAAAAAGCAGTATTACCTTAAAAGGTCATTCCGATTGGTTTGGAGGTATTTTATCGGTAGATTTCGGCAGTAATAACAAATTTTTAGCCAGTGGCAGCAAAGATAAAACCATTAAAATCTGGGATATTAAAAGAGGTACAGAGGTAAAAACTCTCAGCGAACATAGTGATCATATCAATTCAGTTAGTGTTAGTCCTAATAATCAACTATTAGCCAGTGGTAGTGATGATAAAAGATTAAAATTATGGGATTTAAAAGCAGGAAAAGCCATTATTTCTATTCCCCATCCCCAAAAAATCTATTCCGTTTGTTTTAGTCCTGATGGTAATTATATCGCTACGGCCTGCCAAGATAAAATCATTAGAGTTTATGGCACTTCCGAACTACAATCTTTAGCAAGTTGAACAATCTTTGAGCGCACCGGATGCTTATCGGTGTCTAATTATCTACTAGAGATCGCTGCCGGTTTGTTCCTCTCGGAAGTAAAGCTGATATAATTGACAGCTAGGCTGGGCTAGATCGCCTTTTAGCTGAATTAAACCCATACTTTCCAGTTTATAGGCAGTAATCGGTTCTAATCGCGCTCCCTTATCGGAAGAATTAACCACTTCCCCCATCGCTGTCAATAATTCCGGCTGTTTTTGCAGATTATCCCAGTGATGACGCAGGTGTGCCGCATAAATTCCGCCTTGGGTAGCAGCATTAGGGAGAATATTTTTTTCCCCGCGCACCCGCGCTTCCAGGGCCAAACGGCTAAGATAGGGATGACCAGCAACTAGAGCGATTAAATCCCCGATAAAACGCTGATTATCCTCATTTTTAGGCAATCCGTAGCTACTAGCCAAGTTTTCCAGTTGTTCGAGGCTAAAACCGGGTAATTTAATCCCGCGGCCGACATTAAAGGGAGATTGATTAGCGTCCAATTGAATATAGATTTCCGTGGAATTAGCAATCGCTAACCGCAAATTCTGCCAGATTTCCAAATTATTAGCTTCTTCGTGCCAACAGCGCAAAAGCGGCAGAAAATCCCTAGCGATGTCCGGATACTCGAAAATTCTGTCTAAATTATCTAGGGCCAAAAAAACAGGCCCGTTAATCTGTTCCAAAAGATAGGACTGAAAATAGGTTTGACAACTGATTAAACTGCCAAATAGTTCCTCATCCCAATATTCATCTAATTGAGGCTTTAAACCCAACTCTCGGCTGACATTTGCCGAAAACCAGCGACAAAACCGGTCTAAACTGGCAAACATCGCCTTTTCTGCCACTTGACAATTAATATAAACTGTGCTATGTCCCCAACTATCTGCCTGAGCGAGCAGATGTTTAAGGAGAGAAGTTTTACCAGTCTTTTCAGGGGATTTAATGCGAATCAGTGACCCCGGACGATTAATTTCTTGATAACAGTCGCTTTCGACGGGAGGGCGGCTAATATAAGTATCTATAACTGATTTTTCTGCTAGTATCGGGGCGGGTTGATTTTTCCATTGAGGATATTTGATATCTTTGAACCATTCTCGGAGGATTTGGAACTTACCCGGCCCTTTACTACCTAATTCGAGTTCAGGACAGCCATTATCTTTATCTGCCGAGAAATAGCTATAGATTTTAGTCATTTGTTTTTTATAGGTTTCATGGCTGGCAGCCTCGGCCATTTCCCAAATTTCCTCATCCGGTTTGCGCCAATTTTCGTAGGCAAAACGAACCAAAAAAATTTCCTTTAATTTGCCTTGAACACCGTATTCTCTAGCTAGATGTTTGAGAAACTCGTCCCATCCCTGTGGTTTCATCCCGTTCTACTTTATTCTACTTATTTCCCTTTTTTTCCATGTTAACCCCTTTTTCCCTCTTAGCAATGGGACTGACATCCGAGCGGGAAAACCCTATGGTAAAAATAGGTCAATTACCTGATGGTGTCTAAGGGAGTAAAACCATGAAAATCTCGTTAACCTTGTTTGTTGTGGCCTCCTTGCTGTTAGGTTCAATTCCTCACACTTTAGCGGTTAATAGTCAAGATAACCATTTTGACCGTTCCTCTTCGCCGCTAATTTTACAAAACCGTGACTGTAAGGGTGATAAGGACGATAATTGCAATTAGTCCTGATTATCTCGGTTAAGGTTGTTAGTCTATATCCCGCACCGATGAAAAAATCGTGGTCGGGATTTTTTTTATGAAGTCGCCTGTAATTCCTCTAAACGTGCTAAAACTTCGGCACTGTGAATGGCAGGATTTACCCCTAAATAAATCTCTTTTAAAATCCCATCGGGATCGATAAGATAGGTATGACGCAGGGAAACATAACCCATCCAAGAACCATAAGCTTTACTAACATCTCCAGTAGTATCTGCTAGTAAGGGAAATTTTAAACCCTCCGAGTCACAAAATTCCGCATGAGAATCGACATCATCGGCACTTACCCCTAAAACTTGCGTATTTTTAGCCATATATTTCGGCAAATCCTGCTGAAAACGCCGCGCTTCTAGGGTACAGCCGGGGGTAAAATCCTTGGGATAAAAATACAAAACTACCCATTTACCCCGATAGTCCGATAGGGAAATATTCCCTTCTCCCGTGTTAGTCGGTAGGGTAAAATCGGGTGCAGGTTGATTTAAAGGGGGTTGGGGACCACCTAAAGCGTTAGCATCGGGAATAAAGGCAAAAAATGCCAGAATTACTGCAATTAAAAAACTCAACAGTTGACGACGAGACATAATCAGTTATCAGTTATCAGTTATCAGTTATCAGTTTCTTGGTGTGATAAGTTTAACCTAATACGGGAGCGATCGATCTTTGTGTCCTTTCCCTCGTTCCTGTCACACCAGAAAAATCAACTGTCACCCTAGCTTAATATTCTTTACATAACTTGACAAGGAAAGGGCGAGGTAAAGGGGGAAAATAGATCGAGCTTGTCTTCATCTGCCTAACGATCATGTCTATTGTCACCCTTAACCCCCTTCAATCCCATCAAGATTTAGTCATCGATCCAGCCAAAATCACGGGATTACGGGGAAAAATCACTATCCCCGGCGATAAATCCATATCCCATCGTTCCCTGATGTTAGGAGCGATCGCCGAAGGAGAAACCGTTATTCATGGGTTATTATTGGGCGAAGATCCCCGCAGTACCGCTAGTTGTTTTCGTGCCATGGGTGTGGAAATTTCCCAACTCAACAGCGAGAAAGTGATCGTCAAAGGTAGGGGTTTAGGCAATCTTGAGGAACCCTTAGAAATCCTCGATGCGGGCAATTCCGGCACGACGATCCGCTTAATGTTAGGATTATTGGCCGGTCATCAGGACCGTTTTTTTGTCGTTACCGGTGATGCTTCCCTGCGATCGCGTCCCATGTCCAGGGTGGTGAAACCCCTCAAGGAAATGGGGGCGCAAATTTGGGGCAGAAAAGCCAATTCTTTGGCTCCTTTAGCCGTTTCTGGGGAATATCTGCAACCGATCCACTACTATTCTCCCGTCGCTTCTGCACAGGTGAAATCCTGTCTTCTTCTCGCAGGACTGTTAACCGAGGGGAAAACCACGATCACGGAACCCGCTTTATCTCGTGATCACAGTGAACGGATGCTGCGCGCTTTTGGGGCAAATATTGAGGTGGATGGGGAGACTAATAGCGTCACGGTGACGGGTTATCCCACTTTAACCGGACAAACAGTGATCGTCCCCGGGGATATCAGTTCGGCAGCTTTTTGGTTGGTAGCAGGGGCAATCGTGCCTAATTCCGAGTTATTAATCGAAAATGTGGGAATAAACCCGACTAGAACTGGAGTTTTACAGGTTTTACAGGCAATGGGAGCAGATATCACCCTCGAAAATCAACGGGTGGTGACGGGGGAACCGGTGGCGGATCTGCGGGTGAAATCCAGTCAACTACAGGCAACCACGATCGCCGGTGAGATTATACCCCGTCTGATCGATGAAATTCCGATTTTGGCAGTAGCGGCGGTTTTTGCCCAAGGAACGACAATTATTAAGGATGCCGAGGAATTACGGGTGAAGGAAAGCGATCGCCTGACGGTGATGGCCACCCAACTCGATCGCCTAGGCGCAAAAGTAACGGAATTACCCGATGGTTTAGAGATTACCGGCGGTACAGGCCTATTTGGCACGGAAGTGGACAGTTTTACCGATCATCGCATTGCCATGAGTCTAGCGATCGCTGCCCTCAATTCCCGTCAACCCACCACTATCCATCGCGCTGAAGCGGCCGGCATTTCCTACCCCGATTTCTTTACCACCTTAAAGCAAATTTGTCAAGAGTAGAAATATTAAGTTTTTCTGCGAGTGGGCGATGGGTAACTGGTACATTTTCAGAAATACCGAAAATCAGCAATTATCAGTGACTCTTAAATGACGACAAATGTATCAGCAGCTGCCTGTAAGCATCCCACCGAAAAACTAATGCGCTCCGGGGTTTGGGGGGTAGAAACCCCCAAAGGCTGGGATTGAGTGGTAAAATCGAAAGCAATGACCAATTTTAGAAGATAGTTTCCCTTTAAAAATCCCAACTCAGTAGATTGACAAAAATGAGATGCAGCCTTTAAATACGTCTTAGCTTAAATCTTCTGATAGTTTTAAAATTGACAGCGTACTGGGCCACCTGTGTGATAATCAAGTTCATCGATCAAAATAGCGGAAAATAGAAGCGTCCCTCATTCAAATTTCCCTGAAAAATATCTCCCTATCTACCCCACTCCCGTCTTCTCTTCCCCACTAATAATGGAAATCATCGCCCAATTAGAGAAAGTTTCCTATATTTATCCCGAATCCTCCAATCTAGTGCTTAAAAATATCTCTTTAGCAATTCATCGAGGCGAATTTTTAGGTATTATCGGACCCACAGGTGCGGGAAAAACTACTCTCTGTTTAACTCTTAACGGTATTGTTCCCCAATTTTACGGAGGGCGTTTTTTTGGTTATGCAACAGTAGCCGGTTTAGACACTTTAACCCATCCCGTTAGCACCTTGGCCCGCTATGTGGGGGCAGTATTTGAAGATCCCGAAACACAACTTTTAGCCACTTCGATAGAAAATGAAATCGCTTTTACCCTAGAAAATTTACGGCTACCGCGAGAGGAAATTAAAGCGCGTATTCCCAAAGTTTTAGCGGCAGTCCGGTTAGAAGGAATGGAAAAAAAATCCCCGGGGGAACTATCGGGAGGACAAAAACAACGATTAGCGATCGCCGCTGCTCTGGCAGTTCAGCCCGCTTTGTTAATTCTCGATGAACCTACCTCCCAACTGGATCCAGTGGGATCCCAGGAAGTTTTCGCCACCATTAAGGAATTAAATCGCCATCTCGGGGTCACCATTGTGATGGTCTCCCACGCAGCCGAGGAAATGGCCGAATATGCCGATCGCCTGGTACTATTAAGGGAGGGTGCGATCGAAGCTATGGGAACCCCAGCAGAGATCTACTCCCAAGTACAACGTTTACAGGAAAATGCCCTGCGTCCCCCGCAGGTGGCCACTACTTTTGCCTTGATCGAGCAGAAAATCGGGGCGCTCGAGTCGATTCCTGTCACCCTAGACCGCAGTTTTGCCCGTTTAAACGAGCTTAAATCCTTTTACCATCAAATCACCCCCACCCCTCCCTTATCGTCGGTTTCTGACGCACTAAACCCCATACTGAGCGTTCAAAATCTCTGCCATACCTACCCCGATGGTACTACCGCCTTGCGGGATGTGTCCCTCGATATTGCCGAAGGGGAATATCTGCTGATTATCGGTCAAAATGGCGCAGGAAAAAGCACTTTAGTCAAGCATTTTCTCAATCTTCTCTCGGCGACCAGCGGTCAAGTTATGATTGACGGACGTTCGATTACTAGCTTTTCTGTCAGTGATTTAGCCCGATCGATCGGTTATGTAGCCCAAAATCCCGATAATCAGATTTTTAACACCACTGTGGAGAAAGAAGTATCATTTGCCCTGACTAATCTCGGTTATTCTCCAGAAATCGTCACTCAACGCACGGAAGCAAGTCTAGAAGCCATGGGATTGCTAGAATATCGCTCCTATCATCCTCTCTCCTTACCGAAAGGCGATCGAGCGCGGGTAGTGATTGCGGCAATTTTAGCCATGGAACCGCGTATAGTGGTCTTTGATGAACCCACCACCGGCCAAGATTACCAAGGGGCTAAGGCAATTTTAGAGGTGAGTCGTCAATTACACCAGATGGGCAAAACCGTGATTGTGATCACCCATCACCTCTATTTAATGCCAGAATACGCCGAAAGAGTAATTATTATGGGTCAAGGAACTATCCTTTTAGATGCCCCAATCCGGCAAGCTTATCATCAAACCGATCTCTTAGCCAAAACCTATCTAACTCCACCCCAAGCAGTTTTATTAGCACAAAAATTAGGACAACTTTCCGGTTATCCTAATTCCCTTTTAACTCCCCAAGAAATTGCCGATTGTTTTCAGAGGATTTAGCCTTGAGGCTATCTAGGGTTTGCTGAATAATGGTAAAACCCTTTTAAAATAAGGCTTTTGACCTGTTAAAATCCGATGTTCATGCTGCGAAAATAGGATTGGGATATTCAAAAACCTTGCATTATCATTCTTTGAGTACAGAAACTGGTACAAAAAAAGAGAACAACAAAGCCTGAAACGACCGACTCCTGACTCCTGACTCCTGACTCCTGACTCCTTGACTCCTGACTCCTAACCCCACCAACAAACTTTTTGCTGCAAACCCTATTTAACTGTTTCTAAAATCAACTTCGATCGCTTAACATTATCAGGTACAGGAATCGGATAATCGCCATTAAAACAAGCAGTACAGAAGGTTTTCGGATCTTCTTTTGTTGCTGTTAACATTCCATCGTGACTGAGATAAGCTAAACTATCCACCCCGATTTGTGCCTGAATTTCTGCCACCGATTTAGTTGCCGCAATTAATTGCTCTTGATTGTCCGTATCAATACCATAAAAACAAGGATGAGTCACCGGAGGTGAAGATATTCTCATGTGAACTTCTCTTGCTCCGGCATCGCGTAAAGCTTTAACTAATTTCCGGCTAGTGGTTCCCCGCACAATCGAATCATCAACAATAATAACTCTTTTTCCCTGTAAAACATCCTTTAAAGGATTCAATTTCATCTTAATTCCCGACTCTCTCATGTGTTGGGTTGGTTGAATAAAAGTCCGTCCCACATAACGATTTTTAATCAATCCTTCCGCGTAGGGAATATCAGAAATGCGCGAAAATCCGATCGCCGCTGGAATACCTGAATCGGGAACTCCCATCACCATATCTGCTTCTACCGGCGACTCTTTAGCTAATTGTTCCCCCAAACGTACCCGATAAGTATATAAAGATTCCTCGTGAACAATGCTATCGGGACGGGCAAAATAAATCATCTCAAAAACGCATAATTTTTTCTCCGGTTTTATGGCCCAATCCACCGAAGATAAGCCATCTTCACTAATCCAAACTAATTCCCCCGGCTGCACATCCCGCAGATAATCGGCCCCGATAATATCTAATCCGCAGGTTTCCGAAGCTAAAACATAACGGGGGGGATTGCCTTCTTCTTGCAAAACCCCAATTACTAACGGTCTGACACCATTGGGATCCCGCGCCCCGATAATTCCCGTCGGTGTGCCAATAACAAGGCTGTAAGCCCCGCTACAATAGCTAAAGGCATCGATCGCCGCTTCTATCCAATCCTTGCCACTATCCACTTCCTGGCCGATAGCGACGGCGATCATTTCCGAGTCGGTGGTGGTGACGAGATCACAACCGCGCTTTTCTAATACATTTCTTAACTCAAAAGTATTGACTAAATTGCCGTTATGTGCTAGGGAAAGTTTACCTAAACGGGTTTCGATCACAGCAGGTTGGGCATTGGCGCGACGGCTAGAACCGGTGGTAGAGTAACGAGTATGACCGACGGCGTGGGTACCGGGCAAGGTTTTAAGGACAGTTTCGTTAAAAACTTGGGAAACTAAGCCCATTTCCTTGTAACAATGCACCGTTTCCCCGTCGTAGGTGGCAATACCTGCCGATTCCTGTCCTCGGTGTTGCAGGGCATAGAGTCCGAAATAGGTCAGTTTTGCTACTTCTTCCTCGGGAGCATAGAGTCCAAAAACTCCACAGGCTTCTTCAGGCTTATCGACGCGGTTCAAGAATAGGGATGAGTCGGGATGGCTAGACATGAGAGGACTGGGGCTTGGGGCTACTTTTGATACAAAATCTTAACTTATCTTAATCTCTTTTTAACACTTTCTTCTATGGCGATTTGAGAACAGTTATTAGGTGTTGGATTTTGGGGTTTTGGGATTTTGGGATTTTGGGATTTTGGGATTTTGGGGTGTTAGGGTTTTGGGGTTTTGGGGTTTTGGGATTTTGGGATTTTGGGATTTTGGGATTTTGGGATTTTGGGGTGTTAGGGTTTTGGGGTTTTGGGGTGTTAGGGTTTTGGGGTGTTAGGGTTTTGGGGTGTTAGGGTGATGAGACAACTTCCCCACTACCCCACTTCATAATTCATAATTCCCCATTTCCCCATTTCCCCATTTCCCCACTCCTGACTCCTTCCCTAAAGTCTTCTTTCGATCGCTTTTGACCAAACTTGCTGTATAGTTTCTAGACTAACATCGATCGCTGGTTGTTTATTCCGGTCAAGAATCAAAAGATTATCGCTTTTTTCGCTAACTTTGCCAGTTATTTGCCAATAGTCTCCCAATTGTGTTTTTAGGTATTCTTCCCAATCTTGCTGATTTTCGGGGGAAACGGAGACGATAATGCAACTAGCTAATTCCCCGAATAACACCGCGTCAAAACGTCCCTGATGCTGCCAAGAAAGGTCAATTTCTGCCCCTAATTGGCCACTAATACAGCATTCTGCCAGAGCAGTGGCTAAACCTCCCTCCGCGCAATCATGGGCAGATTTCAGCCAACCGGCGCGAATTCCCCGACGACAGGCCGCTTGTACCTTTCTTTCTAATTCAAAATCAATCACTGGTGGTTTTCCCGTCACCAAACCGTGAATAACGGCTAAATATTCCGATGCGCCGATAGTTGGCAAGGAAAACCCCAAAATATAGATTAAATCCCCCGCTTTTTGCCAACCTTGGCCGCAAATTTGCTCGATATCCGGCACTAATCCCACCATCCCAATCACGGGAGTGGGATAAATAGACTGGGGGCTGCCAGCTGCATCAACGGTTTCGTTGTACAAAGAGACATTACCCCCAGTCACCGGTGTATTCATTTCCCGACAAGCTTCGGCAATACCCTGACAAGCAGTGGCTAATTGCCAATAACCGATTGAATTCTCTGGACTTCCGAAATTGAGATTATCCGTGACAGCAATGGGGTCAGCACCAACACAACTAAGGTTTCTGGCCGCTTCTGCCACGGCCAACTTAGCTCCGTTATAGGGATCAAGATAAACGTATCGCGGATTACAATCTGTAGTCGCCGCTACACCTCGCCGAGAATTTGCGGGATTAGCACCCAGAGGACGCACGCGAATCACAGCCGCATCGGCTCCCCCGGGGAGAATAACGGTGTTATTCTGGACTTGATGATCATATTGACGATAAATCCAGCGTTTTGAGGCAATCGAGGGACTATCCAGTAGTTTTAATAAAATCTCGTTATAGGATTCGGGAATAGGAATCGTGCTATCTTCCCATAATTGAGCTTTTTGGGCGTATTCTGGCGGTTCTGCCAGTAATTCCCGATGATAGATAGGAGTATTATCCGCTAGGGCCGTGGCAGGAATTTCGGCGGCAATTTCCCCTTTAAATAATATACGGACGATCGGTTCTGCAATTACCTCGCCAGCGACCACAGCCTGAAGTCCCCAACGTTGGAAAATCTCGATTAATTCGCCTTCTCGTCCCGATTCCGCCACAAATAACATTCTTTCTTGGGATTCCGATAGCAGATATTCGTAGGGAACCATCCCAGTTTCCCGGACGGGGATTTTATCCAGGTCTAATTCAATTCCCACCCCTCCCTTGGCCGCCATCTCGGAGGTAGAACAGGTGATCCCCGCAGCCCCCATATCCTGGGCCGCCACCACCGCGCCGGTCTTAAATGCCTCTAAACAAGCTTCTATCAGGGATTTTTCCAGAAAAGGGTCGCCCACTTGCACCGCGGGCCGGTCATCCATAGATTTATCGGTTAATTCGGCACTGGCAAAACTTGCCCCTCCCATACCGTCCCGGCCGGTGGTAGAACCAACGTATAAAACCGGGTTTCCTAGGCCTTTTGCCCCAGATTTAACGATTTCCTCGGTTTCCATTAGCCCTAAAGCCATGGCATTAACAAGGGGATTGCCATTGTAGGCATTATCAAAGTATATCTCACCGCCCACCGTGGGAACGCCCACACTATTGCCATAATGACTTATTCCTTCCACGACTCCGGCAAAAATGCGACGATTGCGGGCATCTTGCAAGTTACCAAAACGGAGAGAGTTGAGGATAGCAATGGGACGGGCCCCCATGGTAAAAATATCCCGCAGGATGCCTCCGACTCCGGTAGCGGCACCTTGGAAAGGTTCCACCGCAGAAGGATGATTATGGGACTCGATTTTAAAGGCTAATCGCAATCCATCGCCTAAATCCACTACTCCGGCATTTTCTCCTGGTCCGACGAGAATTTTTTCGCCAGTGGTGGGGAATTGTTTAAGCAGCGGCCGGGAGTTTTTATAACAGCAGTGTTCCGACCACATCACGCCAAACATTCCTAATTCGGCTTTGTTGGGGTGTCTTCCCAGTCTTTTGACTATTTCTTCGTATTCTTCGGGTTTGATGCCTTCTGAGGCAATTTCTGCGGCAGTGAAGGGGGTAGTCATGGGACAATGCGATCGAGGGACAATACTTATTGTATAACGTCTGATGAGGCGGATTAGCTTGTCATGCTCTTTTTTTCTGCTTGAGATTTTAGGTTCGACGGCAACTCCTTGATTTTTTTTGAGTTACTCTTTGACAATTAAGACAGTCGCTACGAGGCTCTAGGCTTATTGACAAATAAAAATCAATTCAGGGTAATTTTAGGCTAATCTGCGACTTACCGACTTATAATAAAAATGTTCTTCCCAAAGAAGTTGTAGCTAACTGCTTAACTGAATCTGCTGGGATGCTATCACAGAATAGAAGACTACATCTATTCATTGCTGAGGCAGAACTAAGTTTAACCGCTCTTTTTTCACTACTTCTATCGCTTTTAGTCCAAAAAATTAGGCGTTTTCGGTTTACCATAGTCAAAGTATGCTTTCTAGACCGATGACTTTGACTAAAACCCCCGTGAGCAGAAACCGTCGTTTTTCCCTACGCAATCTCTTTGAGACTTGCATGGCCCTGTTGGTGTTATGTAATTATATTCTGGTTATTTTCGATTTAACCTATATTCCCCTGCGAGATTTTTGGTTACAGGGACGCTTGCAAATAACCTTATTAAGATTTAATGAACCAATACAACTCGGGCCGATTGCCTTTCAAGAATTACAAATACCTCCCGACAAACCCCTAGAAATTCCCTTTGTTAAAGGAATCGCTAATTATGATGTGGTGAAAGGAATTAAACCCTATCGCAGTACCAGTGAATATTTAGAGACGGTTGATAAACTCAATGAAATAATTAATCAAAAGGTCTTTAACCCAGAGTTTAATCTGCAAGAATATCGCCAAGAGATTGAGAAAATTTTAGCAAATTTACGCCAAAAAAGTGTCGATATGATCGATAATAATCCCTTTGCCTCGGCGGAGAAAACTGGGACTTTAGAGAAGATTAAAAATAAAATGCGCTTGCGGGTTTTTAAAACGGAAAATGTTTCTGCAAAAGCAGCCTTTCAGAAGTTTTGGACTTGGGATTATCTTAGTCAAAATGGCTGGGAAAAAGAGTTGAAATTTTTCAATCAAGAAATTCAACCTTTAATAGAAACTAATTATTTTCGTCCCCTAGGAGAAGATGGGAGACCGATAGATAACTTTGAGGCGATCGATTTTTTATTTGGTATCGTCTTTTTCTGGGAATTTATGCTGAGAACTTGGTGGATTGCTCGCACTCATAAAGGTCTGCGTTGGCGCGAGGCTATGTTATGGCGATGGTACGATATTTTTCTGTTTATTCCTATCTGGAGATGGTTACGATTTATTCCTACCGTTATTCGCCTAGATCAAGTTAAAATTATTAACTTAAGGGTGATTAAAGAGCAGGCAGTTAAAGGCTTAGTTGCGCTAATTTCTAAAGATATTACTGAGATAATATTCCTGAGAATCATTAATCAAATACAGGAATATATTCGACGGGGACAAGTGGAGAAATTTCTTGATCGATCCCTTAATGGCGGCTATAATAATCTCAATGATACTAATGAAGTTATCGAAATTTTTCGGTTAGTAGTTAATAGCACCGTTGACAAGGTTTTACCGCAAGTTAAACCAGAAGCAGAAGCTTTAATTAAATACAATATCGAGAAAATTCTCAGTCAAACTCCCGCTTATCAAAGCTTATTGGGATTACCCGGCATGAAAGGGTTAAAAACTGACTTAAGCAATCGCCTATCTAGTCAATTGTATCAATCCTTTGTTAATATAGCTGAAAAGATTACCCAGGAAGACGAAGTTTTTGAGCGTTTATTACAGCAATTAGTCCAACGTTTCGGGCAATCTCTCGCCGGGGAATTACAATCCCGTCACAGTCTAGAAAGAATCGAGATGTTATTAATTATATTCCTAGAAGAAGTCAAATTAAACTATGTACAAGAATTCTCGGATGAAGACTTAGAAACTATCCTCGAACAAACTCGCTTACTCCACTCTAAAAGTGCAGAAATTACCCCAGGAGAAACCATGAATTCTCGTCGTCTTCCCTAAAAATTAAGTAGCTGGTCATAATTAAATTAAAAATGGATTTTAGGTTCGATCCCCCCTGCCCCCCTTGATAAGGGGGGCAGGGG
>NZ_JADEXY010000263.1 GCF_015206885.1 Microcystis aeruginosa LEGE 91341 | reverse complement strand
CCCCACACCCTACCCCCAGGAAAAACTTTTTCAGCAGACCCTAATCTAAACTGATTCTAACCAGACGGCGGGGACTTGACTAGGGCGATCGGGTAATTGCATCCATCCCATTTCGCACAGACGAATTACCGAGGTTAATTTTTCTACCAAAGCGGGATCGAAACGAATCCCGCTATAATTTTGACAACGTTCTAGGGACTCTCCTAAATCTAGAGCTAGTCGATCGCCTCGCGGTTGAGTTAATTCCTGAAAATAGGCTGATAATCCCAAAATTCGCGACTCTAGGCTGATTTCTTCCCCTTTTAGTCCGTTGGGAACGCCGCTACCATCCCAGTATTCAAACTCATGGTAAATAATCTGTTGAATTGGAGCTAATTCGGGCATAGTGGCGAGTAATTGTGCGCCTAACACCGATCTATCCCGCCAAAATAACGCATTTGCTCCCTCTAACTGACTGGCACGCTGTCTAAAAACTTCGATCGGAGCCTCCGCTAGACCGATGCGGTATAATAAACCTGCTAATCGTAAGCGTCGTAATCTCAGGGTGGGTAAATCGAGCAATTGTCCCAACATTTCCGCTAAAGCGGCCACCTGTAGGGAAGCAAGGGGATTATCAATATCTCTTTCATCGACTTTTTGAGCCATTCTTAGAAAAGCTTGCAGTTTATTAGCGGCTAAATTTTTATTTAAACGGGATGCTTGTCCTTCTAAGTCGCTTAATTCTCGCGCTTGTCTGCTGACGGTGACTAACTGCTGTTGACTGGTTTGCAGATAGGTGACAATGCGAGAGACTACTCCGGTTAAATCCGTGGGAATGGGATTAATATTTTGACTAATTTCCTGCTGTTGTCTGCTTAAATCGGCCGCTAGACTGGGATTATAGGGATGCAGACGCTCAATTAAGATCCTAGCGGCTTTTTCGACTAAATCGCGATCGAATGTCCATAAACCGTAGAATTTTCGCTCCGTGTCTATTTGGGGTTGACTATCGGACCGGTATTCTTCCGGGGATAACTCATGACAGAGTACCATGGAGGCGTAGTCGGGGGAAAGAATGATTAAATTCCACTCATTAACCAAACTATCGCTATTATCTAAGTTCACTAGGGAAACATTCTCTAAACTGCCGGTTTTATGCTCAGAAAAACCACTATCGGCCACAGCAGCGATCGCAATATGACGAGAAGAGCGAGCAATATCTAAATAGCGCTCTGCTTCCTGTAAATACCATTTTCCCTGTTGAAAGGTGACTAAAACCAGTGGTTTATTTGTACTATCTGGGCTGCTAGTTTGCAAGATATGATCTTCAAGAGCATGACAGAGAGCCACCAGGGTATTCTTAAAATAGACCCCGTAACTGCTGGGTAATCGTCCCGATGAAGCTCTTTTTAACTGTTGTAAGCTGGATTCTACCGTCATAGGTGGCAAGATTAGGGGAAGTGGGGTGTGGGCTTCGGCCGTGAGCTCAGCCGAACGGGTGTGGGG
>NZ_JADEXY010000262.1 GCF_015206885.1 Microcystis aeruginosa LEGE 91341 | reverse complement strand
GTTTTCGCCACGACCCCGGCGACTGTTCGAGTTTTGTCAGGGAGATTATGGTGGTGACCCTTGCTACGAAGCGGTCTTTTCCGACCAAGGTTGGGACGGTCTACCACCTCTCTCAATATACAAGGTTGGGTTGAGGAACGAAACCCAACCCAATTATTTAAAAGTGTTGGGTTTCACTATCGTTCAACCCAACCTACGCTACGCTCTACTAACCTATTTTAGCTAATGCTTGTAGTAAAATGAAACAGGACACTCGACTTAACCCTTAACCTTACAAAAATCATCATGAATATTCAACTAAAACCAAATCAAGAACAATTTATCGAAAAACAGTTAAAAAGTGGCAGATTTAATAATTCAGAACAAGTCATAGATACCGCTTTTTACTTGCTAGAAATCCTCGATCAAGATTACTTACAATGGGTAGAAGAAACTCGTCAACAAATTGACGTTGCCATAGCAGAATTAGATAATGGAGAGGGATTAGATGGAGAAAAGGTCATAAATGATATACTCGAAAAATTTAAAAAAGCGCAACAAAAATAATTATGAATCGTTATATTATTGCGCCTTCAGCCAGTCAAGATTTAAACAAGATTGCCGATTATTTTTTAGTAGTAAATATTGAAGCAGGTGAAAAACTATTCAGAAAATTTTACAAAAAGTGTCAACAATTAGTACAATTTCCCAAGTTAGGACGCAGCTATAGTCATATTAAACCATCATTGAGAGGTTTACCTTTAGATGGATATATTATTTTCTATCGAGTAATTAATGAAACGGTGGAAATTTTAAGAATTGTTAATGGTCGTCAAGATTTAGATGCTTTATTCTCTGAGATAAAATAAAGGTTGAATGATGCAATTCATCTGCATAAAAACGTGCCATCCCCTAAACTGCCTCATTCTGCTCAATGAGCAAATCAATCTCATCTTCATGAGCTGCCGCATATACCCAAGCATTAGCTAAATCCGTAGCCTTAATAGTCGGATAACTTGTTAATAAATCAGCATCACTATAACCAAGACGACGAGCTTCTACTAACACCCAAACTGGAATTCTTGTATTGGCAATGCAGGCTTGTCCGCCGCAAACTTTAGGCGTTTTCTCAATTCCCTGCCAATCACCACCAAGACTTTGAGCAAGTAACTGGATTACCTGCACTTTTTCCCTAGGTTTGAGGGCAAGAAGTTGCTCTTCTAACTCTTTGATGATCACAGGCTTAAATCCTCATAAAGTTTTGGCCAATTATCCTTAATCATTTTACCAGAAAATTTGGTTTGAAAACCTCCCACTATTCAGTTAACAGTGAACAGTTAACAGTTATCAGTTAGATTGAAACAAGGGAAATCCAAAATCAAATTAGGTGTTTTTTTGATTTCAATAATATGTCATTTAGATGCACAGCAGCTTATTAAGTAGATAGGTATTAAAAACTTTCAGATGCCCCCCTTATTAAGGGGGGATTAAGGGGGGACTAAGGGGGGATCGGCACCCTCCTTATTAAG
>NZ_JADEXY010000261.1 GCF_015206885.1 Microcystis aeruginosa LEGE 91341 | reverse complement strand
GGGTGTGGGGAAATGGGGAGAATAAATAAAAATAATCTCCTGTCTCCTGTCTCCTGTCTCCTGTCTCCTGTCTCCTATCTCCTGTCTCCTGTTAAGATTCGCGTAAAACGTAGCCGACACCGCGCACGGTATGAATGAGGCGTTTTTGACCACCAGCTTCCATTTTCAGGCGTAAATAGCGAATATACACCTCAATAACGTTTGATTCTCCTTGAAATTCGTCTCCCCAGACATTTTCGAGAATTTGATCCCTTGATAATACTTCTTTCGGGTGAATCATCAGGTAGCGCAGCAGTTCAAATTCCTTCATCGTCAACTCAATATTTTTGTTTTTATAGGAGAGACGACGAGTGACTAAATCCAATACTAAGTCACCGAAGCGCAATTGTTCGGGGATAGTTTCCAGAGGTTGCAGGTAAAAACGGATTAATTTGAGAAAAGATGGCGAATTATAGGGTTTGAGAAAATAATCGTCGGCTCCCGCTTCCAAACAGGCGAGACGTTCTTCTAGGGTTTCTTGAGATACTAATAAAACAATATAAACGCGACTTCCCTGGGAACGTAAACGACGACAAAAAGTCACACCCGCTTCCCCCGCAAGGAAACGATCGAGTATAATCATCGCTGGCTGCCAACTTTCCACTTCCGGGAAAGCGCTATCAATGCTAGGCACAATCAGGGGACGATAACCTGCTTCTTGCAAGTCCGCACTAGCTAGTTTAGCGATATTCTCCTCAATTCCCACCAAGAGAATCGAAGAACTTAGAACTGGTGTACTCATTAGTCGGCAGCGGTAAAGGAATAGGAAAGATAGGGAGGCGACTAGCTAATTGTACTTAATTGATTCTCGCCTAACCGATTTTAGATAAAAAAGTTAACGCTGTGGTGCGTTGGACAAAATTACCATTAACAGACCAACCAATTACTCGATCGGGGGACGACCAGAGGCTAAGATGATCTACAGGGGGATCCGCATAAAAATTTTCTCCACCGCTACCCAATAAACAGGAACTCCAATGGGTAAAATAATCGTGACTAAGGCGATAAATGGGAAAATTACCGATTAATGGCACTCCCCACCCGTCCAAAGCTATTAAAGCTCGAATTTTCACCCCTTGAGCTTGCCAATAATAGGCTAAAGCGATCGCATTTACCACCCCCGCACTAAACCCAATCAAGGTTAGGTCTTCTCCGGGTAAAAAAGCTTCATTTAAGTAAGAAAAAGGAGAAATAATAATATAGGGACGTAATTTGACCGATTTGCTCCCCAGATGTCCTAAAAAATCCTCCGTCAATCTAGAATCATGAAAACCCGTACAAATCACTAAGGTCATAAAATTAATTAGGGTTCGCTGAAAAAGTTTGTTGGTGGGGTTAGGAGTCAGGAGTCAGGAGTCAGGAGTCAGGAGTCAGGAGTCAGGAGTCAGGAGTCAGGAGTCAGGAGTCAGGAGTCAGGAGTCAGGAGTCAGGAGTCAGGAGTCAGGAGATTATTTTATTTATTCTCCCTACACCCCACACC
>NZ_JADEXY010000020.1 GCF_015206885.1 Microcystis aeruginosa LEGE 91341 | reverse complement strand
GAATTATGAATTATGAATTATGAATTATGAAGTGGGGAAGCTGTCTCATCACCCTATCACCCGTTCGGCGGTTCGGCTGGGCTCACCGTCGAAGCCTGAGCTCACGGCCGAAGCCCAAAACCCTATCACCCCAAAAACCTATCACCCTATCTCCTGACGACCGTCTCCTGACGACCGATAGCTTTTCCCTTTTTAATCTACGGCCTCATAGTCACTGGCGCTCATTTCTTCCCCATCGTAGGGATCATCATCGCTGTCCGATTCGGTGGATTTAGTTTCCAGATTACTATAAGTTCCGGTTCTAGTGCGGGAGAGGGTTGGCCCATTGGTGAAGGTATTCGAGGAAGTAGCCCTGGTGCGGGTGGCTCGAGTCAGTTTTTCGGTGACATCGATCGATTCAAACCCAGTACCGTTAAGGGATTGGTTTTGCTCTTGTCCACCCGTGTAGATGCGGGTACCGATTTCGAGGACAATCTGACGAAATTCTTCCAAGGTGGTTTTTAGCTTTTCTGGGGATAGGGAGGGGTCGCGCAGAGCGATTTCCAACTGTTGCCGCTTCTGGTCGGCCAGTTGCCGGATATCGGGGGCGACTAACTGACTGTTTTCCCTGATGGTGACTTCGTAGCTATAGAAAAGACTATCGGATTGGTGGCGAATATCGATCATTTGCAGACGACGGCGATCGGATTCGGCGTATTTTTCGGCTTCTAGGCGCATTTTTTCAATTTCGTTCGGTTTCAGCCCCCCAGTATGACTAATTAAAATGCTTTGTTCTTTGCCGGTGCCTTGGTCGCTGGCGGCTACTTTCAAGATACCGTTGACATCGATCTCAAAGGCCACTTCGATTTGTGGCACCCCCCTAGGAGCGGGAGGAATTCCTGTCAGGAGAAATTTACCCAGGGTTTTATTATCCTGGGCCATAGCCCTTTCCCCTTGCAGAACATGAATTTCCACCGAAGTTTGACCATCGGCAGCGGTGGAGAAAACCTGAGATTTACTGGTGGGGATAGTGGTATTGCGATCGATAATTTTGGTAAAGACTTCGCCGAGGGTTTCAATGCCGAGGGAAAGGGGGGTGACATCGAGTAGGAGGATATCTTCCACTTCTCCACCTAAAACTCCGGCTTGAATCGCTGCCCCCAAAGCAACGGCTTCATCGGGGTTAACAGAGCGATCGATCTGGCCGGTAGAAAAGAAACGGGAGATTAATTCCTGGACGGCGGGGATTCTGGTGGAACCACCAACGAGAATGACACGATTGATATCGCTAGGCTGCAGTTCGCTATCTTTGAGGGACTGTTGTACGGGTTCGAGGGTTTTTTCCACTAATTCTCTGGTTAATTCCTCAAATTTAGAGCGAGTTAGTTCCAATTCTAGGTGTTTAGGGCCAGTTTCGTCGGCGGCGATGAAGGGGAGATTGATCGAGGTGGTAATCATGCTAGAAAGCTCGATTTTGGCTTTTTCGGCGGCTTCTCGCAGTCTTTGGATCGCCATGCGATCGCTGGATAGATCGATGTTTTCTTGACTTTGAAAGTTCTCCACCAGCCACCGCACTAAGAGGTTATCAAAATCGTCCCCCCCAAGATGGTTATTGCCGGCCGTGGCTTTCACTTCAAAGACTCCCTTCCCCAGTCGCAGGATAGAAACGTCGAAGGTTCCTCCCCCTAGGTCAAAAACGAGGATATGTTGATCTTCGTTTTGTTTATCTAAACCGTAGGCCAGGGCGGCGGCGGTGGGTTCGTTAATAATTCTTAATACTTCTAGTCCTGCGATCATCCCCGCGTCTTTAGTAGCTTGACGTTGGGCATCGGTAAAATAGGCGGGAACTGTAATCACGGCCTCGTTAATCGGTTCTCCCAGATAGGCCTCGGCATCGGCCTTTAATTTTTGCAGGATCATGGCCGAGATTTCTTGGGGGGTAAATTCCCGACCACGAATTTTGATATTGACGGTATCATCGCGACCGCGTTGGCAATGATAGGCAACTCGTCCCCTTTCTGCCTCCGTGTCTTGCCAACGCCTACCGATAAAGCGTTTGATGCTATAGACGGTATTTTCGGCATTAGTGACCGCCTGACGTTTGGCCAGTTGTCCCACTAGGCGCTGGGCCTTGCCGAATCCCACGATACTAGGAGTGGTCCTTCCCCCTTCTGAGTTGGGAACTATAATCGGCTGACCTCCCTCTAGTACGGCAATGCAACTGTTGGTTGTCCCTAAGTCGATGCCGATGACTTTTCCCATGACGCTCTAATAATAACGGTAGTTAATAGGATACAATCGCTGACAAAAATTGTCCCCAAATTAGAAAAGGGCCTTTTACCCCGTCTAATCTTGCCCCGGTTGAAAGCTGGTAGTTTTCCTGTGAGGCTAACAAAACTTGTTGGTAAAGTCCGCACGCCCGCCCAGATCGGTGTAATGGACCATATATCAAGAGTAACCTAAAACCAGTAATTTTGCTGATGCCTCCGCTGCCTATTCTTTGTAGCATCAAAAAATCACCCTTGGAACTATTTGGCGATCGCTGGTAGGATCAAATCCGTTCCCTTCTCTCCACTTCCCATCCTTCTATACTTTTTAAACAGGATTTAGTGCAAGCCATACTCAGAGCAATTTAGGATAAGATAACCAATAAACCAATCCTAGAGGACTTAATCATGATTAGAGCCTATGCTGCCCGAGAAAAAGGGGGAAAACTAGAGCCTTTTGACTACGATCCGGGTATATTAGCGGATGAAGATGTAGAAATCGCGGTGGAATATTGCGGCATCTGCCACAGTGACCTAAGTATGCTCGATAACGATTGGGGACTGACCACCTATCCCTTTGTCCCCGGTCATGAGGTGGTCGGTACGATCGCCGCTCTTGGTGCTAAAGTCAAAGAGTTAAAATTAGGGCAAAGAGTCGGTCTTGGTTGGTTTTCCCGTTCCTGTTCCACCTGTGAAACTTGTATGTCGGGGGATCAAAACCTTTGTGCTACTGCCGAAGGAACTATTGTCGGTCGCCATGGCGGTTTTGCTGAAAGAGTCCGGGCCCATCATAGTTGGTTAGTTCTCTTACCAGAGCAGTTAGATGCGGCCAAAGCTGGCCCGCTTTTTTGTGGTGGTATTACCGTCTTTAATCCCATTGTCCAATTTGATATTAAACCCACGGCCCGAGTTGGTGTCATTGGTATTGGTGGATTGGGCCATATAGCCTTAAAATTCCTCAAAGCTTGGGGCTGCGAAGTAACCGCTTTTTCCAGTAGTCCCGACAAAGAAACAGAAGCAAAAGAACTAGGGGCGACTCATTTTATCAATTCCAGAGACCCAGAAGCCTTGCAATCGGTACAAAATTACCTTGATTTCATTATCTCTACCGTTAACGTTAATCTCGATTGGGGTCTTTATATCGCCTGTTTACGTCCCAAGGGTCGTCTGCATATTGTTGGGGCTGTTCTTGAACCCATGGCTACCTATGCTTTTCCCTTGATTATGGGTCAAAAATCGATTTCTGGCAGTCCTTTGGGTAGTCCCAGTACCGTCAGTAAAATGATTGAATTTGCTGCTCGTCATGGCATTGAACCAGTCACAGAAACCTATCCTATCTCCCAGGTGAATGAAGCTATGGAAAAATTGCGAACTGGACAACCTAAATATCGCCTCGTCTTACAAATAAAATAAAACCATCTCTATCCCGGACGTAACCCCGATGACTCAACCCCTCACTCCTCCAGTTATCGATTGGGAAGAACCACTCATTCCCCCAGAAGATTTGATTTTTGATGATGGAGAACCTTTGGAAACGCACCGTCACCGCAAGGCCATGAATGTCTTAATCGATTCTATCGAACAAGCCTATCAGGATCGAGAGGACTTTTTTGTTGGCGGTAATATGTTTATTTACTTTAGCCGTGAGCGGGTTTTTAATAAAAATTTTCGTGGGCCCGATTTTTTCGTTGTCCTCGATATCGATGGTAGTTATAAACGACAAGGATGGGTGGTTTGGAACGAAAACGGACGTTATCCCGATGTGATCGTGGAATTAATGTCAGAAAGCACCGCAAAAATCGATTTAACTACCAAAAAAAACCTCTATGAGCGGACTTTTCGCTGTTCCCAATACTTCGTTTATAATCCCTTTGATGCCACTTCCCTGCAAGGTTGGGCGTTAGACCAAAATCAATGCTATCAAGAAATTATTCCCGACCAGCGCGGTTGGTTATGGTGTCAACGTTTGGGATTATGGTTAGGAGTCTGGATGGGCAGCATCCAACGAGAAGAAGCCCCTTGGCTGCGTTTTTATGACCTAGACGGCAATTTAATCCTCCTACCTGCGGAATTAGCCGAAATCGAACGTCAGAATGCTGAAATTGAACGTCAACGGGCGGAACGTTTAGCAGCGCAATTACGGCAATTAGGCATAAATCCCGATGAAACCCCGTAATCAGCCTAGGACTGACCCCTATCTCTAAAAACCAAAAGCCCACACCTTCCGATCTCGGTTTGTGTGGGCTGATTGTTCACTTAATTCTAAGATTGAAAGCTGACACTTTGGCGAAATCTAAGAGCCTAACTCAGAGTAGCACCAGAGCGATCATAGGTTTGTGAAGAGAAGTCGGCCGAGAAGCGACGTTGAACGGTTTCCCCGTGGCCATTATCATTGTCAATACCGATTTCAGAAGCACTTCTGTCTAACATCGATTGTTGACGATTTTTAACGGCGTGGTGGTGACGCATCATTAAGGCACGAGCTTGTTGTTCTGTGGACATAATCATTTCCTCCGATCTGCAAATCGCATTTTGAACTTTTTTAATCACCCACTAATATATATAACATACAATTCTGTATCTATTTTTACAAAACGCCCTAATCCCAGAAAAATTAACAAAACTTTACAATAGGAGACAGGGGACAGGGGGCAGCTTTATTCTCCCCACACCCCACACCCGTTCGGACCTCGGCGTGAACTTTTGTCGAACGCTGAGCTCACGGCCGAAGCCCACACCCCAATTCATAATTCATAATTGATAATTCATAATTCATAATTCCCAAGACATCAATCGCCCTCAGACCTTAATCGAACTGGGTTCATCGACGGCGGCGATAATGCGATGACAACCGGAAAAGGGTTGCGCCCATTGATACTGGTGTTCTAAAGGATTACCCCAACAGAGACCGAGATATAATTCCGTGCGCGCCACATCTAATTCCGCCCATTCCGACTGGGCGACTAATTCAGCTAGAGAATCGGCAGAAATAGGACGACGGGAGTTAAGCGCCCACCAAAAATTCATATTAGGGGTGATACTGTTCCAAAAATCTAAAACCGAGGCTTTGGCAGCCATGAGAATTTCCTTGTCACCTGCGACGGCAACTAATTGATTATGAATTTCGGGATAACGGAGAGTGCGATCGCCCCATTGACAAACACGCCAGATAATGCCCGAAACCTGATATTGTTGTTGATAATCGTGAATTTGGCGGCGAAAATCCTGATAGGCGAAGACTTTGCCCACCTTTTCTAGATTGATCGCCTTGGCAATCACCGGATTATCAATGCGCTCCGCCGGAGAGAGTAACAGACGTTCCCCTTTGCAAGTGGCGTGCATTTCTCGCTCGAGGATTTCAATTAACTGCTGTGTCGAGTAAGCCATACTACCGCTCTTACCTGAGAGAGGATTTCTTTTTATGATAAACTCGAATTTCCCTAGTGGAAAGGCTCGATCGCTAGAAAATTGTCATTCATCGGACATATCAGCAGCATACCCCTTAATACTTATGGGCGAAAAAACCTCTGAAAACACCTGTCAGGGAGAGAAGACAGTCTAACTGCTAGGTTTTACATCGGTTGCTTTTTTTCTAGTCCAGAGGGCGAGAATTGTCAGGAAAAGTCCACCCATCACTCCCGCTAAAGGATTTTTATCGATTCCAGTTAATCGATCGGGAATAGTAAGCATAGCTGTTTCAATTAAATTGAGGACTGATAGAATAATATAGTCTGGTTCTCTTCTTTAGCAGTTTCGTGTCTAAAAGCCCGATAATGGATATTTAAAATTCTTTGTACAACTCCAATATCTTATTAATCAGACTGGAGACAGCAGTAACTGTCAATAGGCTAAATACCCGATCACTACCATTTAATTCCTCAGATAATGGCTAAAATTGGGCTTTACTTTCGGTTTTATCAATTAATCCAAGCTTTTGGGGGGTTATAAGCTGAGACCTATTTATAGCGTTTCCTAAGCTAGTGAGGTACGCCTATTTTTCTTCCCTTTTGCCTTTTGCCTAAAACCCATAACTTTTGTACCTCATCAGACTGAAAAACGCTATAAACCAATTATTCTTAGATTAGCCGAATCTCCGCCAATCCCTTTACTGTTGATTTTTGCATGAATGCCGCTTACCTTGTCTCAAAAAGTAATTTAAATTACAAAAAGCTTAACCCCCGAACCCTGGAGCGCATTAATTTTTCCATGAGATGCTCACAGGCAGTTGTTGATGTATTTATAGCGTTTCCTAAGCTAGTGAGGTACACCTATTTTTCTTCCTTCTTGCCTTTTGCCTAAAACCCATAACTTTTGTACCTCAGCAGACTGAAAAACGCTATATAATGATTTAAGAGTCACTGATATATTTAATGAAAAACTAGGCCAATCCAGGACTAGATAGCATCGTGATAAGGGGGATAGGACTTTGGACTCCGCTAACGATCAGAAAATTCTCGGCTATTTTATCGAAGAAGCAAAAGAACACCTGGAAACTTTGGAACAGGGGATTTTAGACTTAGGCAATCTCGTGAACAACAATGAACAGATGAACGAGATGTTTCGTGCCGCTCATTCCGTCAAGGCAGGGGCGGCCATGTTAGGCTATAGCAGTATCCAAAAAACTGCTCACCGTCTTGAGGATGCTTTCACAATATTGAAAGAAAATCCCCTAGAAGTGGATCAAGAATTAGAGTCTTTGTTCCTCAAGGGTTATGATCTGCTTCAGATATTGATCGATAAGCTGCAGGAGCCCTTGGGTTTGCAAGCCGAGGGAGCTGATGCGATCGTTAAAAACGGTGAAGCGACTTTTGCCGAATTACAGGCCCATCTTAACTATCTTCTCGGCCAGGGAAAATCTACTCCAGCTATTGCGGCAGCCCCTTCTATCTCCATCAGCGTCAGAGATATCCTCAAACAGATGTTACAACTGTTTAAACAGGAAGAAACCAGTGCTTCCCGTCAGCAATTACAAAAACTAATTTTATCTCTGTCTCAATTGGCTTCAGAACAGGAACAATGGCAATATTTAGTTAAAAATGCCCAATCGGCCTTGGCTAACCCCAAGCATTCCTATCGTACTCTCGCCCCGGTTATTATTAAGGAATTAAAACAAGCTAGTAATTTATTAGAATGGGGTCGCGGGGAAGAAATCACCGTTAGTCAAGAATTGCAATTATTAGCCGCCGCCAAATTACCACAAATCCTGATTAACCCGGAAGCGGAATTGGTAGCTAGTACTCCAGAACTTCTTTCTGATCAAGATTTAGAAGAAGCTTTAAAATGGAGTGAAAATCAAGATATTAATGAGTCAGAAAAGCCTTCTTTAGAGTTAAGTCAAATCCCAACCGAGCGAAAAGCACAGATAGCAAGTCAAAGGGAAGCATATCAACTGGCTGAAGAAAAATTAACCGCCGAATTTGAGGAAAACCAACGAGCAACTTTAATTGAGGAAACTCTTGCTTGGACTGGTGATAACTTGGAGTTAACCCAAATAGTTATTCGTTTGCTAATCGACAATAAAAACGAGTTGCGGGAAGGACAAGAAAAACCAAAAATTGAACAATTAATTCAGAAACATATTCTAGAAAATTGGTTACAAAATAAAGCGGCAGCCCATCTCCAAAAAATACAAAACATTCTCTTAAATCCTGATGCAAATGTTAGGTCAAGATTAGAGACCTATCAAGACATTTTGCAGGGGAGAGTATTGGCTGATAATAAACCAGAAAAATTGGCACTTCAGCAAGCAGCATTAGTGATTAAAAATGATGATTATCTAGAAGTGACCAATCGAATTTATCAAGAGGTATTTAATGTTCAATGGGTTAGACAGGAATTAGAAAAATTACTTGATGTGGAAAATTCTCCTGCTGATTTAACTAAAGTGTTATCTTTCTTGGCACTATTAGGCTTTCTTGGATTTACTTTCTTGTCATTAAAGACTCCTGAAAAGAATTCTGATGTTGTGGTGACACCCTCACCTAGTATTCCAGAAATTTGTGCTAAACGAGATTTTAATATTAGCTTAAACAAGACTATTCAACAACTGCAAGACTTGAAAAGTAAACAAGGTAATCGGCTTTCTGAAAAGTGTGCGACTCAATTAAATGAGTTAATGTTAATTCAGCAAGCAATAGGATTAGCTGCCAATAATTTTGTGGCTAATCTGCCGGGTAGAGAAGGTGCTTTTGAAATTTTGTGCCAAATCCCCCCAACTTCTGATAACTTTAAAGAAGCTCAATTTTGGGCAAAACGTTGGCACAATGACAAAGCCTGGAAGCTGGATATCGAGCGAGCTTTGCCAGATAATCCAGATTGCCAAAAACTTATTAAATAAACATCAATTTTTCAATCACTAAATACTCCATCACTACCCGTTAATTCATCGGATAATGATACCCGGATTCCTTCCCTTCCCCGTGACCAAAATAAGGAGAATAGGTCAGAAACATTGAAGGATTGACTCCTGATAACAGGAGAGAAGTTAACCTGTGGGTTCTTTTGACGTAAAACAATTACTTGCATATAGTAGAGGAGATTGCCAATTATTAGCCAGAGAATTAAACTAAAAATAAACGTAAATGCCATGACTATAACCCATCCAAAAAATTGAAAAGCGACTTGAGATATGCGACTATTCTGTGTTAATCCAAGGGCGAATTCTCCTGCATCTTTGGTACTAAAGAAACCCACCGCCATTGTTCCCCAAAAACCACAAAAAAGATGTACTGAAATTGCTCCCACTGGATCATCAATTACTTTAGTTTTAACTAAAAATTCTTCCCCTAATAAGACGATAATGCCACTAATGCCACCGATGATAATAGCTGATTTGATATTAACATAACCTGATGATGCCGTAATCCCCACTAATCCCCCCAAAATGCCATTAATCATTATGGATAAACTGACTTTGCGGCCAATTAAAGGATTAAAAATTAATGCCAAAAATCCCCCCGTGGCAGCGGCAATCATTGTGGTAGTAATTGTCATGGGGACATCATTCAAATTTACCGCCGAACCACCATTAAAACCAAACCATCCTAACCAAAGAATGAAACAACCAAGAGTTGCAAATCCTAACTGATGGGGAGCAAAATTTCCCCTTTCTTTTTCTTCATAACGATCGGTTTTGCGATTATAACCAAAGCGTCCATCTCTCGGTTTTAGCAACCAAGCACCCACTAATCCTGCCATTCCTCCCACCGAATGCACCACCGTTGAACCAGCAAAATCTCGAAACTTAAATAAGTTATATAACCATCCTTCCGATGACCAAATCCAATGTCCGGTAAGAGAATAAGAAAAAGCAACTAAAAAGAAACTAAATAGCAAAAATGCCCAAAATTTAACCCTTTCTGCCACTGCTCCCGATACAATGGTCGCCGCAGTTCCTGCAAAGGTTAATTGAAAGAAAAATAAAGTGGCAATTGAACGACCTTTCCACACCTCTTGGAATTGACTGTATTCATTATTAGAGGTCAGAATTTCCAAGAAAAATCCTGTGCCACCAGAGAAACTATTTCCTAGTGCTGATGTATTGCCAAACATTAAACCGAAACCAAACATCCAATAAGCCAAGGCAGAAACACAGAAGACAATTAGGTTTTTAGCTAAGACATTAGTGGCGTTATTAGTACGACAAAAACCCGTTTCTAGCATGGCAAAACCAGCATTCATAAAGAATACTAAAGAGCCGGCTGTTAACATCCAAATATTAGCAACTAAATCCAGAGTAGAATTATTTAAATCCTGTGCTGTGACTTTGCCTACACCGATCAACAGCATGACGATAAGAGAGAAACAAAAAGATAGGATATTACGCAAACGCGGGCGATATTCTAGAAAAGATAATAATCGATTCATCGGCTATAACTCTCATGGGCAATTTCCCCTTTATAGTAATTGATTTAATCCCCTATCGTTCACTCAAAACTGCTTTTTTTCTGATCCAGATAGCGAGAATTGTCAGGAAAAGTAAACCCATCACTCCCGCTAAAGGATTTTTATCGATTCCAGTTAGCCAATTGGGAACAGTACCAGTGTATTTAATTAACTGACCCACATTTAATATATAGTATGCCCAGACTAAACCCGCGTGCAGACCGATACTTTTACCCAAATTACCACCACGGGCGCGTTTTGCCCAACCGAGAATCAATCCTAGCAAGACTAAGGCAGGAAATTGGGGAAAAGTGCGGATAATTTCGGCTAAAGGTTTAATAAAGTGGGTAAGAGCGAAAATTAAGGCACTAATCACTAGAGCGATAGCGGGACGATAATCCTTTTCTAATTCTCGCAGTAACCAGCCCCGAAATAGCAATTCTTCGGCAAAACCCACCGCTAAAGCGACTAAAAACCCCTCCAGGATGATTTTGCTGATTGGGGGATTTGCGGGTAAGAAATTTAACCAACCTAGGAACGCTTGGGACAGAAAAAGCGAGAAAGTGAAAAATAGACCGATCGCTAACCCGTTAATTAACTCGATCAGCGTTTTTCTTCGCCAAATCAAACCATAATCGGCTAATCCCTCATCGCTATAAATTGTCCGTCCCCACCAATGGGATAACCCCAAAAATTCCAGATAGAGAACAGAAAGGGTCAAAATTGAGACCAGATTAGCATTAGTGGCAAAAAAGTGATAGAGGGGAAGTGCGATCGGCAACCAGAGAAAAAGTAAGAGCAAAATAAAAATTCCCAGTCGCAGGGGGACTGGGTAAGTGGCAATTACCCGCAATCTTTTATTCATCCGGTTCGATGCTGCTGGTTAAACCTTTATTTTTCAAGGTTTCACAGTAAAATTCCGCGTGTTCTTGGATGCAGGTAATCACCAAGGCTGTACCATTCGTGTGCGCTTCCATCATGATATCAACTGCTTGGGGTTGCGTCATACCGGCGATCGTTTGCATTAAACTCTGAACCACATACTCCATCGAGTTAAAGTCGTCATTGTGGAGTAAAACGCGATAACGCGGTGCTGGTTTACGGATTGTCGCTGTGGAACGCTTTTCGATGACTTCTGTGGACACCGTTTCTCTCCTTTGAATCTATATCGCGAATACAAGTCAATTACTTAATGATCATAATCAAAATTTCCAGATTGAGCTAGGCTTTTTCTGTGATCCGTGAGGGGGTTGGGTGTTGGGGAGTGGGGGACAGCCAAAGGAATGACATTTTTAGATGGATAGATCATAATTGAATTAACCCTGTAATTTAACCTTATTTCTCTATGTCTGCTGGCGAATTACAAAATCTCGATAAAAATATTCAACGCTTAAAACAACAATTAGCGGGAAAGCGAAACACTTTAGTCACAATTGCACTGGAAGAACAAGTTAGGATCAAGCAGCAAATCGAAGATTTACTCCGACTAATTCGGGATTTTGAACGGGAAAAATGGGATTTAGTCGCCAGCGAGAGTCAAGAAGCTTCCTTTCCTGATGCCGAGGTAATGGTAGCAGAAATTGTCACAGAATTGACGGCAATTACCACAGAACCACCCCCTGAACTTGCTTCTGTACAAATCCTAGAATCATTAAACCAAATTCTGGCTAAACTCAATCAACCAGAGCGATCAGCAGCAGCCAAATTAAAAGCGGCCATATCTACTATACCCCCTTTTGTTTCCCTTTTGGGGCGATAAGCTGAATAATTTAACAGCAAATATCAATATTTATCTTTATCTAAGCAGATTTTAGAAAGTTTTTTTGTCGATGTTAATGTTAATTATCAGTAGTGGGAGATAAAACCTTAAGAAATGTCAATTATCGCTATTCTTACTGACCCTCAATAAATTAGAATCAGATCATAAATGCGATCGCTTGCTCAATTCTCGATGATTAATCTAGAGGCTAAAATCAGCAACTGAGGCAATTAACCTTTTTCAAGCTACCGAGTTTAGGTGGTAGTCACTGATAACTGATAACTGGTAACTGATAACTGAAATGACTCGCTTTATTTGGGATAAATTTAGCAAAGACTTCCTAGAAACCCTTCTTTCTCCCTACGGTACAGTAGTTGTCAGCAAAGAAGTCACCTCAGAAATTAAAGAAATTGATGTGTATTTTAGTCCTAATATCTCTGAAATTCCCTCTCAGTTAGGATTATTAGGCAAATTATGCCAAAATCCCTGTTTATTGGAACCCTATCGCAATGGGATTACCCTTGATGGTATCAATGATTGTCTGTCCAAGCGCTTTGCTATCCGTGAAATCTTCCAGAGAGAAGCAAAGAGAAATAAACAGAGAATATCAGAGGATGAGATACCTAAGTTATGGATTCTCACCCCTACAGCTAGTGAACGCATTTTATCCCTGTTTACTGCTCAATTACAACCCAATTGGGGAGAAGGGGTTTATTTTCTCCCGGAGGGTTTCGGTACAGCTATTGTCGTCATTCATCAATTACCCGCAATCCCAGAGACATTATGGTTAAGATTATTGGGTAGAGGAGGAACAAGAGAGAGAGCAATTGACGAATTAGAAAGATTATCGCCGAATAATCCCCTAAAATCGGCTTCTTTAAACTTATTGTATAATTTGAGTAGAAATCTAGAAGCGTTATCGAAAAAAACACAGGAGGATAGGGAGTTTATTATGCGTTTAGCTCCACTTTACCAACAGGATAGGGAACAAGCGGTTCAGCAAGGTATTCAACAAGGAAGACAACAGGGAGAAGCGTATTTACTCCTCCGTCAACTTCAACGACGTTTCGGTGAAATACCCCAAAATCTAGAAGAAACCATCCGTAACCTTCCTGTGGAGCGGTTAGAAGACTTAGGACTCGCTTTATTAGACTTTGACACTTTGACGGATTTAGACAACTGGTTGCATCCGTGACTCGCTTTATTTGGGATAAATTTAGCAAAGACTTCTTAGAAACCCTTCTTTCTCCCTACGGTACAGTAGTTGTCAGCAAAGAAGTCACCTCAGAAATTAAAGAAATTGATGTGTATTTTAGTCCTAATATCTCTGAAATTCCCTCTCAGTTAGGATTATTAGGCAAATTATGCCAAAATCCCTGTTTATTGGAACCCTATCGCAATGGGATTACCCTTGATGGTATCAATGATTGTCTGTCCAAGCGCTTTGCTATCCGTGAAATCTTCCAGAGAGAAGCAAAGAGAAATAAACAGAGAATATCAGAGGAGGAGATACCTAAGTTATGGATTCTCACCCCTACAGCTAGTGAACGCATTTTATCCCTGTTTACTGCTCAATTACAACCCAATTGGGGAGAAGGGGTTTATTTTCTCCCGGAGGGTTTCGGTACAGCTATTGTCGTCATTCATCAATTACCCGCAATCCCAGAGACATTATGGTTAAGATTATTGGGTAGAGGAGGAACAAGAGAGAGAGCAATTGACGAATTAGAAAGATTATCGCCGAATAATCCCCTAAAATCGGCTTCTTTAAACTTATTGTATAATTTGAGTAGAAATCTAGAAGCGTTATCGAAAAAAACACAGGAGGATAGGGAGTTTATTATGCGTTTAGCTCCACTTTACCAACAGGATAGGGAACAAGCGGTTCAAGAGGGTGTACAACAGGAAGCATTAAAGTTAGTCATCCGTCAACTTCAGCGACGTTTCGGGGAAATACCCCAGAATCTAGAAGAAATCATCCGTAATCTTCCTGTGGAGCGGTTAGAAGACTTAGGACTCGCTTTATTAGACTTTAACACTTTGACGGATTTAGACAACTGGTTGCATCCGTGAACAATAGCGATCTCGCGTAGCGAGCGCGTTGCGAGCGCATTATCCATCCTTGATTATTCTATCGTTAAGGGATCCACATCGATCGCCATACTTACCTTGGGTAAAACTAAGCTTTTTAGGGGAAGAAAAAGACGACCTATATCAGCCTTTTCTCCCGATAATTTTAACAGAATTTGCCAGCGATAACGGTTAGCAACTCGCATAATTGTTGCGGGTGCAGGTCCCAAAATATCCCAATCGGAACCGAAATTATTAACACATTCCTCCGCGACATTTTCAGCACTTTTCTGCACTGCTTCCCCATCTAAACCACTAAAGCGAATTAAGACTAAACTGCCGTAGGGAGGATAATTTAAACCCTCTCTCTGCATTAATTCCGTCTCGACAAAACCCTCATAATCGTGGGTTTGTACTGCTCTAATCACGGGATGTTCTGGGGTATAGGTTTGGATAATTACCTTTCCTTCTGTTTCTCCCCTTCCTGCTCTCCCTGCTACTTGGGTGAGGGTTTGAAAAGCGCGTTCGGAGGCGCGATAATCGGAGTGATAAAGTAAACCATCGGCTGCCATTACTCCTACTAAAGTAACTCGATCAATATCTAACCCTTTGGTGAGCATTTGGGTTCCCACTAAAACATCGAATTCACCATCAGTAAATAGTTTTAATAGTTCCCGGGGAGCATTTTTGTTGCGGGTGGTATCACTATCAAAACGCAAGCAGCGCAAATCAGGAAATTCTTTGCTTAATTCTTGGGTGACTCGCTGAGTGCCAGTACCGAAAAATTTTAGATAGGGAGAACCGCATTCAGGACATTGTTTCGGATGAATGCGACCATAGTTGCAGTAGTGACAGCGTAGTAATTCTTGCGCTCCCGGTTCGGTGTGGTGATAGGAGAGAGAGACATCACAGTGGGGACACTCCAGCACATAACCGCAACTTCTGCAAGATACAAAGGTACTATGTCCCCGACGACTAACGAATAAAATTGCCTGTTCTCCCTTGTCGCGCAGGGTTTCCAGCGCTGAACGCAGGGATTGACTAAACAGGGAACGATTGCCTCGTTGCAATTCCCGTCGCATATCGACGATTTCCACCTGCGGTAAGGGGCGATTTTGGATGCGATCGGGCAAAGATAGGTAAAGACGGGGATTAGCTTGGGATTCTAGCCATGTTTCTAGGGATGGCGTTGCCGAGCCTAAAATTACGGGACAATGGTTTAATTGAGAGCGCCATTTAGCCACGGTACGCGCGTGATAGGTGGGGAGTAATTGACTTTGTTTAAAGCTGCTATCGTGTTCTTCATCGAGGATAATCATGCCTAGGTGGGGTAAAGGGGCAAAAATCGCCGATCTCGTCCCGATAATAACTTGTGGGGTTCCTGTCAACATCTGTCGCCAGGTATCGTATCTTTCTCCTTCCGAGAGGGCGCTATGATAAACATAGACTCGATCGCCAAAACGGGCCACAAAGCGATCGGTTAGTTGCGGTGTTAATCCAATTTCGGGGACTAAAACCAAGGCAGATTTACCCGCTGCCAGGACAGGTGCGATCGCCTGTAGATAGACTTCTGTTTTACCCGATCCCGTCACTCCATGTAAGAGAGTGCTTTCACCACCTTTTAGGGTTTGAATGGCTTCTAAAGCCTGTTTTTGACTAGAAGTGAGTGTTTTTGGTTGATCCCTGCTCATAATCGCCGAGGATAAGCGCAGAAATTCCCGGTCCTCAATCACCACATAACCCTTGTCAATGAGCGGTTTAAAATGTTTTGTCCCCGCAAGTTTTACCAATTCTGGCAGCCACATTTCTCCTCCCTGATGACGGAGAATTTCGACAATTTTACGCTGATTTTCGGTTAAATCCGGAGGAAAGTCGGTTATTAGCAGGGTAATGGCTTTTTTTTGTTTAATATTGGTACTTTTGGGTGCTTCTAGATAACTTTCTACCCAACCGCGCTTAACTAAGTCTCGGATACCGTAATTGGCATTTTTTACTTTTTCTTGCAGGTATTTCGCCGAATAATCGCCTTCTTTTTGATTTTTGAGCAGGGATAAAATCTGACGGGAGAGGGGAGTACAAAAAACTTCCGCACCGGGGGGAATCGCTTCTGGTTTTAATCTGATGCGACGTTGGGAACTTCGCAGTAAACCCGTAGGTAAAGCGACGCGAACAACGGTGATTAAATCCGTTGCGTAGTATTGGGCGATTTTCGTCAATAACTGCCAATAATTATCGGGGAAAAAGCCCTTAGCAATCACATCTTCCACGGGACGAATTTGATTTTCTTCTAGTCCTGCGGGCAAATTTTCGATAAATCTAAGGGCAATTCCCCCTATTACCTGAGAACCAAAGGGAACGCTTAAAATATCGCCGATTTCTACTGTTAAATCCTGGGGGATACTATAGGTTAATATTTGCTGATCCTCTTGACTATCTCTAGGATAAGGGCGATCGACCAAAACCTCTAACCACGGTTGTCCAGTTGTGGTTAATTGGTAAGGTGTGCGAGGTTCCGCTACAGTTAGAGTAGCATGGCGATCGAGCATAGTCAGTGGGGTGATGGGGTGATGGGAAGAATGGGGTATTTAAATTATAGTTTAAAGCTTGAGGGGAATAAAACCAGTTAATTTTCTCTAAAAACAGTTTAAATATTGATTTTTTGCTCACAAATTTTAATTTTTAGCTAGTGAAATCTTCCCAAAAGAATTTTTATCCACCCTTAAGCATTGATAAAGTTAATGATAACTATTGACTATTAGCTATTAAATTGCACCATAGTTAGTCAAAAGGTGAGAATGGTTCTCAATAGAAAAAGCGAAGAATATTAATAAAAAGCTGACTGCTCTCTTGATTGTTAAGAAGCGTGATCTTTACCTAGTCAAATACCAAAAACCTTAGTTAGAGTGTATAAGTGGAAACCCTGAAAGTCTCCCCTATTCACCAGAAAATCTGATTATCTGGTTGAGGGATTTGTAACAATCCACACAGAAGCACCCAATTATATCCCAGAAATGGCCGCCATTAATTAAGAAAACGTTTAAAAAATCTGCTCCCCGAAAATTCAATGCAACAATCAGCCCATTGGGAGAAACTAAGTTTTTCCCCGCTATTATAACCCCACTCCATCCATAACTGCTTATGAAAATCTCTAAACTAGCCGCTGATGATAATTTTAATCAAATCATTGCCCTGGAGACAAATCCTTTAGAACTGGACAGCGTGGATTTTAATGAAAGAACTGACGAAGATCTGACTGAATCTTTACCGGAAACCCTAAAAAACACTCGTGGGAGTAGTGGAACGGGATACGATAAAGGCAGCAATGAAGATACTGTTGGGGCATTTTTTAAAGAAATGGCCCGTTATCCCCTGCTTAGTGCGGAAGAAGAAATTGAATTAGCCTACTCGGTTAAGTTTCTCATGGAAGCGGAAGAAGTACGCCAAAAACTGCAAGAAAATTTACATCGTCCCCCGACGAAAACGGAATGGGCGATCGCTTTAGAATTAGATAATGAACGTCAACTGGAAAACCGTCTTTATCGCGGACGAACAGCTAAACGGAAGATGATTCGTTCTAATTTGCGCTTGGTGGTTTCTATCGCTAAACGCTATTTAAATCGCGGGGTTCCTTTCTTAGATTTAATTCAAGAAGGTGCGATCGGACTCAACCGTGCGGCCGAAAAATTTGATCCCAATAAAGGTTATAAATTCTCTACCTATGCTTATTGGTGGATTCGACAAGCAATCACCCGCACTATTGCTAACGATGCGCGGACAATTCGTTTACCGATTCACATTGTCGAAAAACTCAATAAACTCAAAAAAGCGCAGCGCATTCTCAAGCAAGATTTACAGCGCAATCCCAATGAACGGGAACTCGCGGAAGCGTTGGAAATAACTCCCGAACAATTGCGGCAATTATTACAATTGCGTCGTCAATCTCTCTCTTTAAATCATCGTGTAGGGAAGGGAGAAGATACGGAATTAGTGGATCTTTTGGAAGATGATGATCTACAACTTCCCGAAGATAAAATGAATGAGATGATGATGCGTCAGGAAATTTTCGCAGTTTTAAGTGATGTTCTCACGGAACGGGAAAAAGATGTTATCTCCCTCCGTTATGGTTTAGCTACCAGTCAACCCTATACCCTAGAGGAAGTGGGAGGAATGTTCAATTTATCTCGCGAACGAGTACGTCAAATTCAAACTAAAGCGATGCGAAAATTACGTCGTCCTCAAGTCGCACGTCGTCTGAAAGGATGGTTACATTAATAACTTTTTCTAACTCGTTCTCTCCCCTCTCCTTTTTCCCGGAGAGCTTTTTTTTGTCGATATTTAGCTTAAAATTAAGGTAAAGCTGATTTTCTCAGTAGATAGTCATAATAGCTATGAACCGACATCTCCAACAGAAAGTGAAAACGGGAAAATATCAATCTCCAGAGAATCATCCTCTCATAGATGGAGAAACTTTTGTCACTGAAATTATTCATCGTTTGAAAACGATGGGAGATTAATCTAAAATATAGCGTTTCCTAAGCTAGTGAAGTACACCTATTTTTCTTCCCTTTTGCCTAAAACCCATAACTTTTGTACCTCAGCAGACTGAAAAACGCTATAGGTGGTTATGTCATAAATATACTAGCTAGTCAGTATTTGGATACAATAGGTAATTTTTCAGCTATTTTTTCTAGTTCTCAATAAAATCAAACTAATTCAATATGTCTAAAAACTATTGGTTAATTCCCGATAATATTTATTTTCTCAACCATGGTTCCTATGGTGCAACCCCTAGAATAGTCTTGGATTATCAGCAACAATTGCGGGAACGAATGGAAAGGCAACCTTTAGCATTTTTGGGGAGAGAATTAGAGGGTTTATTAGATATTGCTAGGCAAAAATTAGCGGATTTAGTCAGTGTAAATAGCGATGATTTAGTCTTTGTTCCCAATGCAACCACAGCAGTGAATGCGGTGTTAAATTCCTTAACTTTTCAGGAAAATGAGGAAATTCTGATCACCGATCAGACCTATAATGCTTGTGCTAATGCAGTTAAACATATAGCTAAAAGATGGGGTTTAAAGGTAATTATCGCTAAAATTCCCTTTCCTGTACAGTCCCCTTTAGAAATTAGTCAAGCAATTTTAGCATCTGTTTCTCCCCAGACAAAATTAGTAGTTTTAGATCATGTCACCAGTCCCACGGCCTTAATTTGGCCAATCGCAGAAATTGTGCAAGAATTAAATAATCTGGGCATTGATACTCTCATCGATGGCGCTCATGCTTTAGGTTTTTTACCCCTTAATATCGCGGCAATTAATCCCACCTATTATACTGCTAATTGTCATAAGTGGTTATGTAGTCCCAAGGGGGCTGCTTTTCTCTATGTGCGCGGGGATAAACAGGCAATAATTCGACCTTTAACTATTAGCCATGGGGCTAATTCTCCTCGACAAGATCGCTCCCGTTTTCAGTTAGAATTTGCTTGGATGGGAACCGATGATCCCAGCGCCTATTTATCAGTGCCAAAAGCGATCGAGTTTTTAAATTCTCTCTCTATTGATGGTTTACTGGGTCTGATGGCGAGGAATCGTAATTTGGTTTTAAAAGCCAGAAATTTGCTTTGTCATGCCTTGCAGGTCAATTATCCCTGTCCAGAATCAATGATTGGAGCGATGTCCTCAATTTTAATTCCTAGTTATGCTTGGATAGCAGAAGATTTATCCAGACAACTGTGGGAAAAATATCAGATTGAAGTGCCGATAATTCCTTGGGGAGAAGCATCATTAATTGTGAGAATTTCTGCTCACTACTATAATTCGATCGAGCAGTATGAATATTTAGCCGGGGTTTTAAATTACTTGCTATTGGAGCTAAGATAAGCGGGGAGCATCGGAGCAGGGAAAAAAATCCATAACTGAGTTTTTAAAGTTGGATTGGGAGTTAATAACGAACTTGCGATGAGAACCGATAATTGGGCTAAAATGCCTCTTGGAGCATGGTTTCCTTGAGCATTTCTAAACCCTTTTTCACCCGACGGGAGACGGTAACAACACTAATGCCTAATTGTTCGGCGGTTTCCCGTTGAGTAAGATCTTTAAGGAAGACAAATTCAAGAATATGACGGGTTTTGTCTTCTAATTGAGCCAGTGCCTGTTGTAAACGAATGCAATCCTCTTGACAAAGTTGAAAGCTGCGATAACCGGGATCGGGAACGATGTCTTTTAAACAGGTGTTATTATCTTCATCGTTATTAACCGTCGCATCGAGACTCAGAGGTTCACGGTTTTGGAAAGCCAGTTTTACCTCTTGCCATTCTTCGATCGAAATATTTAAAGCGAGGGAGATTTCCGTATCATTGGGTTGACGATTGTGGATAGTTTGAAAATCCCGACGCATATTTGCCGCTTGTCTGCCTAAATCTAACCAACGACGAGGAATGCGAACCGTGTAACCTTTATCCCGCAGATAGTGTTGAATTTCGCCACGAATATAGGGAATAGCGAAGGAACTAAAAGCATGACCTTTGCTGCTGTCAAAACGCTTAATCGCCCGAATTAGTCCCATACAGCCAACCTGCACTAAATCTTCGTAATTTTCATGGCATTGATTGACCCAATGATGAGCTTCCCTTCTGACTAATCCTAGGTTTAACCGTATAATTTGATCCCGTAACTTATTCTCCCCTGTTTTTTGGTATTTTTGAAACAGGGTAAGAGTTTCTAGTTTAAGATTTTCTTTATTTAGGACAGACATAGGGCGTTAACAGATTTAAAAAACTATTGACTGTAAAAGATTACTATTGCATAGCTTTGACCAATCCCAACACAGTCTGGATTAGAAGCGGCAAGCAATCGCAACAATATAACCTACTACGATCTTGATCATACGGTCTTTACATAAAGGCTTGTGTGATTTCAAGCAGTCAAGGCAGTATTTAAAGACACAAGTGAGCTAAAACGCTGGTAATTAGTGTCCGCTGAAAAAGTTGTTCCTAGTAGCAGGGTGTGAGGTGTGAGGTGTGGGGTGTGGGGTGTAGGGTGTGAATTTTCCCCCCGAAAAAGTCTTAATCCAACAAGGTTTTTAGATTTATTCCGCCAACCCTATCCAGAAAACTAGAACTCAAACAAAGGTAAACTCCGATCCTTATTTTTCGGCAATTTCGCCAGTAAACCTAAATGTTCGTAGGCGGCTGCCGTCACTACGCGACCCCGGGGAGTACGATGAAGATAACCTATTTGTAATAAATAAGGCTCATACACCTCCTCAATCGTCTTGGCATCTTCTCCCGTGGCTGCCGCTACCGCTTCCAATCCCACGGGTTTACCTTGAAACTGTTCGATCATCGTCTTTAATACTAATCGATCGGTCCAATCTAAACCCATAGAATCCACATTTAACTGATTTAATCCCTCAGCGGCTAACTGGGGGGTGATAATAGTTTCTCCCTTCACCTGCACATAGTCGCGCACCCGTTTTAATAAACGATTGGCAATGCGTGGAGTTCCCCGACTGCGACGGGAAATTTCGATCGCACCCGCTTCAGTAATGGGAATATTAAAAATAGTGGCACTTCTGAGCATAATTGCTGTCAATTCCTCAACTGTATAGAAACGCAGACGTTGAATCATGCCAAAACGATCGCGCAAAGGCGCAGTTAAAGAGCCAACTTTGGTAGTAGCACCGATTAAAGTAAAGGGAGGTAAAGAAATACTGCGAATTTTCGCCGCTTGACCTTTACCAATCGTCACATCTAGCCGATAATCCTCCATCGCTGGGTATAATAACTCCTCCGTCACCCGATTCAGTCGATGGATTTCGTCGATAAAAAGAATATCCCGGGGTTGAAGATTGATCAGGATGCCGGTAATGTCCCGGGGACGCTCTAAAGCGGGGGCGGCAGTAATGCGGCAATTCACTCCCATCTCAGCCGCTAAAATTAAAGCCATGGTGGTTTTTCCTAACCCCGGCGGCCCGTAGAAGAGCAAATGATCGATCGCTTCTTGTCTAGCTTTGGCCGCGGCGATGGTGACTTTTAGATTAGCTTTTAAGTCCTGTTGACCGATATAATCCTCTAGGGATTGCGGACGAATCTGCGCTTCTGCTTTTTCCGTTTCTTCTATAGTGGGATTGGGAGTGAGCAGATTTTCCTCGGCTGCCGGGGGGGAATTGTGCGATCGTTTGATGGCCATTGTTACAATCAAGAGTCTAGGATATGTTAGCGAAGCGGATTTTGCCTTGTTTGGATGTCAATAAAGGTCGGGTAGTGAAAGGGGTTAATTTTGTCAATCTTCAGGACGCTGGCGACCCCGTGGAGTTAGCTCGCTTGTATAATCAGGCAGGGGCCGATGAGTTGGTTTTTCTTGATATTACTGCTACCCATGAAGATCGCGACACAATTATTGATGTAGTCTATCGCACGGCGGAACAGGTTTTTATTCCTCTGACCGTGGGGGGTGGCATCCAATCCTTAGAAAATATTAAAAATTTGTTAAGAGCCGGGGCCGATAAAGTCAGCATTAACTCGGCTGCCGTGCGCGATCCGGAATTGCTCGATCGAGCCAGCGATCGCTTTGGTAAACAGTGTATTGTGGTGGCGATTGATGCTAGACGACGTAAGGATGTGCATAACCCCGGTTGGGAGGTTTATGTTCGGGGTGGACGCGAAAATACGGGTATTGATGCTTTATTATGGGCCCAAGAAGTGGAAAAACGCGGGGCGGGTGAGTTGTTAGTTACCAGTATGGATGCCGACGGCACGCAAGCGGGTTACGATCTGGCCTTGACAAAAGCGATCGCAGAAAGGGTGGAGATTCCTGTGATTGCCTCTGGAGGAGCAGGTAATTGTCAGCATATTTACGAAGCATTGACGGAAGGCCGGGCAGAAGCGGCTTTATTGGCTTCTTTGCTCCATTATGGTCAATTAACCATCGCTGAGGTCAAAAATTATCTGCAAAATCACCAAGTACCCGTGCGTTAGCTGGGGAAAATGAGAGCAAGATTTGCAGAACTTAATCTAGGGATTGAGTCGCTTTTTCGGGAAAAGGATTTCTTTAGGCTGCAAACCAAGAAGAGTAAGGTTTACACCTATTACTGAAAGTCAATGGCTGACGGCTGACAACCGCGATCGAGCAACCAGCAAAAAATCCCTATTTTTAACTTCCGTCCGATTATCCCCAGGGAAAATTATGTATTAGAATAGAGGAAAGTTAACAAAATTTAAAATATGTTAGTTCCGATTCTCATCTTTGACCTCGGTCTTGTGGCTTGGTCATTGCATCTAATGCAGCAAGCGTTCGACAAGCAAGAGTTTTCCTTGATGCTGGCGGGAACCTTGGTGGCAGCAGCGGCAGGGGCTATGTTAGTAGTTTATTTCCTCATGGGTCACTGTTTAACCTATTTAACCCAAATTTCGGCTCCTGTCTAAATGGGGGCGATTGTTTTACTCTTGTGGATGAGCGATCGCCTTGAGAGTGACAAATTTTTTTATCTCCACCCCTTGACAAAATGATTCTATTTAAGCTATATTCAAAGATGGTCTTCGCGGGGTTATAGCTCAGTTGGTAGAGCACCTCAATGGCATTGAGGGGGTCAGCGGTTCGAATCCGCTTAGCTCCATACAGTTAAGATAAGAGTTTCAGGGTTACTGGCGACTCGAAAAGTGGCGAGGAGATGGTAGATTGAAAGAGGATTTTTGGTTAGAAAAGTCTCTTTTTACCTCGATACTCTCTCAGGACAAAATTAGTTATATGATGGAGCTTTTTAAGCAACTACCTCGTTGGTTGCGGCTAAGTCTAGTTTTTCCGCTCTTATTTCTCAATGGCTGGTTATTATTCCAATTATTTAGCTATCTAGAACCCTTAGTCAGTATTTTTGTCACTGCTAGTTTACTAGCTTTTGTCTTAGATGTTCCCATCAAACTGCTGCAAAGACGCGGGGTTAATCGCAGTGGTTCGATCGCTATTGTCTTTTTAATTGCCCTATTAATCTTGAGCGTTTTAGGTTTAATTTTAATTCCCCAGATTGTCGAGCAGTTAAGCAGTTTAATCAATAGTTTGCCCCAGTGGATCGAGTCGGGAACCGAACAGATACAAAATTTAGAAAAGTGGGATAAAACTCAGAAATATGCGATTTATATCGAGCAATCAATCACCCAGTTATCGGAACGACTAACCAATGTTTTACAAACTCTTAGCACTCAATTACTGAGCTTTGTGCTGGGAACTATCAACAGTATCCTAAACATTCTCTTTGTTCTGGTTCTAACTGTCTTTCTGGTTCTTTATGGCGAACAAATTTGGGAGGGAATTTTAAGTTGGATTCCGTCTCCCTGGAATTTCAAATTAAGAACGATTATTCGTCAAACTTTTGAAACCTATTTTGCCGGTCAAACCATTTTAGCGGGAATTCTCAGCCTTGCTCAAATTTTTGTTTTTGTCATTCTCAAGGTTGATTATGCCCTATTATTCGGGGTGGCGATCGGTCTAACTACATTAATTCCTTTTGCCAGTGCCTTTACCATTATTGGCATTAGTACCCTACTGATGTTTCAAGATTTTTGGTTAGGGTTAAAGGTTTTGACCCTGACTATTATTGTGGGTCAAATTAATGATAATGTCATCGCCCCTCGCTTAATGGGAGGTATGATCGGACTTAATCCCGTCTGGATTATTCTATCTCTTTTTATCGGGGGCAAAGTGGCAGGAATTCTCGGTTTATTGATAGCAGTTCCCATCGCTAGTGTGCTGAAAAGTACCATCGATATCATCCGCTCGCAGCAAGAGAATGATAAATTATGAATGATGAATTATGAATTATGAATTATGAATTGAGGAGTGGGGAGAATAAATACAAGCTGACTGATAACTCCTGACTCCTGATACTAAATCCAGTTATTAAAAACTGATTATCTATTGCCCGTTTTGCCTATTGCCTTTTGCCTATCCTGATATGTAGCTTATACTCAACGGATTTAGTATGACTCCTGACTCCTAATGACTGATAACTGATAACTGATTACTGATAACTGATAACTGATAACTGTTATGAGCGGCTAATTTCTTCGAGAATAGCCATCGCTTCCGTCACCCTATCCCTAGGGATAAATAAATGATCGTGATAATAACCAGAAATGACATTGACGCTAATTGCTGCTGCGGCCAGTTTCTTGCTAATCACCGCTAAAAATCCCACCGCCGCTAAACTAGAATGCACAGAAAGAGTAATTTGTCTATAAATATATTTGTACTGCAAGTTCGTGCGATCGGCTTGCTGACGGGGAATAATCACCGTTATGCCTTCCTCTTCCTGAAATTGGCAGATAGGGGTTAATTGTAGCTGTTCCAGTGCTGTTGCTGTGAGGGAAGAGAAAACGAATTCTTCAGTATTTAGGACTGGTTTCAGGGATTGGAGCAGAATATTGAGATTAGTTTCGCCTTCCTTCGATTTTTCTGGCGATTTTTTCGCCGCATTCATACACTGATTAGCGGCAGCGTCAGCCACACTATTTTTAGCTCGTTCAATCCAGCGCCAGCTAATGCGATCGAATTGGGTGACTAATTGACAAGCACGCTGATAAAAGGGACGTAAACTATCGCTTTTTACCTTCCAGTCTCCCTTAACTTGATTGATGACTAATTGACTGTCTCCCCGAATTTCTAGGCTTTTTAAGCCTAATTCTTGGGCTTTTTCCAATCCAATAATCAATCCCGTGTATTCAGCCTCGTTATTAGTGGCTATCTCCATATATCTAGTCGTAGTCAAGGAAGTACCCTCGGCTAAAACTATTACCGCTGCACCGGCTGCTCTCCCCGGATTGCCGCGAGAACCACCATCAAAATAGAGAACTGCTGAATTATCGGTTTTTTGAGCTTTTTTATCCATAATTTTCGTCAATAAATCTTTTTATCTCCATTTTTATCCCTTTGACAATTCTAGGCGGTAGCGATTCCAGGATCAGCAAAGCGGACAAGGCAACAATAGCAAGATTTTAGCCGATCGCCGCTACCGGGTAACTTTTTTTTCTTCAAGTTATTGATAATTATTTGCAGTTGTCGGTTATACTGAGAACATCAGCCTAGAGTTATATTGCTAATATTTCTCAATTAAAAGCCCCATGAGTATAGACAAATGGCCATCGCAAGGTGAGAAAATCTTCAATCTTAGTGCTTGGGAGCGCTGGCAAGTGTACCACCGGCTGCAGGCCTTAGACATTGAATGTCAATGCTTGCTCCATCAGCCTTTGCAGGTTCGCATCGATGCCTCCGCTCAACTTTTATAGCTGTGGATTGTCCTGCGACAGATAGAGGCTTCCCGAGGCTGTTTAATCGCTTGGCTAGAAACCAGTTGGCAAGCATAATCCTTGAGAAAAATTAGCAATTTAAGAGTAAAAAGTGAGAAAGTATGTCAAAATCTGCAACTACCATGATTCCCTTTCAAGTGGTCGGTCAATTCCTCGGTTTTGTCCTTAAGGACGGATATAAGGTAAAATACCTGAGAATCAGTGTTGATAAACGGGAATATTGGTTTAAGCCCGAAAAAACACTACGAGACCACATACCTCTCAATATTGCTCTCCACTCATGGCTAAAAGTGACGGGAGAAAGTAGTCTTTGTTCAAAAAAGGGAAAATTAAAACTGAGGGTACTGGGGATTGAGTATTTATCTGGCGAAAAAACCCCAGAAGTGGCTCCAACAAAAGCGAAAAAAGCCACCGTCTTAATCTGTCAGAAGTCCGATTGTTGGAAAAATGGCGGTGCGAGAGTCTGCCAAAGGTTAGAGAGTAGTTTAGAGGAAAAAGGACTGGGAGAAGCGGTGAATATTAAATTAACCGGCTGTTTAAAACAGTGCAAAAAAGGCCCGAATCTGGTAGTTATGCCCGATAAAAAGCATTATAATCAGGTAGCTCCCCAAGATGTCCCCTCCCTAATCGAGCGGCATTTTGCCACTTCTGAGCAAGGGAAGAGCCTATCAGTTTGACTGGAAATTTAATCGGCGATCGCTATTGACAAACGATCTTTTTTGTGTATCAAAGGGACGAAGTGCCTAAAATTGTAATAAATTAGGGATAGAAAAAGTCAATTCTTGCCGCCGATAATTTATGACTGCTGCCACTGCAACCTTGTTAATTTCTTGTCCCGACCAGATTGGTCTAGTGGCGAAAATCGCTAATTTTATCTACGCTAATGGCGGCAATATTATCCACGCTGACCAACACACGGATTTTTCGGCGGGATTGTTCCTGATGCGGATAGAATGGCAATTAGAGGGGTTTAATTTACCCCGTGGGATGATCGAACCAGCTTTCGCCGCTATTGCCAAACCTTTGCAGGCTAGTTGGTCTTTACATTTTTCCGATACTGTCCCGCGTCTAGCCATTTGGGTGACAAAACAGGATCATTGTCTCCTCGATTTATTATGGCGACAACAGGGGGGAGAAATTAGGGCAGCAATTCCTTTAATTATTAGCAATCATCGAGAATTACAATCAGTTGCCAATCAATTTGGTATTGAGTTTTATCATCTTCCCATTACCGCCGAAACCAAGATTGAACAGGAAGCCAGACAATTAGAGTTACTGCGGGAATACCAGATAGATTTAGTGATTTTAGCTAAATATATGCAGGTTCTCACCCCAAATTTTATTAACTTTTTTCCCAATGTTATTAACATTCATCATTCTTTTTTACCAGCTTTTGCGGGAGCTAATCCCTATCAACGGGCCTACGATCGAGGGGTAAAAATTATTGGAGCCACCGCCCATTATATCACTGCCGATCTCGATCAGGGGCCGATTATCGAGCAGGATGTGGTCAGAGTTAGCCATCGCGATACCGTAGCAGATTTAATTCGTCAAGGTAAGGATTTAGAAAGGGTGGTGTTAGCGCGAGCGGTACGTTTACACTTGCAAAATCGCGTTTTGGTTTACGCTAATCGCACGGTAGTATTCGCTTAAGGTTGCTAGGGTAAGCTCATCTAAAATGGTATAAGGTGTATTGGACAAAAAAGAGAGCATTGAAGGTTAAAAATTAGGAAGTACCGGCGCAATTGACTAAAATAGCAATAGACCAAATCGGAAGGAAAAAATTATCTATGGCAACCACATCCGAAGATGTATGGCGACTCTTAGCCGAATTAACTACCGCTCAAAAAGAAACTGACCGACAACTCAAGGAAACTGACAAACAACTCAAGGAAGTTAGTCAACAACAGAAGGAGACTGAACTACTATTAAAAGAAGTTAGTCAACAACAGAAGGAAAACGCCCGACAACAGAAGGAAACTGACAAACAACTCAAAGAACTGGGTAAACAAATTGGGGGACTCGGTGCCAAATTCGGCAGCTTTACCGAAGGACTTGCCCTTCCCTCAATGGAAACGATTCTCAGACAACGCTTTGGTATGGAAGTTGTTAGTCCCAGTGTCCGAGTCAGTAAAGAAGGACAACACCTAGAAATTGATGTTCTTGCCTATACTAATGGTGAGCTAAATACTGCTTATATCGTTGAGGTTAAAAGTCATGCCAGAGAGGATTATATTACACAATTAAAAAGTATTTTGCAACGGTTTCGCCGCTTTTTTCCCGAACACAAAGATAAAAAACTCTATGGCATATTAGCGGCGGTTGATTTATCCCCAGAATTACGCGAAAAAATTCTGCAAGAAGGGCTTTATGTGGCTCGGATTCATGATCAAGTATTTGAATTAGATATTCCCGATAATTTTCAACCTCAAACCTATTAAGTAGTCGTGCAAAATTAATTTCCTAAGGGAATAGAGCGAATAGAAAGCAATATTGACAGATTAGCAGAAATTAGTGAGGCAACGAATTGGCGTATTGATCGGCGATTGCACTATGTGGTTAGCTGGCTGATCAAAACGAATTAATTCAAAAAACTCTCATATTGATTGTGATCACCGATCCAAATCCAGTAATAATCATCTCCCTTTTTCAAGGCTAATGCTCGACACCCGCCACTGACACGAGCAGACCAAAGGTTCTTACCAACCTTTTTGAAATGCAATGATGGGTGAAGTGAGTTTTGCCGCCAGAGTCGATAAGCTTTCCGCGCCTGCTCTTGCATCTCAGGTGACAGTTCAGTATAAGCTTTCCAGAATTCAGACGTTGCGAAGGACTTCATCGAGATCTCTGACGTTGTTGGTTGCCATATCCTCTTCTGCCTGAGCGATGAGGCGATCTAATTTTCCCGATGCTAGGTCCGCTTCAATTTGTCTATCCCAAATCTCATCAAGATAGTCTTGAAGCCAGTTTGCCAGAGCGCGGACTTCACTCTCTGGCAGTTGCTTAATAGCCGACTCAACTTCTGAGCGATTAGTCATATAACAGGTCAAATTTGAAGATCACAGCCATTTTATCGCTAATTAGGGTTTGCTGGATAAATCTAAAAACCTTTTCTGCAAATCTTAGGACAGATGAACTTCTTTCTTGCCTTTGATGTTTGTTTTTACAGATACGATTTAGCATTTGAGATTAGTCAAAAATAGTTTGACTAGAGAAAAAAGAGGTGTGTTAGATTTCATTAACACACTCTACCAGAGCGGCGATCGCTAAATGATATATCCTCAATTATCGCTTGCCCAATCAAGGTCAAGCAGCATTCAAGACTGTGAATTTACATTATCCGAAAGACCAAAAACCAGACCAACCACACTACTAATTAAACCACCTACTGCACTACCATATTTATGGGTTGATTTAAACGAGACATTATTTTAGTTAAGTCGGATAAATCATCCCAACTTCTCATTTGTGTTTTAAATCCTTCCCACTCATCATGTACTTCCTTAAACTGCGGATTCGCATCATACAGTTTAAGAAGTTCCTCTGTTTTAGCTTGAGCTACCTGTAGAACCTCATCGGGAAATGGTAGGATTTTGATATTTCCTGAACTTTCTAACTTCCTTATATCTCCAAGCGTCCGAGCGTTTCTTCGATCATATTCGGATAATATCTTTGTGTAGGTTTCATGGCAAACAGCCTCAAATATTCTTTGATACTCTGGGGGCAAATTTTCCCAAGCATCTTTGTTGACTTGCACATCAAAAGTTGTGCTTGGTTCCCACCATCCAGGATAGTAGTAGTATTTAGCTCCTGCTTTATGCAAATTTAACTGAAAGTCATCGTGCGGTCCAATCCATTCAGCAGCTTGTATAGTGCCTTTTTCAAGCTCGGTAGATATTTCTCCTATTGAGAGTGCTTTTCCAAAAATCTTTTTATCTGTCTTGATACCGAAATAATCTGATAATACATCTGCTCCCAATCCAGGAATACGCATAGTTAACCCATTGAAGTCTGCAACTGTATTAATCTCTTTCTTAAACCAACCTCCCATCTGTCCCCCTGTCGCTCCTGCTGGAAAAGGAATTACATTCAAACCTATTTCTCTGTAAAGACTTTGTATATAAGTTAGCTGGTCGTTAGGATCTTTTTTATATGAGAGCCAAGCAGTTTGTTCTTGAGGACTCAACCCGAAAGGAACAGCACAACCAAAGTAGAGGGGTCTATATTTTTCTTGTTCATAATAAATTCCACTAAATCCGCATTGAATATCGTCTCCCGCACTTACTTTTTGTAATATTTCCTCTGTTAGTATGTTTCCAGTTGTATCAACTTCGATAATAAATTGACCGTTGGTTATTGCTTTAATACGTTCACTAATCATTAATGGAGCGTCAAAAAGAATTACTTTGTTCTTTGTGCTTTCTCCTAAAAAGCTAACCATCTTCCATCGAACAGATGGTTGATATTGACGAGCAAACCAACCAGCCGTCCCAGTCGCAATGGCTGTAACCGTTCCGATAGCTGCATACACAACAGTTCTACGGCTTACAGGTATAGGTCGTTTCGGTGGTGGAGGTTCTCCATTTTCTGTAGCAATATTGACTGCAAGTGCTTTAAATCTGCCACCAGTAGTTGCAATTGTTTGAATATCGCTATCGTCTTCAGGAGTATTATTTACAATTGCTTCTAATAGCAAGGATAGCTCTTTTTCTTTATCTTCACCTATAGCTTTACTAATGCTTTTGGGAAAATTTCTAGCATATTCCTGAAGTTCGCCCCACCTGCCATGATAGGGGTTGCCATTTCTAAGTTCCTGTTCAATACCCAGAAGGCACTCCCATACTTGGTCAAAATACTTTATAACCCGTTTTCGATCTTCATCCTCAGATTGCTTCAAGCGATCGCTGACTTCAAATAATTTGGTTACAATTTCAACTAATTCTCCTAGCATTTCTGTATCTCAATATACTTTTTGCACAATTCTGCCGACTGTATAACACTTCTGAGAGTAACGATGTGACTCAACTTTCAGCATATCACCCCATTTTAGCACCATCGCCAGAACTTTTCTGCGTATCATATAGCCAGATTAAACAAACTCTTTTAAGTAGATTCCTAACAACAAGCTGAAATAAAATAGACTTTTCGGGAATTCTAGGACTAATGGCTTCAGTCCACCCCACAATTAACTAATTTTCGGGGAAAAAGTGCCTAAAATTTCCCCTTGTTCGCTCTTATGGTCGGCACTTTTTCAGTTCAAAAAAATCTAAAAATCTTAGCCAACAATGTTTTTAGATTTATGCAACCAACCCTAGGTTAAATTTCGAGTTGATCGATTAAATCGCGCATGATTTTGGCCGAATTATGTAACTGTTGGGTTTCTCTGGGACTGAGAGCAAGATTCAGGGTTTTAATCACTCCTTTCTCATTAACCACCGAGGGAATACTTAAACACACATCTTTGAGACCGTATTGACCATCGAGGAGAGTGCTAATAGTGAGAATTCTTTCTTGGGAACGTAAAATCGCTTTAACGATATCCGTGGTAGCTAAACCGATCGCATAGCTAGTATAACCCTTGCGTTTGATAATTTCATAGGCGGCGTTTTTAACCTGAAGAAAAATTTCTGTTAAGCTTTCTTGGTCGGTTGCGCTTAAATCCTGCCAATCTCCTTCGAGTAACCTTGCTCCTCCGATATTAGCCGAACTCCAGACAGCAAGCTCACTATCCCCGTGTTCACCGATAATATAAGCGTGGACGTTACGCGCATCTACATGGAGTTGGGTGGATAAAAGAGAGCGTAAACGGGCAGAATCTAACACCGTACCCGAGCCAATCACCCTAGAAGGCGGAAAATGGGTTATTTTCAGGGTAATATAGGTCATGATATCGACGGGATTACTCACCACCAAAATTAAAGCACTGGGACAGTAAACAGCCACATCCGCAAGAATACGGCGAAAAATCGCCACATTTCGTTCAAGGAGATGTAATCGGGTTTCCCCCTCTTTTTGGGCAGCCCCAGCAGTAATAATCACCACATCGGCATTTTGTCCCACATCGGCCACGGTTCCCATTTTCAAGTCCGTGGGTTCAATAAAAGGCATTCCGTGCCTTAAATCCATCACTTCCCCTTCGACTTTATCGGTGGCGATATCCTGGAGAATTAATTCATCAAAACAGTCTTGAATTAACATCGAGTAAGCGCAGGCCATCCCCACCTGACCAACACCGATAATTACCCCCTTGCGAGGACGTAGAGGAGCGGGTTTTTCAGCGTAGGGATTGGGAGTAAATATTTTATCTAGCATAGATTTTGGCAGTTACTGGCTCGGTAAGCTCATTTTAAAGGGAAATGGTTAATATCAGGTAAAAGGAGACCAAGTAAGTGGTTCTAATTAAATAGAAGATAGATTTTGCCTTGGATCCCCCCTGCTCCCCTTGATAAGGCAAAAAAGTGCCAGAAACAAAGGTTGAGAAATCGAGTCGAGAGACTCAAAACCCTTGCACTTTCTGGAGGTGATTGCAAAGGGTTCTGCTTCCCAGTGCGCGGGATCATTCTGTTATTCTGACTTCCCCTCCTGACTCCTGACTCCTGACTCCTGACTCCTAACCCCACCAACAAACTTTTTCAGCAAACCCTAGTTTAAGAGAATTGAGGGCCGCTGACAGCTTCAGGCTATATCCTAAAATTAGGAATAAAGTGACAGTAGGAGGCGAAGCGATGATCTATCACATCACCACGGAAAGAGGTTGGCGAATAGCTCGTGAAATGGGGGAATATCGGGCGCATTCCCTAAAAAATGAGGGATTTATCCATTGCTCTACCTTAGAACAAATTCCGAAAGTTGTGGCCGCTTTTTATCAAAATCAGCCAGATTTGCTGGTTTTAGCCATTTCTCTCGAACAATTGCAGTCCCCGGTCAAATGGGAGCAGCCCCAACATCCTAACCCAGAAAATGCCACTCTAGAGCTAGAAAGAGAGACCTTTCCCCATATTTACGGTGCTATCAACCTAGAATCGGTAGTTTTTGTTAAACCCCTAGAGGAGTTGCTCGATTCCTAGAACTAAATCATCTAACTCTTGGTAATCGGGGAGAGTCGTATCGATGCTCAACCCGCGCCGAATCACGAGGCGATCCCACTGTGGTCGCGATAATAGCTCGCTAAAGTAGCGAGCCTTGAAAATTAACAAATTTGCCTCTAGACCCGTCTTAATGCGCCCTAAATGGGGCAATCCGAGCAGATTTGCTGGGGTGAGGGTGACACTATTTACCCAGTCAGCGTAGGGTGTATCGAGGTGAGCAATCCGCACCGCTTGGGTAAAGACTTCTAAACCATCGTGATCCCCAAAACCATAAAAGGGATCGCGACAGTTATCGCTGGCAAAAGCAACCGGAATTCCCGCTTTTTTCATCTCTTTTATCTTAGTTGTCCCGCGCCAAAAAGGGGTTTTTTCCTCTTGACGATCCTGTAGGTAGAGATTGCACATCGGCAAGCTAACGATAGCAATGCCCGCATTTTTGACTAAATTTAGGGTTTCTTGGATTATTTCAGGGGATTGTACCGCTAAACTGCAACAGTGACCACAGATAATTTGTCCAGAAAATTGCTGTTTGATAGCAGTACGCGCGATCGCTGCTAAACAGGTAGAATCGGGATCGCCGTTTTCATCTAGATGAAAATCGAGATTTAAGCCCCTTTCTTGGGCTAATTTGAAGGTAATATCAATTTGTGCCTGTAAATCGGGATTTGTGTAGGCTACTCCCCCTAATATGCCCCCAAATTCGGCGATTTTATCTGCTAAGGCCGCTCCTTCGGAGGTTTGATAGTAGTCAAGGGAAACTAGAGAAACCGCTTGCAGGGTGATTTTACCGGCCCATTGTCGTTGCAATTCTGCCAAAGCAGTTAAGCTAATCTGTGCCTGTTGACCAAAAGAGTCGATATGAGTGCGAATAGCTGCGGTTCCGTGAGCATAACTGCATTTAACACCGAATTCCATGCGACGATACACATCCTCTAAGCGCCACTCCCGTCGGGAATCCTCTAGGACCATTTTTAAGGCACTGTCAAAAGTGCCATCATGGTTAGGACAACGGTGCCAACTATGACCTTTATCGAGATGGGTGTGCATATCGACAAAGCAAGGAAAAATAATCTTTTTTTTGAGGTCGATAACGGGAATATTATCTTCGGGGGGGATGGTTGAGGTGATGCGATTAATGTTACCTTCATTAATTTCCAGATTAACTAAAGTTAATCCCTCGGAGGTTTGGGGAGAAAACCTCTCATTTTCTAGGAGGGAAACGGGAATATGGGCATTTTTGAGCCAGTAGCGCTCGCTTGAGGGAATCATAAGACCTCTGGTAAAAATCAAAAATTGTTGTTAGGGTTAGGAGTCGGTCGTCGGTCGTCAGGAGAATTAAGAATGAATAAGTAGCTGGTTATAATTAAATTAAAAATGGATTTTAGGTTCGATCCCCCCTGCCCCCCTTGATAAGGGGGGTGCCGATAGGTGGGGGGATCCCCCCTTAATCCCCCCTTAATAAGGGGGGCATCTGAAAGTTTTTAATACCTACCTACTTAATAATCAATTATGCGGTATTAAGTAAGGCGTGTTAAATGGCATTAACAGTGCTATCTTTTACCTGATTAATGTTTACTGATAAACCGGCAGACGTGGCTTTAATTCCCAGCCATAAATTGCTAAAAATTCCTTTAATTTATCGGGGTGTAAATGGAGGTAATCGGGATTAACTTCATCGATAATGCCAATACCGCCTAAATCCCGCGCTCCTGCCGCTAAACAATCCAAGATAAAAAGAGGATCGGGTACTAGATTCGGGGGAATTTGAATGACAATATCTGGGGGCAAAATTTCCCTAGCTTGTCTAACTAGAGCGGGTAATTTTTGCAGATCAAAAGGATTATTTTGCCACTGTTCTCTTTTACCCGGATTGTAGGGTTGTAGGATTACTTCTTGAATATGTCCCCAACGTTGATGAATAGTGGCAATAGTTTCTAAGGTCACTAAGCGATCGCATTCACTTTCACCAATTCCTAATAATAAACCCGTGGTAAAAGGAATTGCTAATTCTCCCGCCCATTGTAACTGTTCTAAGCGCAAGGACGGCACTTTACTGGGAGCCTGACGATGGACAGTATTTAATAAAGTCACCGTCATTTGTTCTAACATTATGCCCATAGATAGATTGACATTTTTCAGTTTTTCCATCTCAGCAAAAGTTAAAATCCCCGCATTGGTATGGGGATAAAAACCCATATTTAAAGCCAATTCTCCCAAATTATAAATATGCCGAAACCATAACTCTCGATTGGCTGCTAAAGGATGAACTTCGCCGCTAAGAATTAAAATTTCCGTAATTTCCGAACCCTGCAAAGCAGTTAAAATCTCTTTGGCTTTTTCCAAACTTAACCAGCCATCAGTGCCTAAATCCCTGCGAAAATTACAATAACTGCAACGATTGAAACACTCGTAGGTAGGTACAAGGGTATGAGAGGGACTATAGGTGACAATTCTTGACATTTTTTTCGGGATTGCAGTTCATTACGAGCATTCAGGGGCGAGAAAATTTGCTATCGTGGGGAGAATTGCTGTTTTATTCACCTAAAAACGCTCTCCCTTTTCGTTTCCTCCTATGATTTTCGATCCTGCCAGTCTTCCCTCCCATCGTCAAACGATTCGTCCGATTAGCGCCACGGCCCTGCACGGAATTGTATTTCAAGATGACAAATTAATCGCTATCGACGCAAAAAACGGCTATTTATACCAAATTGTCCTCGATAATGGTCATACAAGTGTACTTAATTCCCATCGCTGGCAAGAATTCGTCGGGACGACGGGATTGGCAATCGATGATCAAAATAACCTCTGGTTTACCACTCGCGAAAATCTCTACTGCTGCACTCTCGAAGATTTTACCCCGAAATTTTTCACCCGTCTTCCCTACACCGCTAACGGAGTCGCCGTAACCGGTAACACAATTTATGTCACTTGTCAACGTTCTGGACAAATTTTTATATTCGATCGCCAATCGGGACAGGAAATTACTCGTTTATACGCGCCGGGTATCGGCATCGAAAATATCACCATTCGCGAGGAAGAACTTTGGTTAACGGATACCCTAGAACAAACAGTTTACTGTCTTGATCGCGCCACGGGAGAACAGCTTTTTAGCATGATAACTCCTTTTGAATCGCCGACGGGATTAGCATTTTATCGCGATGCTAACAGTGGCAAGGATATCCTATATGTAGCCTATGCTTTCCAAGAACCCTGTATCCGCGATAATCCCAATTCCGAACAAGTTCACGAACTTAGTTATCGTCCGCGTACTTTTGTCCATCCTCTATATTTTCACTACGATCCCGCTAAAAAATACGCCCTTTCTAACGGTTATCTGATTGAATTATCCTACGTCGAGGAATTGGAACCCCTCTATAATATCGAACTAAAAGATGTGGAATGGCGCATCGCTTTACCCTTAGAAACACCACGGCAAAAAATTCGCAGTGTCGAAGCAGTGGGATTGCCTTTTATTGAAGAAATTCAGGACGGGCAGCGGGTGGCAGTATTTAAGTTCGAGCAAATAACCGGCAAACAACGTCATATTTTTGGGTGGAAAGTAGTATTAGAAGTGTGGGGTATTAAATACCAAATTACTCCCCAAGATTGCGAAGATTTACCCGCCTTACCCGCCGATTTTCCCGATCGCTATTTGATTGATAATGATGATCTGGCCATGAATACAGAAATTATCCTCAATGCTGCCGAAGAAGCGACCGGTCGGGAAACCAATCTCCTCCGAAAAGTTTATAGTATTCGTAATTACGTCTATGATCAGCTTTCCTACGGTATCAAACCCAACATCGACACCCCTGATATTGCCCTGCGGCGCGGAGTCGGTTCCTGTGGGGAATATGTGGGTTTATTATTGGCTTTGTGTCGTCTCAATGGTATTGCCTGTCGCACGGTAGGACGCTATAAATGCCCACCCCATCCCCTCGAACGTAATTTACCCCTCGAACCGGATTACAATCACGTCTGGATGGAATTTTATCTGCCCTCTATCGGTTGGGTTCCCATGGAATCGAATCCCGATGATATTTTTGAAGGCGGTCCCTATCCCAATCGTTTCTTTATGGGTTTAGCTTGGTATCACACGGAAATTGCCAAAGATATCCCCTTTGAACGAATGCTCAGTCAAGGACAACCGGTGTTAAAAACCCAAGTTCCCATCGGCGATTTAGCGATTAATCACGTTCAATTTATCATTCTTGAGGAATTAGCCCCAAAAGACTAGAATTCTGAGCCATCATCTAGGATGCCCATTTCTCTGTCTCTTTCTTCTTTGAGTTCTTTGACCATCTGTAAACCCGCACCCACACAGAAGCCCAGGGCTGCCCCGGCACCGGTCAAATAACGTCCATAGATGATTTGATAGTTATAGGGGTTTTTATAGTTGACTTGGCTGGGATTGCGTTCAATGCGACTAATGCCATAACCGATACCAGCACCAACTAAAGCCGTTACTAGGCCTGAAAATAGAACTAGACGAAAGTTCATGATCTTATCTCCCGATGGACTCTGACTTTAGATTATCGCTGAAAATTAGTTAATGGCAAGCTATCGCAATAATTTGTTATCAAGTGAACCAAATCGCCCACAAAGCTAGAACTGTGAATAGGAAACCATAGGATTTATCGAATCGTCAAAAAACCAATCTTTCCCTATAGGTAGTTATTGGTAAAAGTTAAGGTGATTTATCTATTACCAGACTTTTTTTACTCCTGTAGGTAAACCAACTCGCATAAAAAATCTAGCGAAAGCTTGAGATAAATGTTCACGATAGGGAGGACGTAAACGAAGTCTAGGTTGCTGTTTATTTTGCAAGAAGGATTCCAAAAAAGTCCTCGGTAAAGTGTACACATCATGAAAATCAACTATCCGATGAGTTAATTTTAGGTCGCCGATTTCCCCTTCATTGAGCATAGAAAGATTCCATATATAACCATTTTTAATATCATCACAATATCTCCCCCACGCCTTGGCCGTAGGATTTTGTTTCATATTGTTCATCGTCTGTTCCCAATATTCTTGATATTGACTGAGAGCAAGGTGAGGGCAAAGGATGACATTATTGACTTTCTTGTTTTCTAAGTCGCAGCCTTGGGTGATAACAACCAGATCAATCTCAGCTACTTCCACTAAGGATCGAAGTGTTTCAATTTCTGTTTGATTGCTTACCTCAACAGATTTAGAAGCCCAACGAACCACAGGACAATTAAGAATAATATCCCCTTGGGTTAACTCAACATTTGCATCTACCACCTCATACCAAAGGTCATTAGTTATCATCTTCGAGTCGATAATTATCAATTACAACACAAGGTTTCCAAGTGGATTTTTCCTGAGATTTAATGTTTACTTCTTCGGAAAATAAAATTTTCGGTTGATGGGAAACTACAAAAACTCCCCGACAATCCAGTTCATCATCATCATCTTCTGCTGCGTCTATCCGGCAAGATTCTGATGATAAAACTGTAGGTAATTTTACCACTTCTATTAGGGGTGGTTGTTCGTAGGAGGGTAATTTTTTACTGTCTGTTTCCACTTTCACGTTAACTGCCTCGTTGACTAAGTTGGGCGATTAATTAGGTTATACCTCAATATCTAGACTAACTCAAGGCGGCGGGCTGATTTGCTCACACTTTACATCCCGTAAAATGGTAGCACTTGGGGCTAGTGGGGAGGTTTTTCCGCTTACCAGCTAAATTGAGAATATCAGGGGCATTGATGCCTAAAGGGAGACAAAATGTATTAGGCTAAAAACTAAACTATTTTGGCAAGATTTCTTTGAAGACCTCCTCAGCCTACTTATTGGTTTTCCACGGTAGTCGCGATCCGCGTCCAGCCTTGGCGGTGACGCAATTAGCAGCCTTAGTTCAGGAAAAAATCAGTCAACCCGCCGAAAGATTAGGGAGTAAATCAGAGTTTAGCCCATCTCTAGCGGTTCTAGAAGCAGATAATCGGGTATTAGTAGGGACTGCCGCCCTAGAATTAGCGATAACACCACTCCATCAACAAATAGAAGCTTTTGCCCAACAAGCACAAGGCCAAGGATGTAACCAGTTGCAGATTATCCCCCTGTTTCTCCTGTCGGGGGTTCACGTTAAAGAAGATATTCCCGCGGCCCTGGCCAAAGTGCGATCGCCAATTAAGCTAGAGTTAAAGCCCCATTTAGGCAGTTATCAGGGCATAAAATCGCTGTTATCCCGACAATTTGCCGATTTAAGCCCCAAAAACCGCATTTTACTGTCCCACGGTAGTCGTCGCCCCGGGGGTAATCGAGAAGTGGAGAATCTAGCGGCGTTTTTTGGAGCAATTACAGCCTATTGGTCGATAGAACCGAGTTTATCCCAACAAATCGAGAGTTTAATCGCTCAAGGTAGCCAAACAATCGCTATACTGCCCTATTTCCTCTTTGCTGGTGGAATTACGGATGCGATCGAAGCCCAAGTTTTTGAACTAGCACAAAAGCATCCAAATGTCAATATATTTTTAGGTAAATCTTTGGGAGCGACGGGGGAATTAGCCGAAATTATTGTTGAGGAAGGGTGTGGATGAAGCGGGCAGCGATCGCTCTGGGCAGTAATTTAGGAGATTCAGCGACAATTTTAGGGCAAGCTTTAGGGGAATTAGAGCGAGTCAAAGGAATTAAACTAGAAGCTCATTCCCAATGGTATCAAACCGCGGCCGTCGGGCCGCCTCAGCCCGATTATCTCAACGGTTGCGCCATTGTGCAAGTGGATTTATCGCCCCTAGATTTACTGCATAAATTATTAGAAATCGAGCAGTTATTCGGGAGAGTCCGACGGGAAAGATGGGGAGCGCGTACCCTCGATTTAGACTTAATATTTTATGAAGACCTGATCTTAGAAACGCCCGAATTACAGATACCCCATCCCCGCTGCCGAGAACGGGCCTTTGTGCTGCTTCCCCTGGCAGAAATTGCCCCCGATTGGCGAGATCCCGTAACCGGAAAAACTATCCTTCAGCTATTGGGCCAATTGGGATTGGCGGAGTAGGATGTTAGGTGTTAGGGTTTTAGGGTTTTAGGGTTTTAGTTGAAATTCCCCCATCTCTCCTACTCCCCACGTCCCCACGTCCCCACGT